>CALMBD010000186.1 GCA_937861115.1 uncultured Bacteroidota bacterium | reverse complement strand
CGACAGACCTGTTTTCAAAACCTTACAGGTCTGGGTACTCTACAGCCCCATCGCCTCCAAAAACGCTTCGCTGTCCGGCTTTACTTTTGACGCGAAATAGTTGGTGAGTTTGCCGTTTTCATCCAGCACGTATTTGCAGAAATTCCAGGTGGGTTCCTGGTCGTTCCAGCCGTTCAGGGCCGGGTCGGTGAGCCATTGGTACACAGGCGATTTGCCTTCACCCTTGACGGACACTTTTTCGAACATTGGGAAGGTCACCCCGTAGTTTTTCTGGCAGAAGCCTTGTATTTCGGTAGCAGACCCGGGTTCCTGTCCGCCAAAATCGTTGCAGGGAAATCCCAGCACCACCACAAACTCCTTATTGGCTTCGTAAAACTTTTGCCAGTCGGCATATTGCGGGGTGTAGCCGCATTCCGAAGCGGTATTGAGCACAATGATCTTCTTGCCGCGGTACTGTTCGAACGACACGGGTTTGCCGTCGAGAGAGTTGACCGTAAAACTAAAAAACGAGGTAGCAGTGGAGTCGGTAGCAGGTGTGTGCATGGGACGGGTAAGCGTTTGATTGGTACGGATGGAGAAGAGTGTGAATGCAGTTAGCCCGGCGGCGGACAACAAAGCAATGGAAATGACGAGCCTTTTGCGCATAACAGGAAGTTTGCACTTTAACAAGTCCGGTGCAAAAGTGTTTGCGGAATCACACGTCTGAAGTAAAATGGAACTGTATCTTCGGAAAATTCTCCTGCGCAGTTTGTAAAATCCACGCCGTTTCGGCCAGAAAAACGGTGTTGCCTTCGCTGTCCACCGCAATATCGCGCTTGCGGCGGTCGAGGAACTCCTGCATGGCTTTGGGGTCGTTGGAAGTAACCCAGCAAGCCTTGTGCAGGCTGACTGGCTCGTAGCGGCATTTGGCGTTGTATTCGCTTTCCAGACGGTGCTGGATCACCTCAAACTGGAGTTGACCCACCGTGCCGATGATACGACGCCCGTCGCTGTTGCGCGTAAACATCTGCGCCACGCCTTCATCCATGAGTTGGTCGAGGCCTTTGGCAAACTGCTTCTGTTTCATCGGATCGGCATTTTCCACGTACCTGAACTGCTCGGGCGAGAAGGCCGGAATACCTTTGAAATGCAGCATTTCGCCCTCTGTCAGGGTATCGCCGATCTTGAAGTTGCCGGAGTCGTACAAACCCACCACATCGCCCGGATAGGCTTCCTCCAACAGGGTTTTCTTCGAAGCCATGAACATGGTGGGGTTGGGGAACTTCATGTCGCGCCCCAGCCGGATATGCTTGTAATTCTTGTTGCGCTCGAATTTGCCGGAACAGATGCGCAGGAACGCAATGCGGTCGCGGTGCCGGGGGTCCATGTTGGCAAATATCTTGAACACGAATCCGCTGAACTTGTCCTCCTCGGGTTTGACCAGGCGTTCCTCTGTGAAGCGGGGGAGCGGGGTAGGGGCGATCTCTACGAAACAGTCGAGCAACTCCTTGACACCGAAGTTGTTGACCGCCGAACCAAAGAATACCGGGCAAATTTTGCCGGAGAGGTAGTCTTCCTTTTTAAAGTCGTGGTAAACGGTTTCGACGACTTCCACCTCCTCGCGCAGTTCGCGCGCGGCGCTTTCGCCGATGTGTTTTTCAAGGTCGGGGTTGGCGAGGTCTTCAAAAATAATGACCTCCTCTTCATCCTGCTTGCCGTGCGGGTTGAACAGCACCAGTTTTTTCTCGTACAAATTGTACACGCCCTTGAAGCGCTGCCCCATGCCGATGGGCCACGACAGCGGGCGCACCTTGACATCCAGTTTCTGTTCGATCTCGTCGAGCAGGTCGAAGGCATCCTTGCCTTCCCGGTCGAGTTTGTTGATGAAGAAGATGAGCGGCGTATCGCGCATCCGGCAAACCTTGGTCAGTTTTTCGGTCTGCTTTTCCACGCCGTTGGCGACGTCGACCACCACGATGGCGGAGTCGACGGCCGTGAGCGTCCGGTAGGTGTCTTCCGCAAAGTCCTCGTGACCCGGCGTATCCAATATATTGATTTGCAGGTTTCTGTATTCAAAACCCATAACCGATGTGCTGACCGAAATACCGCGCTGGCGCTCTATTTCCATAAAGTCGGACACGGTGCTTTTTTTGATCTTGTTGCTTTTGACGGCGCCTGCGGTTTGGATCGCGCCGCCGAAAAGCAGCAGTTTTTCCGTGAGCGTGGTTTTGCCGGCATCGGGGTGGGCGACGATGGCAAAGGTGCGGCGGCGGTGCAGTTCGTTTAAAAATTCGGACATCGGCAGATGTGGTTGTGAGTGCGTCCGATCGCTACTTTGGGGCGACCGGGCTGAAACGGGGCGCAAAAGTAGGCATACGGGGCCGGTTAAACCAGTTATTTTTACAGATTCCTTTGCTAAAGGCAGCGACAGGCAGAACCGGAAGGTCTTGCCTTTTTACTCAACAAAAACTTCATACATTAGCCGGTATTATGAATCGTCTCGCCTTTTGCCTGTTCCTTTTCCTGGCCCCCTTATCCAGGGTATCGGCTACCCACATTGTAGGTGGAGAACTCACCTATAAATGCCTGGGCAATGACCTGTATGAAATAACCCTGACCGTGTACCGCGATTGCTACACAGGCGTGCCGTGGTTCGACAACCCCGCAGCCGTTGGAATTTTTGATTCCAGTTACAATTTGCTCCAGGTGTTGACGCTGGTATGGGACCCCTCGTCCAACGACACGCTTCCCATAGTACTGTCTAATCCCTGCCTGACCGTGCCCCCGGACGTATGCGCCCACGGCACGCGCTATGTTGCGGTGGTAAACCTGCCCTTTCAACCCGGCGGATACAATGTCGTATACCAGCGATGTTGTCGCAACCAGTTGATCCGCAATATAAAAAGTCCGCTGGCTACCGGTATTACCATCATTTCCACCATTTCGGAAAAGGCCTTGTTGCAGTGCAACAACAGCATTGTATTCAACCAATGGCCACCCGTGGCGATATGTATACATGAACCCATCGACTTTGACCACTCGGCTACTGATCCGGACGGCGATTCGCTGGTGTATTACCTGTGTACGCCCCTTCAGGGGGCCGATTCGCTGGCGCCGCTTCCGCAGCCGCCGAATCCCGGTCCATACGAAGAGGTTGTCTGGAAAGACCCGCCCTACAATCTCGACAATGTGCTGAGCGGCGACCCGCTGAGCATCGATCCGATGACCGGGTTCATAACAGGAATACCCGCCACCATCGGCAACTTTGTGGTAGGCGTGTGCGTGGACGAATACCGCGACGACAGCCTTATTTCGACGACACGGCGCGATTTTCAGTACAACGTTTCCCAGTGCGGAAAGCCGGTCTCCGCTTTTTTTGTGCCCGAACTCATCTGCGATACCCTGGCAGTCAATTTTCTCAACCAGGGACAAAATAATTACGATTACAAGTGGTATTTCGACTGGGGGGGCGATGATTCAAGCGTTTCTACGGCCTATTCACCCACCTTTACCTACCCGGATACCGGTTTTTACACCATCGCCCTTATTGCCGAACCGGATGATCCCTGCCGCGACACCTCTTTTCAAACGATACATGTAGTCAGCACGGAACTGGTGGCCGACGCGGATGTCGATTTCCCGCTGTGCGCCAGCGGTGACTTTATTATCTCGGCAGTTGACAAAAGCGACGACCCGGCGACCGGTATTGCGGACCGCCTGTGGGAACTCACCGCGCCCGATAACACGGTGTACCTTTCCGACGAGGTTGACCCGGTGTTCCAGTTGTCGGAAGCCGGCGATTATGTGCTGACGCTGACCGTGACATCCGGCAACGGCTGCACCAAAACAAGGCAATTCCCCATTTCCGTCCAGGGCCAGTTGCTCGACTCTCCGCTCAACGACCTGACGATTTGTGCCGGTGATTCCATAGCACTTACTTCAGACGGCGGCAATCCGATGTACCAGTACCAATGGTCGCCATCGACTGCCCTGACGTCCACCTCGATCGCGAACCCTGTCGCATTCCCGTCGGTAACGACCTCTTATGTGCTCACGGTAAGTTACGACGAGTGCATCGAACAGGACACCGTGACGGTAGCGATAGCGGACCCGGGGACTATTTCGGCCACTGCCACCCCGGAATCCATCCTGCCCGGCAGTACCTCGCAACTGGAGGCCATGTCGACCTCCGGAAGTGTATTTATATGGGAACCTGCGTCAACCCTTTCCGATGCCAACATCTGGAATCCGGTCGCTTCGCCGCTTGTGACCACTACGTACTTCGTTACCGTACCGGTTGCAGGCAGTTGCGTGCTTCGCGATACCGTCACCGTAGAGGTCAGGTCGGTCAACTGCGACGACATTTATGTCTTTTTCCCTACCGCATTTTCACCAAACGGTGATAATCAAAATGACCAGTTGAAACTGGAAAGCGCCATTGTCACGGAGGTGTACTGGGTGATCTACAACCGCTGGGGAGAAAAGGTATTTGAAGCCAATGCGCTGGATGATGCCTGGGACGGGACCTTCCGCGGCGACCCGCAGCCGGCAGAGACCTATGGCTACTACCTGAAAGTGCGCTGTATTGGTGGAACGGAATACGAGGAAAAAGGCAACGTCACGCTGTTGCGGTAGCCCTCAGACCAGTTGCTTTTCGAGTAATATCTGGAGCCTGCCATTGTCTTTTTGGGCAGTTCCGGTAATGTCGAAGCCGCATTGCAGGTTGAGGATCAGCATGCCTTTCCATTGGTTGTAGGTTTTGGTCCGGATCAGCCGGTACCCGTTTTCCCGGCACCAGGCATGCTGTTCCAGCATCAACATTCGGGCGATGCCTTGTCGCCTGTATGCCTCCAAAACCCCGCCTATCCAGCTGTAAAAGACGCCGTCGCCCAGGTCGTAGCCCGTTTTAAATCCCGCTATCGCTCCGTTTTCTACGGCTAAAAGCGTGAAAAGTGCATGCTTTTCACGCATCCGGCTGTAAAACTTCGAGTGGTCCATTTGACCGAAAACGGCGTTGCAAATAGCGAAAATGGTATCCGACCTTTCCTGACCGGGCCATCCGTATACCGGTTCTATGGCAATCATATCATCGCAACAAAGTGGCGAATCCCTTAAACTCAAACGGCTCGCCGCGTGGCCCGGTAAACGAAACGAGGTATACATAAACGCCTGCCGGCGACATACCGCCGGTGTTTTGCGCCCTGCCGTTCCACTCGTCGTTGGGGTTCGAGGTCTCATACACCAGCTCTCCCCAGCGGTTCCAGATGGTCATACGGAAATTGGTGGCGCCTTCGAGGTAGCCTTTTCCGAGGAAACCGTCGTTGAGGCCGTCGCCGTTGGGAGTGAAGGCGTTGGGCATGTTCCACAAAACAATGGGACGGATATCCAGATACTTGATCATGGAATCCTTGCATCCGGCGGGGTGCGTGACAATGAGGCGCACCTTTACCAGCCCGGTGTCCGGAAAGGTATAGACCGGGTTTTGTTCTATAGTTGTTTTGGAATTGCCCAGTTGCCAGTTCCAGTGCACTGCACCTGTAGACAAATCGGTAAATTGTACCGTGTTGTTAAAGTTGGACAGGTCGGTGTCGGGATCGCATTCAAAGTTGGCGACCGGGGAGGGCTCGATCTTGATCAGGTTGGGGAAATCATCGGAGGTAAAACAGCCGATCGGGGAGGTAATGGCTACGGTCACATTATAGATACCCGGTTCCGTGTAGGTGTGTGTCGGACTGATGATGTCTTCAACCGTTTTGCCATCGCCGAAATCCCAGACAATATGATAGGTCTCGTCGATGGGTGTCGAGAGGTTGTTAAAAAATATATCAGCCGGAGAGCAGCCCAGGTAACTGCTGGGCTGGATAATAATCAGCGGCGGAACGGGAAACCAGTTGATCACCTGGGTCGTATCGTCCGTACAAATATTTTTATCCACTACGAACAACCGCACCGGGTGGTTGCCGGGCGAAGTGTACTGATAATCAGGGTTTTGATCGCTGGATTTTCCTCCGGGCACGCCGAAATCCCAATCCCATCGATCGACAACGCCATCGCCGAACGACTGATCGGTGAAGACCACAGGCCCGGCTACACAGGTGTCATAGTCGTAGGTAAAACTGGCAGTAACCTCCGGATAAATTTCAATGTTGATATAGGCGGTGTCGCCGCATTCCGAACCGGGGTTCAGCATGAGCGAGCCGAAATAACTGCCGACACCCGGGAACGTAACGTTCGCGTCCCAGTTCTTTCTATCGCTGAAAATGGAATCCGGAGAAAAGGTAAAGCGCCACTCAAAAGAGTCAATTTTGGCCTGATCGACGCTTTCGTTGTTAAAAAATATGTTGTTCCTGCCGCACGATTTTATGACGTACTGGTTGGGGCCGACAATTTTGGAAGAATCGGTGGTTATGCTGGCCAACACCGTCGGCTCGCAGTCGGCGACATTGAACTGGAAGTCGCGTTTGACGGTAGATAGCAGTACCCCGTTCCGGAACTCCTGGACGCAGACCCCTACCACAAACTGGCCGAGCATATTGGGCTTCCCGGTGATCAGTCCGGTCATGGAGTTGATATCAATCAGGGGCGCTCCGCCCATCGGATTGCCCGGCGTAAGTGGCGGGATAAATGTTACGGTACCAAAGGGTGGTGCGCAGGGCGGCGTAGGTTTTGCGCCATCGCAATCAAAAAGTGCCGGTTGGTTCAGCAGGGGGCCGCCTCCGGTAAAAGGCGCGCAAAAACTGTACACCAACTGATCGCCTTCCGGATCCGTTGCAGAATGGTCGAATCCAATGTCGAAATCCTTGCAGATCACAATGGGCGGAAAGTTGTTGAAAACGGGGCTGTTGTTGCACTGTTGTTGTGCGGCGGCGGTCAGTTCCACCATGTAAGTGGCGCCGACGTCTCCCGGTGTGAGGATGTTTGTAATGGAAGTATTGCGGCAGCAGCGCTGGTAAACAATGAAATAACTACCCGTTTGCAAAATGGGCAACGTGCGGGTAAATACATAGGTGGCTTGCTCAACACAGACGTTCGACGGAAACTTGTCCACACAGGCCGGCGTGTCGGCCTCCAGCGGCTTGATGCCCATGGTGCTGACATTGAAAGTGACAAACAGGTTGTTATTGCCGAGGGTACCTTGATAGATGGCCATTTCCGCAGGGTTATCAAACGCAGCGCCGTTTCCCTGGCAATCCCGGTAGATTTTCATCGTAAACCGGTACTGTCGCTGATTATTTGGAGCGTCGCCAAGGCACTCGTAAGTGATTTCACCACCAATTATGTGCATTGCCGGTAAAATGGCGGGCAAACAAACCAATGAAAGTATTGCAATGAGCGTTATTGTCCCTCTCTTGACCATAGTATGCAAGGTGTTTATAAGTATATGGGGATTGTTGCGCAAAAATCAGATTTTTGCCTTCCCAAAAGTACATTCGTAAACGATTTTTAACCACTAAATGTTGGGTATGTTCCTGCTACGCGACGACATTTCAGAGATTGTTCGCCTCATTCAGAACGGAGGCATTATTTGTTATCCCACGGATACTGTGTGGGGAATAGGTTGCGACGCAACCAACGAAGCGGCTGTAGCCCGTGTTTCGGAGCTTAAAGGCAGAGCCCCCGATAAGGGCTACATCCTGCTGGTGTCTGACATCGATATGTTGAAACGATACGTTCCGAAGATACATCCCCGACTTGAAACGCTTCTCGCCTTCCATCAGCGTCCTTTGACGGTGATCTACGAAAAAAATACCGGCCTTCCCGATATAGTGAAGGCGCCCAACGGTTCGGTAGCCATCCGTGTGGCACAGGATGAGTTTTGTCAGGAACTGATCAGGGCTCTGGACAAACCGCTGGTCAGCACCTCGGCCAACAAGAGCAATGAACCTTTTCCGGGCTCTTATGGCGCCATCAGCAGCGAGATACTGGGAGGCGTCGATTACGTGGTGAAATACCGGCAAGACGACAAGACTCCGCACGAACCGTCGTCCATTGCCAGACTGGACCGGCATCAGGAACTGGAGTTTCTGCGTGACTGACCATCGGCTTTTTTTTATTGCGCAGGCCTTTTGTCGGGTGGCATGTCGTACAACAGCATCGTTGCGTTGTTTCGGGCGACCAGTAGCCTGTTCCGGTTTGGGCCGTTCAATACAGCCAGTCCCCGCGTCGAGCCTTCCAGATGCAACCCGCTTTTGCGCTGGGGAATCTGACGGAAAGAGCCATTTCCGTCATTTACCAGCACACAACCGTACGACCCGAGGCATTGTCCGGTTTCAGGCTTGCAGCGCTCGTGGTTCCCGGCAAGCAGTATATCCGCTTTCCCGTCACCGGTAATGTCATGCAATTCAATGGCGAAAACGGGTGTTTGCTGGGCGGGCAAGGGCAGGGCTGTTAACTCGAATTTCCCGCCGCCGCGATTCCACAAGACACAGGTCTGTAGTTCAAATGCCTCTTTTTGAATCGCACCCGCCATTTGCTCCGGGGTAAACATGTCATCTATTGTCCGGTTTTTATAGTCGTCGAACTTCAGGAATCGCTTTTTCAACATGGGCAACTGCCTGACCAGGTCGTTCCGCTGAACGAGCGGGTAAGAGCGGTCGCCGTTGTACTGACACAAAATGGACTCTTCGCGGCCATTGGCGTCAAAATCGGCAACATACACCGAAAGCGGCTTTTCCGAAGATGCCTTGAAACGCGTATTCAGGCCCCAGTTGCCCAGAACAAAGTCCTCGTCGCCGTCGCCGTCAAGGTCGGCGGCCCTGATGCAGTTCCACCAGCCGTTTGATTTGGGCAAAAGGCCTTTCAGCAGCCTTAGTTTGCCGCCGTTGTTTTGAAATATTTTTACAGGCTCCCATTCCCCTACAATGATCAGGTCCGGGTCTTTGTCCCCGTCGATATCCGACCAGACGGCGTCTGTGACCATGCCCAGGTCGTGCCCCTGATCGTCCTTCAACGGAATCGGAGTAAAGCGCCCGGAGCCGTCGTTGAGCATCACAAAAGACGTCGGCGACTGGCCGTAACGGCCGGGTATGAGGCGCATGCCGACAAAAAGGTCCGTGTCGCCGTCATTGTCGATATCTGCCGGTCGAACGCATCCGGTGCTGAACGGTTTGGAAGCGGGCAGGGCGTCTGCTTTCCGTTTAAAATGGCCGCGCCCGTCGTTGAGATACAGCCTGTCCTGCAACGCCGGCTCACCGGGCTCGAACTCATTGCTGCCGCTGCCTGCATAAAGGTCCGGGTCCCCGTCGCCGTCTGCATCGAAGAACACTGCTGTGACATCTTCACCTGCCAGGTCCCGATCGAGGTCCGGTTGTTGCGTGCGTAGGAAAGCACCCGTAGTGTTTTGAATAAAAACGGCTCCCGGCTGCCCGACTGCTCCGCCGGCGAAGAAATCGTCCAGCCCATCCCCGTTCACGTCCCCGGTTGCCAGCGCCGGCCCTTCGGCGGAATACATGCGAAACAGCAGCGCCTCCCGGTTGAAGTCGGAATAGTCCGATTCGCGGTGCGCAAAAGCCGGCTGTTGTGCGGAAATCCCGAAAAGTGTTTTTCCCGGATCGTTTTTGGGGCGGGTTATAGCGGCCGGTTCAGGAGTGTCGCCTTCCTGAATATCTATTTCTTCATTTACGGGCAATCCGTAGCTGGTCCAAACCCTTCCGGACAGAAACTGTACCCGGAATGTGTCGATGATGGTGACGTCGCCCAATCCAAAGTGCAGCCGGTAGTCGACTCCCGATTCAAAGCCCCGCATGGGTGATAATTCCTGGTAGAAAGTCTTGTTCCCGGCTTTCACGGTCACCTGTGCGCCCAGACAGCGCGTGTTGAGCCCAGTTTCACCCGAAAAACGGACTTTCAGCCAGTTGGCGCCGGGTTTTGCAACGCCGTCGACGGTTTCATTCCGGTACACAAAACAAGGCATGTTCACGTTATTGACGACCAGATCGAGGTCGCCGTCGTTGTCAAGGTCGCCGTAGGCCGAGCCGTTGGAAAACGACGGTTGGGAGAGTCCCCAATCCTCTGCGACATTCTGGAATACGAGCCCGGTTGAATCTGCCTTGTTTTTGAAAAGATAATTCGATAATGCCTGCGAAGGCATGGCGTCGATAAGCATTTTGATCCCCTGCCCGGGATTTGCCTTAAGCACTTTTGAAATGGCTGCCGGGTCGGAGTAAAAATTCAGGTAGTCCTGGTCGAGCAGGTCTTTGCCGATGCCGTTTGCCACGAAAATATCTTTATAACCGTCGTTGTCGAAATCGGCGAGCAGGGCGCCCCAGCTCCAGTCGGTAGCCCAGACTCCCGCCTGTCTTCCCACCTCGGAAAAGGTGCCGTCGCCGTTGTTGAGTTGCAGCACATTGCGTCCGAACTGCCGGTGGTAGCCCGAATGCAGGCCCAGTTGGTAGGTTTCCCAGGAATCGAAAGCCGCCTTGGTTTTGTACCGTGCATCGTCGGGTGGAACCATTTCTGTCACGAATATCTCCGGGAAGCCATCGTTGTTCAGGTCAGCCATGTCGGCGCCCATGGAACCCTTGCTGATCTCGGGTATGGCTTTCACCAGCACCTCTTCAAACGTGCCGTCGCCCTTGTTGCGATACAGGTAGTCGCGCTCAAAGAAATCGTTGGAGATAAACAGGTCCTGCCAGCCGTCGCGGTTGTAGTCGCCGACTGTCACCCCGAGGCCGAAACCGATGGCAGAGGCATAAATCCCTGATGTCAGGGTAACATCGACGAAGCGGTTTTCTGCCTTGCCGCCGGGGTTAATGCTGTTGTTTTTCAGGAGTTTGTTGCCGCCGTTGGGGTCGGGAATATCGCGCTGACCGGGACGGTAATCGTATCCGCCGACGCTTCTGATTGAATTGTTGAGCAGATAGCAGTCGAGGTCGCCGTCGCGGTCGTAATCGAAAAATGCCGCGTGCGTGCTGAGGCCGGTAAAATCAAGGCCCCAGGCGCCTGATTGTTCGATAAATGTGCCTGACCAGTCCTTTCCTTCGGCAGCGCCCCGATTGATGAACAACTCGTTATGTCGCCTGGCGCCGCCGGGGGGACCGGATTTGCAGGTATAGATATCCAGCCAGCCGTCGCCGTTCACATCGGCCAGGGCAACCCCGGCGGTCCAAACGTGGTCTGTGGCAAGTCCGGATTTTTCAGTGATGTCTTCAAACCTGAAGTTGCCCTTGTTGAGGTACAGCCGGTTGGACCGCATGTTGCCACAGAAAAAGATGTCGGGCAAGCCATCGTTGTTGACGTCGCCGATGGCTACTCCGCCGCCGTTATAAAAATTTCGGAACAAGTAACAGTTGACCGAGTCGTTATAGGGAATATCGTTGCGAAAATCGATCCCGGTTTGTTCTGAATGTAGCAGCGTGAATCGTTTTGCCGTTGCTGCGTCCGGCTTACTGCGGTTGCACGCAGACATTAAAACAAGCAGCAACGCCAATATGGGCAGGGCCAACAACTTCATTTTTTTCAGCATTACCGGGCGTATTTTTCCCAGATCGGGCGATTATTGTCTTGAACCGGTTGCGGTTTCTTGGGTGGTGGTACGGTCAGGTCGGTGATCTCCACGCGTACATTGCGTTCATTCTGAAGTGTTACGAGTATTTGGCGGTTGCCTGTCACCTTGACCCAAACGGGTTTCCCATTGGGGGCTTTGAGATTAAGGAAACCGCCTCCGTACCATTTTTCGAGAATGTCGAGTACATCGACGACCAGTTTGTCTGAATACAGGATTTTATTCCACGGCGCCCAGCCCTGATAGTTGAAAACAATACCCATTTTCCATATCCGGTCGTTTTCAAAAGCGGGATAAAAATTCATGTCGAGCGGGTACTGGTAGTTGTAGAAAGAATACAACACGGTGTTGTTTTCCGGGCCGTTGGTTACCAGCCCCTGCCTGTTCAGTTCGAAGCAATGTTTGTAGAAGTCGGGTATGCTCATGCCGAGGTATAGGCCGAAGAAAATACTGTCCTGGCGGATGCCGCTGCCGAGTTCACGGTCTACCATTTTCTCGTAGTCGCTTTTGCAGGAAGCCGCTGCCAGAAGGATCACAGCAATGACCGGCAGCAACAAAGAATGTCTTTTCCCCATGAAATAGTCCGTTTTGTGTCTTTTGTATAGTATTGGTAATCAATTGGATTGCTTTTGCAACCTTAAAACAGATGGTACTAACCAGTTAAAACGGTTATACAAAGAAAAAGAGCAAATGGCGCACAGCGCCACTTGCTCCTTATTATTTACACCGAAAAAGAATTAATAGCAGGGGTTCTGCTGCAAGTTCGGGTTTACGTTGATCTGCGGCAGCGGAATAGGCCACAGTTCTTTACAAGCTGCCGAACCCGGCATGAATTCCGTCGGGTTGCCATAGACGCCAAAACGAATTTCGTCCTGACGGCGAACGCCTTCGTAGAACATTTCGCGGCCACGCTCTGCGAGCAGGTCTGCATCGGTCAGCGCTGCCAGCGGCTGGTCGGGCTCATACGAGCGGTTGCGCACCGTGTTGACGAGCGTAAGCGCTTCTGCGCTCGACGGATCCAGGCGATAGAGCGCTTCGGCTTTCATCAGCAGCACGTCGGCATAGCGGAAGAGCGGCATATCATTGCTCAGGTTGGCGGTAGCGCCGGACTTGAACTCGTATTTGCCGATACGTACGCCTGCCTGACGGAGTGCATTCGGGAATGCTTCATTGATCTCCGGCGTGAAGTTCACCTGCGGACCATCCGGGTCGTTCGGCTCTGCACCGGCATCGATGATCGGCGTTACACCGTCGGATGCAAACTGCGGGCCACGGATGAAGTTGTTTTTACGGGCATCTGCGTCGTCGTGCATTTCATAGAAGTCCTGCAGCGAGCACCAGCCGTTCCACGGCTGCTCTTTCAGGTTGTAAGTAGCCTGTGAGCCGTAGTGCAGCGTCATTTGGTGCAGGTTAAATCCTTGAGCAAACACCTCGTCGAACGGTACGGCAAAGATGAATTCTTTGCTCGAAGAGTTGTTGGTGATGAAGTTGTTGCGGTAGGTGGATTCCAGTGCGAACAGGTTAGAGTTGATAACCTCATTGCATGCAGCGATGCACTCATTCCATTTGGCAGTACCGGTGTACACTTTGGCATTCAGGTAAACTTTCGCCTCGAGTGCTTTACCGGCGTAGTAGTTCATACGCGCATAGGTTGTACCGTCATTCTTTTTATCGAGGAGCGGCACGGCATCGGTCAATTCATCCGTAACGAACTTGAAGATATCGGCACGGGGAGCAGTTGCGGGCAGGAAGCCTTCCGGTACGTCGAAACGTGTAACCAGCGGGGCGTTACCAAACGTATCCATGATCCAGAAATAGTACATGGCACGCAGTACGCGCAGTTCTGAAATAAATTTGTCAGCAAGCGCTCCATCCACACTGCCGGATTCTTTCAGCGTTGTGAACTGGGCAATAAGACGGTTGCAGGTATTCACGCCACCATAGAGGAAGTTCCATGCGTTGTTGACGTTTGGATCGGTCGGCTTCAACTGGTGGAAGTGTGCATTGATCCACTGGCCGCCGTCGCCCCAGTCACCGCCACGTGTGGGGATCATGGTTTCGTCGGAAGAACATTCCTGAACGGAGAAGTACGAGCCGTGGTTGCCCAGGGCATAAAGGCCCGTGTATGCGGCGCCAAGCGCTGCGATAAACTCCTCTTCCGTGCGCAGGAAGTTGTCGGAAGTCACGGTGTCAAACAACGCCTCATCCAGGTTGGTGCAGGAGTTGTTGAACGTTAACAGGAAAAGCGCCGGTAGCAGCAATTTTCCAAGTATGGGAAATTTTTTCATAAGAGTAAAAACTTTTGAATTGTTTGAGTTGCTACTTAGAAGCCAAAGTTTACACCAAAGGAGTAGGTACGAGCCAGGAAGTATGTGCTACGACGGTCGATACCGGGCGCCAATGGGTTGAGGGCTGTGCTGAAACGACCACCGTTGTCAGAAGCGCCGGTGTCACCAAGACGCGGTTCCGGATCAACACCCGTGTAACCGGTGATCGTGAACAGGTTCTGACCGCTGAGGTATACGCGAGCGTTGGTGAACCAGCTGTCCGTCGGGAGCTTGAAGTTGTAACCCAGCGAAGCATTGTCCAGACGCAGGAACGTGGCCTTTTCAATGTGTGTGCTGTTGAAACGGTTTTTACCCGTTGCGCTCTCGTCGAAATACTTGGTATCGACTTTGTTCCAGGTGGCGGCAGTCGGATCGAGATTTTCATAGAATACGCGGTATTCGTTAGCCAGGTCATGACCGAACACCCCGCGCAGGAAGAAGTTCAATTCGAAGTTGCCCAAAGTGACGGTGTTGTTAAAACCAAGCTCAAATGAAGGAACGCCGTTGCCGATCTTCTTCTGGTCGCGGTTAAAGTCGTCGATATCGAGTTTGCCGTCGCCGTTGATATCTTCATAAGCGATGGAGCCGTCGTCATTTACACCGGTACGCACAGGGCCCCAAAGTTGACCCAGCGGTGCGTTGTTATAGGCGATGGTATAGAATACGCCGTTCTGACCGGGCGCGCCAACCTCGGCGATACGGAGGGTGTCTTCACGGCCGAAGTCTTCAAGCGTAATAGAGTATTTCGAGAATACGATACCGGGCGACCAGGTAAAGTTTTCCGTCTCAACCAGGTTCGTGTAGTTGACCACTGCTTCAAAACCTTTGTTGCGGATGGATGCTACGTTGTCAAACGTCGTCGGAGCGAAGTTCGGCGGTACCGGAACAGCCAGAGCGATGATAAGGTCTTTCGTCAGACGGTTGTAGTAGTCCAACGAACCGGTCAGTTTGTAGTTGAAGAATGCGAAGTCAAGACCAACGTTGAATTCGCCTTTTTCTTCCCATTTCAGGCCGGGGTTGGCGTTTTGCGTCGGACCGAAGCTGGGTACGTAGTTGCCGTTGTAATAGAACAGCGGACCCTGCGAGTACACCTCGCGGTAGAGCGAGTTCTGGTTGGGTTGGTTACCCGTTACACCGTAACCGGCGCGGAGTTTGAGCTGCTCGACATTGTTCAGGCTAAGCAGTTTTTCCAGGTTAACACCACCGCTTACGAAGGGGAACACGCCCCAGCGGTTGTCGGGACCGAAGCGGGAAGAGCCCTCGCGGCGTACACCCAAAGAACCGAAGTACGTGTCGTTGATGTTCAGGCTTGCGCGACCGAAGAAAGCGATCAGGCGGTTGCGGCCCCTGTAGCTGGAAACGGTACCCAGACCGCGACCGAAATCGAGGAATGCGCCGAGGTTGTTGTTGGCAAACTCATTCGAAATGATGTTGCCGGCAGTTGCCTGCAGACCGTTGTAGTCGAACTGCTGCCAGGAATAGCCACCCAGGATTTTCAGGTTGCTGGATTCCTGGAATTTCACCGTGTATTCGCTGGTAGCCTCCAACAGGTTGCTTACATAGAAATTGGTGCCCTGGATACCCAGACCATTGCGGCCGATACCGCGCCATTTGCTCTGTTTGCTGTAGTACTCGCCGTAGTCGTAGTTGAAACGCTCCTGTGCAAGTGAAAGGGTTGCCGTCAGGTTCGGAATCACCTGGTAGGTGGCCCGTGCATTACCCATCAGGCGGTTGCCTTTGGCATTCTGCTGGTTTTGCTCGATGATGGCAACCGGGTTGAAATAGTCGAACAGGTCTTTTTCCACGTAACCGCCGTAGCGCGTGTACTCCGGATTGCCCGGGTCGGTAACCTTAGCCGTCGGGTTGGCTACGATAGCGTAGCGGAAGGCATCAAGAAAACCGAAAGTCTGGTTGCGGGAGGTCATCAACAGGCCACCGTCGATGGTGAGGCGGTTGTTGAGCACCTTTTGGGTAAAGCTGAGGCTTGAGTTGTACTGTTTGAATCCGCTTTCACGCAGAATACCTTCTACGTTGCGGTAGTTGAACGATACACGGTAAGAACCGTTGGCGATACCGCCTGCGAGGCTCAGGTTGTGTACGTTGGATTTGCCCGTGGTGGTTACTTCGTCAAACCAGTCCGTGTTGGTGTCGCCGGGACCGTCTTCAGGAGACAGGTCGTTTCCGCCGAGTGCTACAAACGTCGAGGCATCCAGCGTTTTGTAACGGCGCGATACCTGGTCGAAAGCAATAAAGCCGTTGTAGGTCGCTGTGGTGCGGCCTGCAGAGCCTTTTTTCGTGGTGATCAGCACCACACCTGCCGATGCACGTGTGCCGTAAATAGCCGCAGCAGATCCGTCCTTCAATACGTCGATCGACTCGATATCGTTCGGGTCGACAAGGTTGAGGTTTACACCCGGGATACCGTCTACCACGATCAGCGGCGAAACGCCGGAAGAAAGGGAGGACAGGCCGCGGAGGCGGATGGTGAATTCACCGTTCGGGTCGGAACCCGGACGAGAGATGGTTACGCCGGCGATCTTGCCCTGCAGCAACTGGGCCGGGTCGGAGATGTTACCTTTGTTAAAGTCCTTGGGCTTGAGCGATGCTACGGCGCTCGTTACCTCTTTGGACTTTACGGTTCCATAACCAACTACCACGACTTCGTCGAGTACGGAACCCGGTTTCATGGCTATATCAACCGAATTGGATGCTCCCAACGGAACGACTTCTTCGGCGTAGCCGGTGTACGCAAAGCGCAATTGCGTGCTACCTTCGGGCACTTCTACAGAGTAGTTGCCGTCAATGTCTGTCACGGCGCCGCGCGTCGTGCCTACCACACTGACAGTAGCGCCGATCAAGGCTTCACCGTTCTCTGCGTCGGTGACCTTTCCGGTAACTGTGCGTTGGGCCAATGCAAAATTGCCGAGCAGCAATAACATAACTGCCAGCATTCCGCCTTTGGTAAAGGTGTGCAAAAACTTCATACGAAAATGAGTTTAGTTTTAGTGAATGAATATATTCCACACAAAAGTGAAAGCCGTTCCTGGAATTTGGGCGTAAAATCAAACGGGATTAACCTGGAAGCGCGTAATCAACGTGCACAAAAACAGGATTTTATTTGGTAGGACAAAGGCTTGTAGTGGGAGGATTTAAGTGTGTGGTGTACACTAAAGCGGGGCTAAGGTAGTGATTCATCGGAAATACCCACAAAGACTTTTTTCATATTTTTTACATTTTACTTGATTCGAAATTTTATTATGAATTTGCTATCTGCGCCTCGTCTGCTGAAGAATTAAGTTCGTTCGGCCTGTTCAAAATAATGTTTTCTTTTGCATTTCCACTATTTTTACGCCGATGAACAACGCCATTCAAACCCGCCGCTTGCCCGCAGAGTGGGAGCCGCAAAGCGCCGTCCAGCTTACCCTGCCGCACAAAGAGACCGATTGGGCCGACGCGCTCGATATTGTAATGCCCTGCTTTGTGGAAGTAGTCGAGTCGATCAGCCGTTTTCAGAAGGTGCTGGTCGTATGCCGGGATACGGCAAACGGCAAAAAATTGCTCAAAAATGCAGTGCAGCAGAATCTGATTTTTGCAGAATGCGATTCCAATGATACCTGGGCGCGCGATCACGGTGGCATCACGGTACTGGAAGAAGGGAAACCTGTGATCCTGGACTTCGTGTTCAATGGCTGGGGGCTCAAATTCCCGGCAGACAAGGATAACCTCATTACCGGCTGTCTATATAATAAAGGTGTGTTTTCAGCCGCCTGTCAGCACGGTGGAATCGTGCTGGAAGGCGGCGCGATCGAAAGCGACGGACAAGGCACCCTGCTGACCACTTCGGAATGCCTGTTGTCGCCAAACAGGAATCCGCACCTCGACCAACAGCAGATCGAAGACCACCTGAAAAAATCCTTCGGGCTCGACCGCATACTGTGGCTCCACCACGGCTACCTGGCGGGCGACGATACGGATTCCCATATCGATACCCTGGCCCGCTTTTGTGATCCGGACACCATTGCATACGTCCGGTGTACCGACCCTGCCGACGAACATTTCGGCGCCTTACAGCAAATGGAGTCGGAATTGAAGGCCTTTCGGAAAAAGGACGGCACGCCGTATCGCCTGGTTGGACTGCCCTGGCCGGACGCCTGTTACGACGAACAGTGTGAACGCCTGCCTGCTACTTATGCCAATTTTCTGATCATCAACGGCGCCGTACTGGTACCGGTGTATGGAGTCGAACAGGATGACGAAGCAGTCGGGATCATGCACCTGCTTTTCCCCGGGCGAAAAATAATTCCTGTCGACTGCAGAGCCCTTATATTGCAGCACGGCTCCCTGCACTGCATCACCATGCAATATCCGGAGGCTGTGGTCCGGTACGCCTAAGCGTTTCAGGCGCGTTTGAAGATATGATCCTCTAACCTGCTATTGCCTAACCTAACCACCACCGCATGAAGCGAGTAACCATTAAGGATATCGCGCGACAATTGGGCGTCAATCCGTCTACGGTCTCCCGTGCGTTGAACGACAACCCGGATATCGGACTGGCGCTTCGGACAGAAATAAAGCAACTGGCCGACAAACTCCACTACCGGCCAAACCAGATGGCTGTTCACCTGCGCCAGCGCAGCAGCCGGCTGATCGGCTTGATCACCCCCGAAGTAACCATGTTTTTTTATCCCTCCGTGATCAAGGGCATTCAGCATGTATTGCACGAACGGGGTTACAACCTGATGATGCTGCCGTCGAACGAATCGCCGGAACGGGAGATTGAAAATATCCGCATCTGCGCCGAAAACGGCGTTGCCGGGATACTGCTCTCTGTATCGCGCGACTCCCGGGTGCCGGATCAATTCAGCCTGCTGTCCGATATGCCTGCACCGGTCGTCCAGTTTGATAAAACACTGGAAGGGCTGCCCTTCGATGCCGTGCTGCTCGAAGACTTCGATTCGGCATATACCGCCGTCAGCCACCTGATTGAAACGGGCTGCCGCAATATTGCGGGTATTTTTGGCAATCTGGCCATGAGTATTACCCAACTCCGCCTGAAAGGCTATCGCAAAGCGCTCCTCGATCATGGC
>CALMBD010000185.1 GCA_937861115.1 uncultured Bacteroidota bacterium | reverse complement strand
GAGGGAAAACCCCTGCGGTACCAGACGGTTGTCTTTAAGGCCGACATGGCCGCGTTCCAGAACACTGGTAAAAGCACCGGTCACATCGCCGGGCACGAGCTCGTATATCTGTACCTGCCCCGGGTCGTTGATCGCATTATGATGCGGTTCAAAATTTGCATCCTCATCCGGAAGGCTGTAGTCGGGGTTCATCCGCCCGGAGTGGAACAACACATTCCCAGACTGATCCTGCACCTCAAATTCGATCCAGGCCCGTCGCGAGGGATAACCCGACGGGAACTTATGGCCGGCCTTGTTGACCAGTTTCACGTTGAAATAGGCCGAATCGCCGTGCAGCACACCGGTTTCCAGCGAGAGGTCGAGTGTTTTATGCTGCAACATCCGCAGGGTGGCGGCAATAGTGCTGTCAAAGTTTTCCGCCAGTGCCGTTACGCCGAGCGCCTGCCGGTTTTCCTTCATCAGTTTTAACATGCTGACATTGGCGCCGGCCAGTTCGTGCAGGCCGAAGGGAAACTTGGGGGTCAGAAACTGGTAGTTGGCCGAAATAATGATCTCGTCGGCGATCTGTGGCATGTGGCACCCCTGGCAGGAGATGTTGTCGTGCGATTCATCGTAGCGGCTGTTCAGCCATTCGTGGTAAGTGGCCTGCTCTACAAAGGTATTGCCCGTATACTGCCCCGCGTTGTCTACGGTTTTAGTAATCAGCGTATGGCATCCTGCACAGAGCCCCGCATCGTAAATATGTTCGCCATAAACGGGCGTAATGCCCACGAATTCATGCATGGGCGGCTCAAAAATGATCTCGTATGGCCCGTAGGCTACCCGTAAATAATTGGTATCGAAGTTGAGTTCGCCGGAGTGCAGGTCACCGAGTTTGTCGGGCGACTGCGCATGGCACATCTGGCAGTTGACGCCGTCGATGCCCAGCGTATCGTTGTACACGTCGGCGAGGAGGTAATACTGCAGGTGATCGTGCAGTTTGGCCTGGTAATGGCCGGCGGGAGCGTGGCACGAGGTACACTTGTCCTGCAATTCCAGGCTGTGTGCGGGATTTACCAGTATTTCATGGGTCACCTTGGCACGCCAGAACGGGTCGCGCGCGCTGTTGGCCATCATGGTGGCGCGCCAGTCGTCATAAATATTCACGTCGGTGCCGTCGGTGGTAACGAGGGCGTATTCGTTAGGATCGTGACCGTGACAACCGCTGCATACCCTGGCCGTAGGGAACAAAATATTGGAGTCGATGGGAATCAGGGCCGACGGGTCTCCGGGGCCGGGAGGTACGTCCGGATTGCGCATCCGGGGATTTTGCCGGAAATACGCCAGTTCGGCGGCCGTATGAAACGTCTCCTTTTGATTTTCAAGCGGAAAGAAAGCGAAGGTGCCGACAATGGTCGGTATGGCAATTGCCAGGAGTATGATTCTTTTCATGAGCTTATTTATACAGTTCCACCGAGAGGTTGTCGATATAGATCATGGTTTCGTTCGGGTTCCAGATATACACCTTGAGCAGGTCGGACTCCCGGATGTTTTCCGGAACCGGTACAAAATAGGAGACTTCGGCCCAAACATCAGGTTTGCCGGCCCAGATGCTGCCTTCCGTATTGCCCGGCTTGTTCTCCAGCCGGATGCCGTAATACGCCAGTTCTTTTCCCTCATGCCCGAAATATGTCACCAGAGAACTCATTTTGTAGATATTCCCTGAATTGTGCTTGCGCATACACCACACACTGACCTTCAGCCAGCGCCCTGGCCGCACTTCCGGACCGACAGGTTCGACGGCAAGCCCCGGACTGAACTGTTGCGCCTGATTGAAACAAAAGGAAAATTGCCCGGCGTAACGGTCGGTCCGGGTAAATTCAACTCCGGTCGAATCCTCAAAGTCATTGAAATACAGTGTTTTAACCTTTTTTAATGCGGCCGGATCGGCCGGTTGTACCGGCGCCCCGTCGAAATACAGGAGGTCTTTGGCGTCCAGTTTCGTTTTCCCGATCGTGGAATAGAAAAAATTACGGGTACCCAATTCTGGCCAGATCAATCCCTGGTGGAACTGCCACTCCTGGAAAATGCTGAAGACAGCCAGCAACACAACGACAGCCATAGCCGGCCAGCGCGACCAGCGCCGGGTAAAGGCCACCGACAAAAAACCGGCAAGCGGAATTGACAACAGGGTATAATACTCGACCATTGGCCGCGCACCATAGCCGTTGGTCCATTGCCAGCCCCAGTAACTGTATATGACATACAACTGGACAGGCAGGATAAGGACCACCGGAAGGAGGTAGTTGTTCCGGACCCGGAACAGCCAGATGATACCCAGTATGGCCAGATACATGACTGGCGTGTAGGTGAGCCAGCCGTTCTGGTAGCCGAATATGCCTTCCAGCAAGTGGGGATTGGAAAAGTCAAAACCTTCGCTGCCGTAACTGTAATAGAAAAAGGTGCCGGTATATATTTTCCAGAACAACAACTGGGGAAAGCCAACGGCGATAGCGCTGCAAACCGCTGCAATGCCGTGCATCCAGTGTTTTTTCAATACCAGAAAACGTGCCCGGAGTGCAGAAATCGAGGTAAGCCCCCAAAACAGGGGGATCGCCACACACAGGGCGTCCGACGGGCGGATCAGGGTAATGAGGCCGGCCAATGCGCCTACGCCGGTCGCGTATTTCAGGCGCGGGCTTTCGTACCATTTTTCGGTGCAGTACATCAGTAAGGCAAATAGCAAAAACTGTCCGGCATGGCACATGGCCGTATTCCAGGATGCAAAAAAGTACAGGTTGGAGGCCAGTCCGACCGCCACAAGCGTCCATGCCGTGATCGTATCGTCGAAATAGCGCAGCAACACTCTCCGCAACACCAGCAAACCCAGGAAGCCGTAAACCACACCGCTCAGGTAGATCATGTAGCGGTAGATCATGGAAAACCCGTCCGCCTCATAGCCCAGTACCGGCGCGAGTACGTGTGCCGCGGCAAAAAAGGGGGCATATAAAACGGCCATGCCCATGGTGTACTTGTTGAGCACTACATCGCCCCTTACGCCTTCGGGCCAGAGCTCCGACATGGCGATTTCCGGCTTGCCGAACGCCTTGCAGCGTGCCCGGTTGGTTATTTCCGGGTTGGGCAGGTCGTGGTAAATAAATGCCGAGGGCAGCCAGAAATAATACCCCGAGGTGTCGCCCGTTTCCAAACCGTTTTTCCAGTTTTGATAATAGTGGTAGGTGCCCAGAAAAAACAGGCCGACCAGATAGCACACGTAGAGGGAGTATCGCATAAGGGTCTTTTCGATTTGAGGCGGCAAAATAGCGCATATCCGGAATTTCAGGCTGCGTTCTGACTATCGGTACAGCAATACGTCGCCAAAAAGCACCACCGTTTTACCCGGCACGATCTCTACCTCGGCACGGAAAGCATACACACCCGGCAAGGCCATTTTACCCCTGAAATAACCGTCCCAACCGTCGGCGGGGTTGTTGGTAAAGAAATCCGTGCGGTCGAAGACCTGGTCGCCCCATCGGTCGAATACCGATAGCCGTCGGATGGGCAGTTCATACCGACTGAACAGGGTGAAATGATCGTTGCCGGCGCCCGAGGCAGGACTGAATACGTTCGGGGCATACACGTTTGGCTCTACCGCAATGAGCAGGCTATCAACCGCAGAACAACCTTCCGGGTCATACACGATGATGGATACCCAGGTGTTTTCAAGCGGACTGAAAGTATAATACAGGCAATCGGCGCATCCCGAACTGTCGTCGGGCGCCCAAATGGCCGAGACGATCGGCCGGCCGGGTATGGCCTCCAGTTCGACCTGCACGCCCGATTTCAAGGGATGGGGTAAAAGCAGGGGAACGATATCGACTACAAGGCTGTCGGGTTGGCTTACGGGAATATTTAACGGCCGGTTGTAACAGCCTTTCGCATCGCGCACAACCAGGTCATAGGCGCCGGCAGCGATTCCGTCAAACTGGTACGCCTGTGAGAAATGCTTGCCGGCATCTATCGAAAACTCATACGGCGCAAACCCGCCGTAAGGGTCGCCGAACAGTATCTGTCCGTCCGACCACCCGTAGCAGGATGGTTCGATGGCGGAGTAGGGAAACTCCGGTGAAACAAAGGTGGCTGTCACCGTGTCGGCAGCAAAATCGTTGCGCCGGCAAACGCCCAGGTAACCTATGGCGGTGTATGGCCCGGGCGTATAGACCACCAGAAATGTGTCGGGCCCGTATTGCAGGATTGAATCGCCGTACATCCATTGCACGCCGTCAAAATGTCCGCTTGCAACCAGGGTATCCGGACAAACACCGTCGCCGGTCAACACAACCTGTACCTCCGGTTTTGCTATTTTGGTAAAGCCCGAATAAAATGCCGCAAAACTGGCCGGCTGATTGCGCCCGAACATCGCCACCTGCACGGCGCCTTCGGCAATAATGCTGACCGTATTGGGCGTGACGGCCTGGGAAAACAGGTTCAGGTTCCGGTAGGTCACGAACTCGGGGCTTCCCGGAACATCCGCCGGAGCACCGATCGGCACTATGGCCCCGTCGATGCGTACGGTTACGGCGGAATCTTTCATTGCAACGATCATCAGGCCGCCGTCGAAGCGCATATTCCCGATCAGGTTGGGCTGGTAAATGTTGTCCACTGCATTCGGTATGCCGCAACTGATCGGGGGGACAAAGATCAGCCCTGCCGTGCGCATGGCGTCGTCGCCCTCGGATGTACCGCCAATCATCTGGTACAGGAATACGGGTTCGGTCGTGTGGATGTACAGGTTGCCTGCCGGCGAGTAGAACGATGTGGGAATTGCATAGTATTCGCCTGCGTGCAGGGTGGCGGCGGGGCTCGCCATGCCGTTAAGGAAAACGCGGGTATTGTCGCTGTGCGCAACCACGATCGGGCGTTCCAGGATCGAGGAGCCGTTTCCCCGGCACAGGATATATTCGAGGCCCGCCTGTTCGAGCGGCGCGATCTGGTCGATCCCGATATCGTTTGCCTGAAACATTACCGGAGCGCCGACCCAGGAGCCGCAATTCACGGCCACCGGTTTGGTGGCCTGTAAAAGCGCACCGATCAGGCCGTTGGGCGGCTGACTGATCGAACTGCCTGTGATATACTGCGCGAACACGGCCGATTCGCCTTTCTGGAGGGTAAGGGTTATCGGACCGGTAACCGAAATATTGGCGCCGCCGATGCGAAAATCAGTCTGCGGATTAAAATCCGACAAGATGATCTCCGTATCGTCTTCGGTAGCCATGACCCCAACAAAATTGGCCCGGCGGTCGCCGTCGTCAATTTCCTGCAACAAATGGCCTATCCTGAATACCTTCCCCAGCGCTGCCCTGCCCTTGCAGGTCAGGTCGCCGGCGTGAAACATGGAGTTGCTGTGCACACGGTAGTAGGCGTAAAATTTTTTGGGACCGTCGATCACCAGTCCTTTGCCTTGAATCGGTTGGTGCAGCAGATCTTCCGTGACCATGGTTTCCGAGTCGTTGGAATTTCCAAGGCCGCCATACCGAACAGGCTGGTCGTTGCTGACCATAAGGGTTGCTTTCAGATTGCCGGCTCCGTCGCGAATATTTACCGGAAAGGCAAGGGTTTCAGGCGTAGAAAGGTACAGGTATTGCGATCCCCATTCCGAGCGGGCATGCATAGGCGGCAGCCAGTGTATGGTATCCAGCTGTGCAGAAACGGAACAAACCTTTATCAGCCAGCATATCGAAAGTATGAGACATCGCTTTTTCAACTGTGTTAAATCACTAGCAATTTCTTTGTCACCATCGCCCCGTTCACGACGACCGAATAAAAGTAATTGCCCGGTTTCAAGTCTTGAGCGGTAAAACTGACGCGGTGTGTACCTTCCGGGTAATAGCCGTCCACAATCGTTTTTAATACCCGCCCGTTATTGTCCATGAGCCGGATCAATACCTGCCCGCCATCGCTGGTGAACGTAAAGGTCGTCGCCTGATGGAACGGATTGGGATAGTTGGATGCTTCAATCCGGGTGTCGGAAATGGTATGCGTGGCGGTGGATGCCGCCTTGAAAATCGGCAGGATCGGGAACTGGTTCTGCAAAATACTCTCCGGATTGGCAATGCCGAACCAGTCCTGGAGGGCGCTGGCGTAAACGGACCGGAAATCATACTGCATCGGCAGGTCCGACGACATGAAGGGGTTATCGGGTATCTGCGGGTTGTTGCCGATGATACCCGGGATCACATTCTTGCCGAATACAAACATGGGTGCTGCGGCGCCGTGATCGGTACCGAGGCTCCCGTTGGACGCGATCGTGCGACCGAATTCAGAAAAGGTCATACCCGCCACCCTGTCGTCGACGCCAAGCAGTTTCAGGTCGTCCTGAAACGCCCCGACGGCCTCTGAAACCAGGTGCAGCAAATTGGCATGTGTGCCCTCCGTGGTACCGAAGGTTGCGTCTATCTGTTCGCTGTGCGTATCAAAGCCGTCGATGGAGACGATATAGATCGGGGTTTGCAGTCCTCCGCTGATGAGTTGGGCTACGATGCGCAATTGATCGGCAAGTGTATTGGTTCCTGCGGCCGGATATAACGCGGACAGGTTTTGGCCTACGTCTGCGGCGTCTTTAACGGACTGATAGTACACCTGCGCCTGCTGGGTTACGAGGCGGATAAATTCCAGTTCGCTGCCATAGGGCGTATTGGGTGCGGGTTCAACCGTGTCGTTGACAAATTGATAAAAGGCAGTCGGGTCGGAAATAGCCATGCCCATCGGCACAGCGCTGCCCATCAGCGCAAGCGATACCACGGAGCCGATCTGGATAGCCAGCGGATCGGGAAAATCGGGGTTGGGATAATCATCGGGAAATCCCGGATGCTGGCTCTCCAGGTAGCGTCCCGTCCAGCCCGACTCAACCAGTTGGTCCGAATCGGAGGCAGACATCCAGATATCCGTAGAGCGGAAGTGGGAGTAATCCTGGTTGGGATAGCCTACATTTTGCACGACCGAAACAAGGCCGTCGTTGTACATATTGCGCAGTTGCGGCATCGACGGGTGCAGCCCGTTTGTGACCGTGCCGTTCAGGCTGAGCACTTTATTGGCGGGGATCAATACGCTGCTGCGGGCATTTGCCAGGTTGTCATACTGGTCGAGCGGGATAAAGGTATTGATGCCGTCGTTGCCGCCGGTGAGCTGGATCAGCACCAGTACGCGGTTGTTGGGATTGCCCCCTTCCGCCAGTGCTTTCAAGAAAGGCAGTTGGGGTGCGGGGTTGAAGGAAAAACCCTGGAATGAAAAACCCGCCCAGGCTGCGGCGGCGCCGCTATATTTCAGAAAATGTCTTCTTTTCATTGCAGAAAAAGGTTGAAGGATAGAGGTCAGATCAGTTGGAATTCCGCCAGGTTCATGATGTATTTGTGCAGACTGGCGAGTCGGAAGGTCACCGCTTGTACCACCATCGGATCGTTGGGATTGGACAGGTAGGCATACCAGGCAGCCGTCCAGTAAAAATCATTCGCCTGCCCCGAGAGCAGGATACTTTTCATGAACTGTTTTCTGGCAGGGGAGATATCCATAGGCAGCAACAACTGGACGGTATCTTCAACCAACTGGTTTGGATCCTCGGGATGATCGAACTGCGCAGCGAAAGCGATATGGTCGATCTTCAGTTGATCATTGTCGGTAGCGATAAAGTAAAAGGAGAGCACATCAGTGATGATGTTCCGGTTGCGGATGGTATCGCTGTTGATCCAGTTGCGGTAATAGCCCGGCGACTGGCGGTAGGCCAGCCAGCCGGCAACGTTGGGCGGGTCGCCCGGCAGCATTTGCAGGTTGCTGCAGATGTAATTGAGGTACAGGCGCATCAACCATTCGTCGTATAGCGTCGACCCCGGCACTGTCAGGTTGAAATTGCGCATGACGCCCGCTACCAGGTCCAGGGGTGTTTTGATAAAGCATCCCTTGTTATAAGCGTCAAAAAAGTGTTCGCTTTGCAGCAGGGCCGACATGACGGGTTTGATCTCGTAGTTGTTGTCGCGGAATATCTGCGCCAGCGGCTCGATGACATCCGCTTCTACCGCAGCGTCGATCTTGTAGTAGAGAAAGAAGCGGTAAATTTTCCGGCAGATAAACCTCGACACTTCCTCTTTCTGAAAGATCATGTCTAGCAGAGCGTCGAGTTCCTGTCCGCCGTTGGTACTGCCTGTAATCACGGTATTATTGTAAAACCCCGAAAACGTCTTGTTGCCGGTGTCGTGGGCATTCACATCGAAATAGATG
Source organism: uncultured Bacteroidota bacterium (assembly GCA_937861115.1). Classification (GTDB taxonomy): domain Bacteria; phylum Bacteroidota; class Bacteroidia; order Chitinophagales; family Saprospiraceae; genus M3007. Next base: position 972 of record CALMBD010000185.1, on the reverse strand, counting down.
GTGCCGTTTACGAAATTGATGCGCCAGCCCGTCAGCACGCGCGCGGCTGCGACGACATCATCTTCGCTGTAGGTACTCGCGCCATCTTTGCCTACGGTGAACAGTTCCTGTAGTTCCCGGGCGTAGTTTTCATCGGGCGCCGACTTTTCATTCAGAAATCCGTTGAGGAAGATCAGCATACAGGGGTCGAGCGTCACCAGTCTGACCAGGTTTTTAAAATTACCCAGTCCGTGCTGGCGCAGGGTGGCATTATTCAGGTACGATGCCTTTCCCCAGAAGGCCGTATCGGTACGCGTGGCAAAGTGGTTGTGCCAGAACAGGGTCATCTTTTCCTGAATATTGGCCTCCGACCGGATCATTCGATCCATCCACCAGCCACGCCACGATTCGATGCGCCCGCCTTCTGCCTCCACATTGTACAGGGCATTGATCCAGGTCTCGCCAGCCGGCACCTCCAGGTCGGTAAAGTCCGGATTGTTGTAGTTGTTGATCGGCGGGTCCGGCACGGCAGTGGGCACGTCGAGGACAAAATCGACCGCCGCCTGGGCATTACCCAGCGCAAGGAGTTGATCGATCTGACTTTTTTGGGCGCCGAAAGTTACCCGCCGCAACAAGTGCGCGGCCTGGGAAGCGCCCCAGGGCCCGCTGTACGGCGTCAGGCCACCGGAAAGTGTCAGTTCACTTTCCGGATAAAGGCTTGCGGTATGGTCGGCCGGTTGCTCAGGCATTTTTTCAACCTGTACATCCGTGAGCGAAGCGACCAGTTGGCGGAAAAAATTCCGCCGGTTTGTAGCGTGATCAGCCATATTTTGTCAAGATTTTATGTGTCTTTGGGTGGTACTGTTTTGTGAATTCGCCGGCTAAAGCCGGCGGTACCGGTACCGCCGGCTTTAGCCGGCGAATTCACAAAATGGTACCGCCGGCTAATTGAAGTTGTTTAATAAAACGCAATTATAAATATCTTAGCTGTAA
>CALMBD010000184.1 GCA_937861115.1 uncultured Bacteroidota bacterium | reverse complement strand
CTTAACCCTTAACACTCACAAACAATGCTCAATATCAAAAACGAGGTTCTTGTTCGCGTATACGCAGTGGCAGCACTGGTCGTATTCGTGGCCGTCGTGATATTCGGGCGTTTGTACCAGATCAGTGTGGTGCAGGCTTCAAAATGGCGTGCGAAGTCGGACAGCCTGTATGTAAAAATAGTAGACGCCCCGTCGCAACGCGGCAATATCCTCGCCGACGACGGCAGTCTGCTGGCTACCTCCCTGCCTTTCTTTGACGTTCACTGGGACGCCAAAGCCGAAGGCCTGACCGAAGATATCTTCAACCCGGCCGCTGTTGACAGCCTTGCATGGTTTCTGTCGACCTACATTGACCAGCAATATACCCCCGGTGCATACCGCGACTGGCTGGTCGACCTGCGCAATGCGCCGGACGATACACGCGGTATCCGCTATATCCCCATTGCAAAAGATCTTCCTTACAATAAGGCACTGCTCATCAAGACCTTTCCCATATTCAGGGAAGGCCGTTACAGGGGCGGCTTTATCATGGAACAGAAACCACGGCGCGAACGGCCATTCAAACTACTGGCACAACGCACCATCGGCTATACCCGTGAAGGTGCGTTGCCAGTGGGTTTGGAAGGGAGTTTCTACAACGTTCTGGAAGGCCGCCCCGGCAAACAACTCATGATCCGTGTTCCCGGCGATCTCTATATCCCGGTCGACGACCTGGCGGAAATTGAGCCGGAAGCAGGCGACGATGTCGTCACTACCCTCGACATCAATGTGCAGGATGTGGCCGAGAATGCCCTGCTCAAGGCGTGTCAGACCCACAATGCCGACCACGGTTGCGCCATCGTAATGGAAGTAAAAACCGGAAAAATACGGGCCATGGCAAACATCGGCCGCACACCGGAGGGTTGGTGGGAAACCTACAATTATGCCATCGGCGAGCGGGTGGAGCCGGGTTCGATGTTCAAACTCGCTTCTTTCATGGCCATGATGGAAGACGACTATATCGACGATTTTGACCAGCCGATCCCCGTTTACAAGGGGAAGGTGAAGATTTACGACGAAGAACTGGTCGACGCAGAGCCGCACGGCCTGGACACCATGACCGTCAAGCAAATTTTTGCGCATTCCTCCAACGTGGGCACGGCGACCATGGTCCAGAACTTCTACGGCAAAGGCAATGCGGATAAATTCGTGCAACACCTCCGCGATTTCGGACTTGATCTCTCCACCGGTATCGAAGTAGGTGGCGAAGAGACGCCAATCATTAAAAACCCGAATGATCCGAAAAGCGAGTGGTCGGGTACCACCCTGCCCTGGATGAGCATCGGATACGAATTGCTGCTGACACCCTTGCAGTTACTGACTTTTTACAACGCCGTTGCCAACAACGGGCGTATGATGAAACCGTATATCGTGCAGCGCACCGAGCGTTATGGCGAACCGATCCGGGAATTCAATCCCTCGGTGGTCAAGCGCAGTATCGCCTCTGCCGGTACCATAAAAAAAGCAAAGGAACTGCTGAAGGCTGTCGTGTCCGAGGGCACCGCCCGGAAAATCCGCTCTGACAATATCGTGCTGGCCGGAAAAACCGGTACAGCCCAGTTGAACTACCACAAGTTCAAGGCGTCGAAAGGCATCCGCCACCAGGCCGGCTTCTGCGGCTTTTTCCCTGCCGACGACCCCGTCTACTCCTGCATCGTGGTGATCAGCGAGCCGGAGCGCGGCGGCTACCACGGCGCCGAGGTAGCGGCACCGGTATTTCGGGCCATCGCGGATAAATGCTTTGCGATGAAGACCGAGATGCACGAGCCGATCAACCTGAAAAAGCCCGAAAAATTAAAAACCAGCCAGTTGCCGTCGTACGACGCAGGTAGTTCGGCGGATATGGTCAACAGCCTGAAGTGGCTGGGCATCGACTATTTTGAAGAAGACAAACTGCCCGATTGGACCGTGATCAAGGCAGAACGCGGTGATTCCCTGATGCTGCTCAGCCGGAATATTTCGGATAAAACGGTGCCGTCCGTAATAGGCATGGGACTGAAAGACGCCATTTACCTGCTTGAAAACCGCGGCTGTCGCGTGAAGGTCAGCGGCGTGGGCAAAGTGCGGCGCCAAAGTCTGGCGCCGGGAACAAGGGCAAACGGACAATCCTGCGTGCTATACCTCGAATAAACCAAAAGCATTTTTGATCATGACACTCAACCATCTGCTTAAAAACGTCCGCATGCTGGATACCGTCGGCGACACCGCCGTCGGGGTCGGAGCCATTCGCTTCGACTCGCGACAGGTGCAGCCGGGCGATGTATTCGTGGCGGTGCGCGGTGCGCAGGTGGATGGGCACAACTATATCGCAACAGCCGTTGAAAAAGGCGCCGCAGCGGTCGTTCAGGAAACGCCCCTTCAATCGGGGTATCCCGGCGTTACCGTCGTCCGGACGGACGATACCGCAGAGGCACTCGGGCAAATGGCAGCCAATTATTACGGCAATCCATCCGGAGCGATTAAACTCGTGGGGGTGACCGGCACCAACGGTAAAACGACAATTGTCACGCTCCTTTGGCAACTCTTTAGTCGACTGGGTCATACCTGCGGCCTTATCGGCACAGTGGAGAACAGGGTAGGGGATACCGTACTGGCCAGCACCCATACCACTCCAGATGCGGTACAACTCCAGGGACTGCTGCGCCAAATGGCCGACGCCGGATGCAAGTATGTATTTATGGAGGTGAGCAGCCATGCCATTCACCAGCGCCGCATTGCGGGAGCAGTGTTTGCCGGCGGCGTCTTTTCCAACCTGACCCACGACCACCTCGACTACCACAAGACTTTTGCGGAATACCGCGACGCCAAAAAAAGATTTTTCGACGACCTGGACACCACGGCCTTTGCGCTTACCAATACCGATGATAAAAACGGCGCGGTCATGCTCCAAAACACCAGGGCATCGAAATATACCTACGGACTGAAAAAACCGGCCACGTTCAAGACCCGGATTATCGAAGACGGTCTGTCGGGCCTGTCGCTTGAAATAGACGGGCAGGCAATGCACGCCCGCATGATCGGGGTCTTCAACGCCTACAACCTGACCGCCGCTTATGGCGTCGCCCGGCTCATGGAGCAGGATAAAATGGAAACCCTGACTGTGCTGAGCGACCTGCGCGGCGCGGAAGGCCGGTTTGACTATGTCAATCATCCCGCCAAGCCCGGTTGCATCGGTATCGTGGATTATGCGCATACACCGGATGCCCTGGAAAAGGTGCTGGAGGCTATCCTGAAACTCAAGAAAAAAAACTCGCGCGTCATCAGCGTCACCGGCGCAGGCGGCGACCGCGACAAAACAAAACGCCCCGTCATGGCCCGGGTATGCGCCAGACTGAGCGACCAACTGATCCTGACAAGCGACAATCCGCGTACGGAAGACCCGGCCGCCATCTTGCGCGACATGGAAGCCGGACTCGATGCCGCGGAGGCAAAAAAAACGCTGGTGATCCAGGACAGGCGGCAGGCCATCAAAACGGCTGTAAAACTGGCTGGTCCGCAGGACGTCATCCTTGTCGCCGGCAAAGGCCACGAAAAATATCAGGACATCATGGGGGTGAAACATCCCTTCGACGATAAAGCGGTTTTGGTTGAAATGATGAATGATGAATGATGAATGATGAATGATGAATTAGGCGTGTACGAAGGA
>CALMBD010000183.1 GCA_937861115.1 uncultured Bacteroidota bacterium | reverse complement strand
AACGTGTCCCCCCTCCCCTCGGGGGAGGGGTCGGGGGTGGGGTTGCCTCCGCGCAAAACCGGCTCCTTCGGCGAACCCGAAGAAACAGCTCCGCTCGACCGCTGGCAATACCTGAAAAATTTCGCCCGGATACACAGAAAATACCCGACAGATGCTGAAAAGATAATGTGGGAAGCACTTCGCGGAAAAAGATTTCATGGATTAAAATTCCGCAGACAGCACGCCATAGATGAATATATCGTCGATTTTATATGCCTTGAACTTCGACTGGCAATAGAAGTTGATGGCGACATCCATGCCCTGCAATCAGAATACGACGAACAAAGAACAGAATACCTTGGATGGTTCGGTTTTGCTGTCATACGGTTTACGAACGATGAAGTAATGAATGATCTGGATACTGTGTTGGGCAAATTGGCAGAACGTATTTCGAACAGAAAAATGGAGTTGGAGCAGGAGGAAAAAGTAGAGGGGAGATCGCAGCGCAACCCCACCCCCGACCCCTCCCCCGAGGGGAGGGGGGACGTAGAGTGCGCCGCTCCGGTTAAGGGATTTTCCTTTCCCAAGGGCAGCGTGTCCCCCCTCCCCTCGGGGGAGGGGTCGGGGGTGGGGTTGCTCACCCGCATCACCCAATCCCGCGACTACTTCCTGCTCTGGGGCCCTCCCGGCACGGGCAAAACCAGCATCATGCTGCGCGACCTGGCGGCATGGGTGCTGAACGAGACTTCCGACAACCTGCTTCTGTTGGCCTATACCAACAAAGCCGTCGACGAGATATGCGAGGCACTCGATCATATCGGCGGCAATATCAGGGAGCAGTACCTGCGCATTGGCGGGCGGCACGCGGCGGCGGCGCGTTTCCACGACCAACTGCTCGGCAGCAAGATCGCTGCCGCAAATACCCGCGCCGAATTGCGCGCCGTGCTCGACCGGCACCGCATTTTTGTCAGTACGGTGGCTTCTTTTGGACAAAATGAGGGCCTGTTGAAATTAAAAACGTTCCAGCGGCTCATCGTCGACGAGGCATCGCAGATACTGGAGCCGCAATTGATCGGGTTGCTCACTCGTTTCCGGCATTTTATCCTGATCGGCGACCACCGGCAGTTGCCCGCAGTAACCACCCAGCGGCCTGAAACGACGGCAGTGGCCGACGCCGACCTGAACGGCATCGGGATGTACGACCTGCGTGAGTCGTATTTCGAACGGCTGTACCGGCGCTGCCAGGAGCAGGGTTGGCACTGGGCCTATGGCAGGCTGGGACACCAGGGACGCATGCACGCCGACATCATGGATTTTCCCAACCGGTACTTTTACGATGGGCTGCTGCAAACGCTGAGCGCTGCTGCCGACAGTCCGCAGCACCGGCCGCTTTCCTATAAACTTCCAGGGCTGGACCCAGGTCTGGAAAATATTTTTGCGCAAAAAAGGGTCGTGTTTCTGCCTGTAGAACAGGCGGAGAGCCTGTCCAGCCAGAAAACAAGCCTGGCTGAAGCCGAAATGACCGTCCGGATCATCACCGCTTTCAAGGCGATCTGGGCCGCCAATGATCGCGCGTGGCATCCGGAAAAAACACTGGGCGTCATCACACCCTGGCGGGCGCAGATCGCACAGATCCGCGACTGCCTGTCCGGTGCCGGCCTCGACCCCGACGCCATCACCATCGATACCGTGGAGCGCTACCAGGGTGGCGCAAGGGATATTATCCTGATCTCCACCTGCACCCATTCGGCGTTTCAACTGGAAAGTTTAGTCAACCTGAACAAGGAAGGGGTCGACCGAAAACTGAACGTAGCGCTCACGCGCGCGCGGGAGCACCTGATCATGCTGGGTAATGCACACGTACTCGGCAGCGACGAGCGTTACAAGGCATTTATCGGGCAATACCACACAGCGTTGTAAGCCGCGTGCGGAGCGTTGGCGGCGTTATCTTAACTTCGCGGCTGCAAAACATGAAAGTATCTTTTTCCATTCCCGCAAATATCACGGCCTTTATCCTTGCCGTCTGCCTGTTGGGCGCCTGTGCGCGGCAGGGCGCCCCTACCGGTGGGCCGAAAGACACGACGCCACCCAAGATAGACACCCTGACCAGTACCCGCAATTTCAGCACCCGTTTTACAGCGCGGCGTATCGAACTCGTCTTCGATGAATGGATCGCCTTGTCGGATGTGGGCAACCAGGTGATCGTTTCACCCACGCTTTCCAAGCGCCCGGAGATCACCCTGAAAGGGAAAAAAATTACCGTGGTATTGCCTGAAGAAGATACGCTTCGCCCCAACACCACGTATACCATCAATTTCGGGACGGCAGTGAAAGACTTCCACGAGGGTAATCCTGCGGAAAACCTGCGGTTTGTTTTTTCTACCGGCGATTATCTCGACAGCCTTACTGTGAGCGGGTCAGTCCTGGACGCGTTTACCGGCGAGCCGCTGGAAAAAATGTCGGTGATGCTCTACGACATCACGTCAGACAGCGTCGTGCGCAAGGAAAAGCCCTACTACATGGCCCGAACGGACAAAGTCGGACTGTTTGCCATACCGAACGTGCGGGCCGGAAACTTCAAGATCGTCGCTATTGAAGACCTTTCGGGCGACCTGAAATGGGACGGCCAGAATGAACGGATCGGATTTATCGACAGCCTGCTTTCCGTGAACGACTCGGCCCGAACACCGGTGCAATTCAAGGTTTTTAAAAATCAGTCGAAACCGCGGCTGCTCGACGACAGAACGCTCCGATACGGCCTCGTAAAACTCGTTTTTTCTAACCTGGCTGAGCCTGTCGACTTGCGTCCGGAAGTGCCGGACCTGAGACTGGTTACCGAAAAAGTGCAGGATACCCTGCTGTTTTGGTACGACATGCCCGCCCCCGCAGGGTGGCAACTCTTTGTGGGCGACGACGATACGGTAAAGGTAAAAGACCTTTCCCGCGAAGATTTCTTGAAAAACCACAAGGTTGCTTTTGGCAGTGAAGCCGTAACAGGCGGCAGTAAATCTTCCGGCAAGATCGGCGCGCCGGCATCAAGACCCAATGCACCAAAGACTATTAAAACCTTTAACCAGCCGCCGGGAAAACCCGCTGTTCTTTCCTTTAACTCCCCCGTCTCTACAACCGACACTTCCAGGTGGCTGCTTGTGGCCGACAGCCTGCGGGTATATGAATTTTCCGTCGCGGCAGATTCGGCCATACCCCGCAACCTGAAAATGAATATTGCCTGGGCCCCCGGCACTTCCTATAAACTTGCCCTGCTTCCCGGCGCCGTCACCGATTTTTACGGGGTGGCTAACGCGGATACGCTTGAACTGGCGTACAATGTATATGCAGAAAAACAACTGGGCGGCCTCAACCTGACGCTGGAAGGCCTTATACCGCGCTCCAGTTATGTCCTGCAATTACTCAGCGGCAATACCGTAGAAGAAGAGCGGCGTTTTGTGGCCGACCTGACCACACAAAAATTGACATTTGCCAATATGCCGGCCGCAGCATACACCGCGCGCCTGGTCGAAGACCGCAACGGCAACGGCCGCTGGGATTCGGGCGACTACTTTGCGCACCGCCAGCCGGAAGCCATTTTTACCAAAAAACTCGATCCGCTGCGCGCAAACTGGGAACTGGAAGTTTCCATGCGGGCAGCCGTCGAGGACTTGAAACGGGATAAAGGGAAAAAATAATCACGTTTCCTGGATGTACGACCCTGCCACCCAACTGCCGGACCCGATGCGGTGCCAGCCGTTGCTGCTGGTTTCATAAATGCTCACCACAGCGCCCTTCTTCAACTGACCCACCTTTGAATTGGCGGCAGAAGGCCCTGAGCGCACATTCAGCGTAGATGAGGTCACCTTTCCCTGGCGTGTATTCACCGTTGCGCCATTCGACGCCAGCGGCTGAATGTAGTCGGCACTGACAAATTGCGCATTACCGATGCGCCAGAACCCCGATACTTTTTCCAGAAGGTTTACGATGTCGCCGTTGTTGAGTTGGCCGACTTTTGCATAAGCCGTGGATGGGCCGGAACGCACGTTGAGGTATCTGGACACCACCTTGCCGCGCTGTGTGGCAGAGGCCGGCTGTTGGGGGGCCGTACTTCCGGTGCCCGTACCCGAGGTTGGCGTGGAAACCGGCGCGCCCCCCCTCATGCTATCGGCCATTTTCACCGCTTTAAGGGCGTTGATACGGCCATAACCATAATATTGGGAATGACCGTTGGCATTGTATGCATTCGAAGGACCGATCTTGTCAGTTGTTTGGCGCAGTATATTTTTGATATCGTTCAAGGTCAGGTTCGGATTGGCGGAAAGCATCAGGGCACAAACCCCGGCAGCGAGCGGAGTGGCGCTGGAGGTGCCGCCGAAGGCGCTGGTATAGGTCAGGTTGAGTTGGCCATTGCCGTTGGTATCCACCGTTGCCGTCGTGATGCCGACGCCGTCGTTGCCATTGGTAGGTGCACAGAGGAATGCATTGGCGCCGTAGAAGGAGTAATCGGAAAATTCGTCGAGGCTGTTGGAAGCGGTAACACAGAACCCTTCGGGATGTGCGGCGAAGTCGCTTATCTGCCGCGGTTGATAATTGGAGGCCGGGTTGGCATTGCCTGCAGCAAAGAACATGGGCAGCCCCTTTCCACGGCGCCCTTCGCGGGCTACCTTGGCCAGGTAGTTGGTCACATAGGTAGACAGCGGTACCGGCTTGGGAAAACCGAGACTGCAGGTAACGATGTCGGCGCCGTTCAGCAGCGCGTGCTCGAAGGCGTTTTTGATGGCATCGTCGCTGAGAATATCGAGTTTGATCGGGATGATCCGCGCATTGGGCGCTGCGCCCAATACACCTTGTGCATCCAGCGCCCCGGCGGCCACTGCCGCGCAGGAAGTACCGTGGCTGAATACGCCCCAACTGCCGTCGGAAGCACGGAACCAGGGCGACACGTCGGCAGAGCGGTTGGCGGCATTGTACATATTGGTGACCTTGCCGCCGTTACCCCGCAGTTGCGGGTGGTCGATGGCAAAACCGGTATCGATGACGGCTATTTTAATGGAACCGGAGCCGTAATCGCCCAGGTAGGCCCAGGCCTCCTTCACCTTGGAATCGGCGCCGCGCCGAAAATGCGACGTTCCGAAAACAGCATTCGGAATATCGATGATCGGGATCTGTCCGCCCGTATTTTCCAGGTGCCACTGGCTGGCGATAAACCTGCCGACCGGCGGTGAAAAGGCGCCGGCTACGGGTGTGGTCAGAAACTCCGGCTCGGCCACTGTTATGATCTTTTTTTTCTGCAGCAGCATCGCGCATTTGATGGGGTTGGGCGATAGTTGCGTAACGCTTACCCGGTAAGCGTCGGGGTTGACCACCTCAATGATGTTCAGGTGAAATTCCTCCAGTATGGCCGTTTGTTTGGCGTCGTCAGTATTGAGTTTGAACTCGATGTACAGATTTCCGGTAGGAATGAACGGCGTATCATCTTCACCATCCACGTGCCATATGTGGGTACCGACCGTCACATCAGGTTGTGCGCGCAGATCATCGAGTTTTTGATCCAGGTTGCGCGAAGCATTGAACACTTCAAAGCCTTCAATCTGTTCGGGCGGTTTTGCTGCGCCGCGCGACGAACGTTTGGTCTGGGGTTTTGTCAAACCCGGAGTATATTGCACGGCTGCCTGGGTTTTGCTTTTGGTAAAGCTCATTTTTACGCCGCCGTAGGTAAAGGTTGCCTTGCTATTTTTTTTACTTGCCATTTGAATTATGGGTTTTGGAATGAAAAACCTGGTTTGGATGACAAATATAGGTTAAAGTTCCCGGATACGCCTGCCCGTCAAATGGCATCGTTTAAAGATTTCCATACCGCTCGCCAACAACAAGCAATATGAACGAAAATCATCGGCTCATCGAGCATTTTTACCAGTGTTTTCAGCGAAAAGACTACCGTGGCATGGCCGCTTGCTACCATCCGGAAGCCAGTTTTTCGGATGCTGCCTTCGATCTGAAAACAGCAGCGGAAATTGCCGCCATGTGGCATTATCTCTGTGTTGCGGGCAAAGACCTGGTCATCGAATTCAATGCCGTACAAGCAGGAGAGCAGTCAGGCAGCGCCCACTGGGAGGCGCGGTACACTTTCTCGCGCACGGGCCGAAAGGTGCACAACATCATTGAGGCGCAATTCCTGTTCAGGAACGGCAAGATCATCCGGCACACTGATGTTTTCTCCTTCCGGCGCTGGTCGCAAATGGCCTTGGGGCCCGTCGGTTACCTGCTCGGATGGTCGTCGTTCCTTCAAAACAAGGTGCGTGCAACCGCCATGCACGGCCTCCGGCAGTTTATCGGCCAACACCCTGAATATCAAACGCCAGGCCCGGAAACTGTCTGAAATCCGAATCCATTTCATGCTGCAACTGTCGTATCGCCCGCTACTGCTCGAACTGCGCCATCCTTTCCGCATCGCCACCGGCATGCGCACCCATACCAATGCCGTGCTGACTGAAATCCGCATGGAAGGCCTGACCGGATACGGCGAAGCCGCCATGCCGCCGTACTACGGCGAAAACCACGATACGGCCGCTGCATTTCTGGTAAAAGCAGCAAACCTGCTGGCCGGATACCGTGCCTTGCGAATCGATGAGGCGTTTATTGCGGAAACCATGACAGCAATAGATACACTGGCGCCCGGCAACAACGCCGCCAAGGCCTCCATCGATATTGCCCTGCATGACCTGTGGGGCAAAGTGGAAAACAAACCGCTGTGGCAATTGCTGGGGGTGTCGCCGAAAAACATGCCGCTCACCAGCTTTACCCTCGGCATCGATACGCCGGAGGTATTGCGGGAGAAGATGGCCGAAGCGACAGACTTTTCCATACTCAAGATAAAACTCGGATCGGACGACGACCGGCAAATTATCCGTACGGTCCGGGAACTGAGCGACAAGCCCATATACGCCGACGCAAACCAGGGCTGGAAAAACAGGGAAGTAGCGCTCGATCTGGTGTACTGGCTGCAGGAGCAAAATGTGGTCCTCATTGAGCAGCCGTTCCATAAGGACGATCTTGAATCTGCGGCATGGCTCAGCGAGCGCTCCCCCCTGCCGATTATTGCCGACGAAAGTTTTCAGCGCCTGTCCGACCTCGATCGCGTTGCAGGTTGTTTTCAGGGTGTCAATATCAAACTGATGAAATGCACCGGACTTTCAGAGGGGATTCGCGCGGCACATGCGGCGCGCGGGTACGGGCTGCAACTGATGGTCGGGTGCATGACAGAAACCTCTTGCGGCATAAGCGCCGCCGCTACCCTCGCTCCCCTGTGCGACTATGCCGATATCGACGGATGCTGGCTGATCGGAAACAACCCTTTTGCCGCGCCGGAACTGGACAACGGCAGGATTTTGCTCTCCGATGCCCCGGGGTTGGGGCTGGCACATCAGTGATGTAAGTCCGGCGCTGTCACGCTCCGTATCACTCGGGCCTCATGCCCTTTTTGCGGTGATACCAGGCTTTGGCCTTCATCTGGCTGCCGCAGGTGAGCATGTTGCACCAGCGCCGTGCGCCGTTTTTGGAGGTGTCGAGAAAAAGCCATCCGCAGTTGTCGCAAGCCTTTACACGCGACAAGCGATCGCCCAGCAACAAGGTTTCCGCCGAAAGGGCAATGATCCAGAGCGGTTTTTCCACATGGGGTTCGTCGATCATGCCCCTTCGCAGCCCGTTTGCCGTCTGGCATATCCGGGTATATATGTATACCTCGTGCAGAAAGTCGTTCAACGTTTCCAGGTGACCGGGATGAATGGCGCCGTTTTTCGCCTGATAGTCAAACAGCGCAAAAATGGCCTCGCGCAACGCACGGACTTCCTCCATGTCGCCGGACGGCATTTTTTCCCAAATTCTGAATTCCGCTTCCGGCAACACACCAAGCCGCTTTACCCACGCCGCAAAATCGCTCCATGAACGCAAATATTCCTCGCCTTTTTCCGGCAGACGGCCGGAAACGGTATTGGCAAAATCCAGACAAAGCCAGCCGCCATCAAGCGAAATATCCTCAATTGGATGAGACATAAATATTTTACTGCTGAAAGTTGTTTTACTGGTAAAAACACCTGTAATTTTACCCTCTAAATTTGTTTAGACCGTAAAATTAAAGAAAAGTAATGAAAACAACGGCCGAAAGTTTGTTGAACGCCATTGAAACGGCTCTTCCGGGACTACAATCTGTCCCTGAAACCCAGGCCTCGAAAAGGCCGGCTCCCGACAAATGGTCGGCCAAAGAAATCATCGGGCACCTGATCGATTCGGCAGCCAACAACCACCAGCGGTTTGTACGGGCACAGTTCGGCATCACTGATCTGCAGCCCTATCGATACGCCCAGGACCAGTGGGTCGGCGTCCAGCACTACCAGTCGGCCGACTGGCCGGCCCTGCTCTCGCTCTGGCATTACTACAATGTACACCTGGCACACGTGATAGCCCATTTACAACCGGAATATCTCGATATTCAACTGGATGTGTGGGACGAGCCGGCCACCCTGCGCTATGTGGCGGAGGACTACGTCCGGCATTTGAAGCATCACCTCAATCAGATCAACGGCCATGCGGATTAGTTTGCGACCATGCGGCCCTGAAGATTGGAAGGTGCTCCGGCAGACCGGTATTGCTGTTTTCACCGACACATTTGCCGAAATGAACACCCCTGCCAACATGCAGGCATACCTGGATGCTGCATTCAATGAAAACACGGTCAGGCAGGAACTGGCCAACCCGGATTCGGCGTTTTGGCTTGCGCTGGCTGAAAACGGTGCGGTAGCGGGTTATTTAAAGGTCAATTTCCGCGCTGCGCAACACGAGTTCAGAGACAAAAACGCCATGGAAATACAGCGCATCTATGTGGCGCGCCCATTCCAGGGGCAAGGGGTCGCGCAGCTGTTGATGGAAAAGGCAAGGGAAGCGGCCGTTCAGGCCGGAGTGGATTTTATCTGGCTGGGCGTATGGGAACATAACCCGAGGGCGATCAGGTTTTATGAAAAAACGGGATTTCGGGCCGTCTCCTCGCACGCTTTCTTTTTGGGCGACGAAGAGCAGACTGACATTTTGATGCAACTCAACATAAATTAGCTATGAACACAAAAACAAACACCGATGCCTGGAAAGTGATCGCCGCTTTTGCGGCCATCTACCTCATCTGGGGATCTACGTACACTGCCATTCTCTTTGGCCTGAAAACAATGCCGCCTTTCCTTTTGTCCGGCATCCGTTTTTCCATTGCGGGGCTCATTCTACTGTTGTGGAGTGTGCTGAAAGGCGAGCGCTTCATCGCGCGGCCAACCCTTCAAAATGCTTTTGGCGGCGTGCTGATGCTGTTCGGCGGTACCGGCGCCGTCGTATGGGTCGAGCAGCACATCACTTCGGGCATGGCAGCCGTGATCGTGGCCAGCCTGCCCTTCTGGTTTTTATTGCTCGACTACCGCCAATGGTCGTACAACTTTTCCCAAAAGATCATTTTGCTGGGCATACTCATCGGCTTTGGCGGCATTATCACACTCTTTGGCGCCGATGCAGGCGGCATGTCGGGCAAAACCGTGTTTGCCATGTTTGTCCTGGTGGCCGGCTGCATATCCTGGGCGACAGGCTCGTTGTATGTCAAATACCGGCCGTCTGCACACTCCACCACGATGAATGCGGGCATTCAAATGCTGGCTGCCGGCTTATTCAGTATATTGACAGGTTGGCTGGAAGGCGAAACAGGCACGTTTTCTTTAGCCGCCGTTAGCAGCGAATCCTGGATGGGTCTGGCCTATCTGATCGGGTTCGGCTCACTGATCGGTTACGTTTCGTATGTGTGGCTGCTCGACAAACGGCCCATGGTGCAGGTGGGCACTTACGCCTATGTAAATCCGGTGGTGGCCATCCTGCTGGGCTGGCTGATCGCCCGCGAGCCCTTTTCCGGCAGGCAAATCATGGCCCTGATGGCCATTCTGTTCGGCGTGCTGCTCATCAACCTGCCCAAATACCGCAGCCTGCAGACCAGACTATTCAACCAGGGATGAATTTTCAGGTAAAAAAACTCGGTCCCGGCGATATCCCGCTTATGCAGTACGTGGGCAGGGCCACCTACGAGCCTTACTATGCTCATGTGTGGAAAGCCGGCGGGGTGGACTGGTACATGGAAAAATGCTTCGGCACGGCGACGCTGGAACGCGAACTGTCCGATCCCGGCACCGAATACCTGATATTCAGCGACGAAGCCGGACAAATTATTGGTTTTCTGAAACTTATCCTCCAAAAGCCCACGCCCGACGGATCGGTTACAAACGCATTGTATCTCGAAAAGATCTACCTCATGCCCGCCAGTTTCCGGAAAGGCGCCGGACAGGTGCTCATCGGGTACGCGCTCGAGCGCGCCCGGCGGCTCGGGCGCGAGGCCGTATGGCTCGAAGTGATGAAAACCGGACCCGTACCGGCGTACGAGCGGTCCGGTTTTCAGAACATCGGCACAACCCATTTCGGGCACGAACTGCTGAAGGAGGAAGAACGCGACGGCTGGGTGATGCTGCTGCGCCTTTGAGCGCACTATTTACAACCGCGACGCCGGGTATCGATGATGTACTGTATTTTCCAGCCATCCGCAGTTTTCACCAACTGGAACGAATTGGTGCCGCAGTGCGATACCTTGCCGTTGAGATAGAACTTGTAGGGCGTCCAGACACTGGCCAGCGATTCTTCGGCATTGACGGCTCCGAACTCGATGACTTCCTTGTATTTGTCTTTATTGGGTGTACCCACGAAGCGGACAAACTCGTCGAAATCTTCGGTATACACCTGCATGGCGCCTTCCTGGTTGGCCGTGAAGGTCTGAAACACAGGGTTTGCCGTACAGGTGCTTTTCAGCAGCACGGTATCGCCTTTTTCCATACCGGTAAAAAAGTCGTTGATAACAGCCTTGATCGCCTTTTCGTCTTTCTGCTGGGCAGACAGGGACTGGGCGGCGGCGAGGACAAAGAGCAAGAGGGTAAAACGGATGTTTGGCATAAAAATTTGTTTTGCCAAAAATGACGCCTTCCCTTCCAAACTCATTCCTTTTTAGATGAAAAAAGCGCGGCAGATCGCCCGAAGGTCGCTTCAGGCGGGTGAACGCGTCAGGCGAATCGCGATCCGATAACCGGAATCTCGCGCCGGTGTATCCATGCCAGCGTTGCGCTACCGACAAAAACAGCCAGTGCCAGGTAGAATAAAGTGCCGCCATCGCCCTGCACCTCTATGCCGAGTATGGTCAGGTGTGACAGGATAGCGCCGGTGATCACGCCCAGGGCGCCGATTGCTCCGATGGCAACAGTGCGCGGCCAGAGCAGCAGGGCGGAAACGATCAACTCCGCCACGCCCGAGCCGATACGCCCCCAGGGCTCGGCGCCGAGTGTCTGGAAAATGTACACGCTCTCGGGAGCGGCGGTGAATTTGAAATAAAGGGTTTGCAGCAGAATGGCGGCTACGACGAGCCGGAGCAACAGGGAAAGGGTTTTCATGTAAGAGTGGCGTTTTATGTTGATGCAATAATAAACACAAAAGTGGGGAGTTGGCGCGCGCCGGGATTGTCCGCGCGCCAACACTTTGTGCAGAATCGCGGTTTTTAGAAAAAATTTACCGGTTTTCGGTTGACTTTCCTGCCATTCCCGCGTTTAAAGGTCAAAGCAACAATTGCAATCAAACTATGAAATCGTCCTTCGAAGAAATTGTCAATTCCAATACCCCTGTGCTTGTCGACTTCTGGGCTCCCTGGTGCGCACCGTGCCGCTCCATGTTGCCCTTGCTCGACGAACTGAAAGCCGAAATGGGCGACCGCGTGCGTATTGTCAAAATCGATGTGGATAAAAACACCGACCTCGCCGTGCGTATGAAAGTGATGGGTGTGCCGATGTTCGTGGTGTACAAAAACGGTCGCGAACTGTGGCGCCAGGCAGGCGCCCTGCCCAAAGACATGTTGCGCAAGGCCATTGAAGCGGCGGAAAAGGCCGCCTGAGGTATCAGACTTGTTGCGGTGGAGCGGGTTCCCACCGCAACAAGTCTGCTATTTGCGCACCACAGCAAACTCCACACGCCGGTTCTTTGCGCGCCCTTCTTCCGTATTGTTAGGCACCACGGGTTCTTTTTCCCCGGCGCCCTTGTACCGCAGCCGTGCAGGCAATATTTTGCTTTCCAGTAAAAAAGTGACCACCGATTTGGCCCGGCAGCGCGACAGGTACTTGTTGTAGTCGTCGTCGCCGATATCGTCGGTATGCCCGATGATCTCGATAACCATATTCGGGTTTTCCTGCATGATTGTCAGCAGTTTGTTCAGTTCCACGTAGGAGCGGGGCATGAGTTCGTCTTTGTCGAACTCGAAGTAGATATTTTTCAGCAGGATAGGCTTGCCCGGTTCTAGTATTTGTCGTGTCAGGTCGTCGGGCTTGATGGGCACAGTCAGGATGGGCGGTATCTTTTTCACCAGCACATCGTCGATGTAGTAGTACGCATAGTTAAAGCAGTCGTCGCGGTAGGCATTGGTCAGGGTATGCGCATCGTCGCTGAAATTGCCTATTATCAGGTATTCGTATTCTTTATCGGCCTGGAAAGTACCGCTCACCTTCACCCATTTGCCGTCGGGCGCCTCCACGATATCCTTTGCGCTGAAATGCGCGTCCAGTTTCAGGAACTCCTCCGCCTTTTTTTCGATGCGTGTTTCCGTAAAACAAACCCCGAGGTTGTTGATCTGCGTCGATCGCTGCAGGTGCGCCGCCCAAAATTCCACGAGATAAAGCTGGCCGGGCACCAGCGGTTCGGCTAATTGTATTTCGATGTATTCCCTGCAATGCGGCTTGCCGTTGGTGCAGCCGTACAGGGTCAGTCCGGCCATACTGGCGCCGCTGTGCGCTTTCTGTTCGCCAAAACCCTTGTTTGCCCAGTCACGCGGCACCTTTACTCCCGGTCCGTACACATCGGGGCTGGAGGTGGTTGCGCTAAACCAGTATTTAACGACCTGGCCGAAATACGCGCCTTTGTACGACCATCCGATGGGTGGGTTGCCGAAGCGTTCAAAACCGGGGTTCGGCACCACATTGACCAGTGCCGCCTGCTGCGCCGTGGCAGACTGGAGTAAAAGAAATGCGTTAAAAAAGACAAGTCCTATTTTCATCTGGAACATGGAACATTTGATTTGGAATGAGGATTGCACACAATAATCTACCGCAGACTTCACAGGCCGACTCCAAACATCCAAATATCATTTCAAAAGTTGCACAGATTTTGCAGTAAATAAAAATTGTATTTGGAAATGGCGAAGTTGACACGGCGCGCTACCTTTGTGTGCCGTTTTTATTTGAAGCAACTTTGTCATTTTAATCCGTAAAAAAACAAAAAGCGGATCACATAGATTTAAAAACCTGAACTCGAGTCATGAACATCGCTGTCATTGGAACCGGCTATGTCGGTTTAGTCACCGGCACCTGTTTTGCCGAAACGGGCAACTCCGTCATTTGCGTAGATAACAACGAACAGAAAGTCCAACGGTTGAAGCAGGGTGAAATTCCCATCTTCGAACCCGGCCTCGACATACTTTTTGAGCGCAATACCAAGGAGGGGCGCCTCTCTTTCACCACCAATCTGGCCGACGCTATCGCGAATGCCCAGATTATTTTCCTCGCATTGCCCACCCCGCCCGGTGAAGACGGCAGCGCAGACCTTTCCTACATCATGGGTGTGGCGCGCGACCTGAGCGCAATCATAACCGACTACAAGGTGATCGTGGATAAAAGCACCGTACCGGTAGGCACTGCGGAGAAAGTAGCCGATGTGCTGTCGGAAAGGCTGCCGAGAAAGTTGTTCGACGTGGTGTCGAACCCCGAGTTCCTGCGCGAGGGCGTGGCCGTGGAAGACTTCCTGAAGCCCGACCGCGTGGTAGTGGGCACCAGCAGCGACAAGGCCCGCAAGATCATGCGTCAACTGTACGAACCCTTCGTGCGCCAGGGCAATCCGATCTATTTTATGGACGAGCGCTCTGCAGAGATGACCAAATATGCCGCCAACTCTTACCTCGCCGTGCGTATTTCGTTCATGAACGAGATCGCCAACCTCTGCGAAAAACTGGGCGCCAACGTCGACCAGGTGCGTATCGGGATGGGCAGCGACACCCGTATCGGCAAGCGCTTCCTGTTTCCCGGCATCGGCTACGGCGGCTCCTGCTTCCCCAAGGACGTGCAGGCAATGGCCAAAACGGCCAGCGACAATTCATACGATTTCAAGATCCTGAAATCGGTGATGAAGGTGAACAGCCTGCAGAAAGCCGTGCTTACCAAAAAGATACGCCGCTACTACAAAAACGATCTCGCCGGCAAAACCATCGCCGTATGGGGACTGGCCTTCAAACCCAACACCGACGACATCCGCGAGGCACCGGCACTGGCTATCATCGACGAACTGCTGCACGCCGGCGCGCGGGTTCAGGCCTTCGACCCGGAAGCCATGAACAATGTCAAAGCAATTTACGGCGACCGCATCCGGTTCTGCAACAGCATGTACGAAACGCTGGAGGGCGCCGACTGCCTGGCGATCATGACCGAATGGGCGGAGTTCCGCAGTCCCGATTTCGAGCGGATTTCCTCTTTACTCCGTGAAAAGATCATCTTCGACGGCCGAAACCTGTACGACCTCGACCAGATGAAAACGGAAGGCTTCCATTACATCAGCATCGGAAGACCAAAGGTGAAAGGAAAGAAGCGCGTGGGTGAGATGGTAGGGTAACTCCAGGTACCGGCGGCTTCAGCCGCCGAAACACCCTCCTGACCAGGTTTGAATGACGTCTGAATTTTCAGAGAGTCCTCCTTATGTGTTGCAAGACAAGGGTGAAGACTTTTGATTCAGCCGCCGGATCACACTCCAAACCGGTTGGAAAGGATGCCTGGGTTTTCAGCGGCTAAAGCCGCCGGTACCGGTCTGGTACCGGTCCGGTACCACATTTTAACAGTGCCCACGCCACAAAACCCGCCATTAAGCGTTATCTTTCCTTTCACAAATATCGCTTTTCTGCATGGCGCAAATGGGCTGGGTATTTCTCGACGACCGGGGTGGCCGGCATCGCGTGGGTTTGTACCACGGCGACCAGAGCGGGCATTTGATGATCCACTGCAACTTGCGCGTGGTGCAGATCGATTTTTCGGTGAAAGAGACCAAAAAGTACTCGTTTTTTATCGAAGACGAGTTTTGCGAGATCAGCGTGGTCAAGGAAAAAGACGGTCGTTTCGGCTACGCATTCGAGGTCAACAAAACGGTCGATACCCCGCGCAACCGCATCCGACGCGTCGACGAGCGGCGCATCCGCTGGCAAATGGCGCTGTTTATTGCGGGTTTTCTGGTAGTGCTCACCGCCGGCTTTCTGGGTTTACGCCACTTCAGCCACCGACAGGAACTGAACCAGCTCTCCAGGAGTACTTTGTTCAGCAAAATGTCGATGGAAAACGCCCGGCGCCTGGCCTATGAGGGCAAGGCGGACACCGCACAGTTGTTTATCGTAAAGGAGGCGCTCCGGCGCAAGGTGTATTACGGCTTCACTACCGCCGACAGCAGTCAGATCAGCGGTTCCCTGGAAGTGCCCGACAACGGGCCGATCCAGCTGCCCAACGGCTTTCCGCTCAGCGACCGCGATGCCTTTCTGGTCACCTACCTGCCCTCCGACCCGCAGGTGCACCGCGTCGATTTTTACCAGCCTACCCGCAGCACCATCGAACAATATGTACGGCTGGCCGGCGAAGCGGAACGTATCGCCCACCCCGATATTTCGCAGAA
Source organism: uncultured Bacteroidota bacterium (assembly GCA_937861115.1). GTDB lineage: Bacteria > Bacteroidota > Bacteroidia > Chitinophagales > Saprospiraceae > M3007. Next base: position 4,461 of record CALMBD010000183.1, on the reverse strand, counting down.
ACGCAGCTGGTGTATGGTACTGTCGGCCGCCGAACTCCGGGGCTGGCAGAGCCTCGCCGATTTTATCTATCAGGCCAAAACCGTTGAAGAAAATGAACGCCACAACCGCGATTCCTACCAGCGGCTGGTGCGCGATGTGGATTTTTCCCGGTTGGTCCGGGAAGCCTGTTGGGATCAGTAGTCCGACGTGATCAGCAGGTCAAGACTGGTGCTTTTCAGGTCGAACCGCTCGCCCAGATACGCGTTGGTGAGGCAGCCCTTGTAGGTATAGACCCCGTTGCGGAGTCCCTCGTGGCTGGTAATGAGTTGCAGAATACCGCCTGCCTCGGCTTTCAGCAGCAAGGAAGTAAGGATATTGCTGATGGCATCGGAGGCAGTACCCGCTACCCGGGAGGGAATGTTCGGCACGCAATAGTGGATGACGCCGTGTTTCAAAATCGTGGGTTTCTCGTGTGTTGTCGCTTCGGAAGTCTCAAAACACCCGCCCTGATCGATGCTGACATCGACGATCACCGAGCCGGGCTTCATTTGCCGCACAATATCTTCCGACACGATCATCGGCGTACGGCCCTGCGGCGAGTGTACGGCGCCGATGGCGACATCGGCGCTCAGCAGTTGTTCTTTGAGGTGGATAGGATTGACGACCGAGGTGTGCAACTGCCGGCCCACGCGGTTTTGCAGGCGCATCAGTTTGTACACGTTGTTGTCAAAAATGCGCACCTCGGCGCCCAGGCCGAGGGCAGTGCGGGTGGAAAATTCCGCCACCACGCCGGCGCCCAGGATGATCACCTTGGCCGGGGGTACGCCGGCGATCCCGCCCAGCAGCACGCCTTTCCCGCCGCGCGTGGTAGCGAGCAGTTCTGCGGCAATAAGGATGGCGCTGATGCCGGCGATCTCGCTCATCACATGCACCATCGGGAAAACACCCGTATCGTCGTCGCGGATATACTCCATTGCCAGCGCGATCACCCGTTTTTTCTGCAGTTTTACAATATATTCCTGATCGAGCAGCGGCAAATGGATGGGCGAGATGACCACCTGATTTGGGCGCATCAGGTCAATTTCTTCCAGGGTTGGCGGCGCAACCTTGAGCAAAACGTCCGCCTTGAACACGTCTTCCCGACTGTGTGCAATCTGGGCGCCTGCCTCCGAATAATCCTGATCAGTAAACTTGGTCTGTTCGCCTGCGCCCGACTCTACGACTACCCGATGCCCGTGCGCTGTAAGTGTGGTAACGGAATGCGGAACCAGCGCCACCCGTTTTTCCTGCAACGTGGTTTCTCTCGGAACGCCTATGAACAAGCGCTGGTGTTTGGGATGTACTTCCAGCATTTCAGTTTGGGTACGCGGTATGGCAAGTGTTTCCATGGAGGATGTCGTTTGAGCGGGGTCGATGGAGGTTAGAACGCAAGATACAAAGACGTATTGGCGATCAGTAGCGCGCGCCTGATCTTCAACCTACAAAATTAGCAAGCGGCGGGATGTTTCGCCGGTTATTTCGATCTGAATTTTTGCGGTATCATCCGGAAGCAGGGGCTCTACGAGTTGAGGCCATTCGATTACACAATACCAGGGGTCGAATAATAGATCCTCAATACCGATATCGAGCGCTTCCTGTATGTTGCGTAGACGATAAAGGTCAATGTGGTGAAACAGCGCCGTGGTGCCGTCGGGAGCGGGATAGGCATATTGATTGATCAGGGAAAATGTCGGGCTGGCGGTTGCCCTGGTTACGCCAAGATAACGGCAAAATACGCCGACAAAGGTCGTTTTCCCGGCGCCCATTTCGCCGTAAAGTGCGATTTTACGGCGTCCGGCGAGCGCTTCCAGCACCCGCGGGATGGAGGTTTCAAGTTCTTCAACTGCGTTGACCAGTATTTCCACGTAAAACGTTCTTATTTTTCCGCAAAAGTAGGGCAAGGCCATCTCTTTCTGTACAAAACCCTGAATTTTGCAGCCTATGAATTACACCATCGCCGAAATAAAGCACCTGATTTCTGCCTCCTGGCTACAGCAATCCGACCCGGCGGCCGAGGTGGATCAGTTGCTGCTCGACAGCAGGCACGTCACAGCGCCTGCGGTATCGCTTTTTTTCGCCCTGGCCGGCAAAAGACACGACGGCCATCGCTACCTGGCCGGGGCATTCAAGGCAGGAGTCCGGCATTTTGTGGTAAGCCGCGACGTGGCCCTTCACACGCTGCCCGGCGCCAACATCCTGAAAGTCGGCGATACACTCGACGCCCTGCAGGCGCTCGCGGCGCACCACCGCGCGCGCTTCGACCTGCCCGTTGTCGGCATAACCGGCAGCAATGGCAAAACGGTGGTCAAGGAATGGCTGTACCAATTGCTCGCCCCCGATTTTAACATTGTTCGAAGTCCTAAAAGTTACAATTCGCAAGTCGGTGTGCCGCTTTCTGTGTGGCAGATACGTCCCGAACATACCCTCGCGCTATTCGAAGCCGGGATTTCACAGCCGGGTGAAATGGAGCGCCTGGAGCCGGTTATCCGCCCGACGATGGGCATATTCACCAATATCGGTCCGGCGCACCGGGAGGGATTTTCTTCCAAAGCAGAAAAAATAAAGGAAAAAATGCGGCTGTTCGATCGTGCACAGACGCTGATCTGCTGCGCCGATCAGGAGGCAGTTTTTCAGGCGGCACAGGAATGGCAGACCGGACAGGCCGGAAGGCGCCTGTTCACCTGGTCGGCAACAGGAAAACCTGCCGATATGCAGGTCGAATACGGGATTACATCGGAACACACCCATCTCAGTGTAACCTTTGCTGGACAACCCGTTCCGGGCCAGCAATTTTCCATTGCCAATTTTCAGTTTACGGACGCGGCTTCCCTCGAGAATGCCACCCATTGTCTGGCACTGGCACACTTGCTGGGCGTCTCCAGGGAACAGGTGGCCAACAGGATGAAACGCCTGTATCCTGTGGAAATGCGACTCGAACTGAAGGCCGGCGTCAACCGCTGCACCCTGATCAACGATTTTTACAACAACGACGTGGCTTCGTTGCGTATCGCGTTGCAATTCGCCGCCCAGCAGGCCCGCGCCGGACGGCTCACGGTGATCCTGTCCGACATCCTGCAGAGCGGCTGGGACAAAGCCGAACTCTACGGCAGGGTGGCAACGCTTTTGCTGGAAAAAAAGGTGAACCGGCTAATCGGTATCGGTACGGATATTCCTTCCATCCGGGAAAAACTGCCGGCAGACTTTGACACGACTTTTTACCCGGACACCGCGACATTCCTCCAAAACATACAGCAGCACCATTTCCTCGACGAACTGATCCTGTTGAAAGGCGCGCGACCCTTTGCTTTTGAGCATATCGCCCGACGGCTGGAGCAAAAAGCGCACAAAACCGTGCTGGAGGTAAACCTCACCGCGCTGGTGCACAACCTCAATGTGTACAACCGCCTGCTGCGCCCCGGCACAAAAATGCTGGCTATGGTAAAGGCCGCAGGCTACGGCAGCGGCTCGGCGGAACTGGCCAAACTGCTCGAATTTCACCATGTCGATTATCTCGGGGTGGCGTATGTCGACGAGGGCATCGAACTGCGGCAGGCAGGCGTCAACCTGCCCATACTGGTGCTCAACCCTGATCCTTCCGGCTTCGATGCCATGTACCGCTTCCGGCTCGAACCGGAAGTGTACAGCCTGCCCCTGCTCGACGAACTGATCCACTATGCCGGGCAGGAAAAACACCTGGCTATCCACCTGAAACTGGACACCGGCATGCACCGGCTTGGCTTTGAGGAACTTGATATTCAACCCGTTATAGAAAAACTGTTATCCAGCCCCAACCTCGAAGTAAAATCCGTTTTTTCCCACCTTTCAGCCAGCGATGCGTCGCAGCACGACGCCTTTACACACCGGCAGGCGGCTGCATTCTCGGACATGTACGCGCCGATAGCAGCCGCGCTCGGCTACGCGCCGCTGCGGCACATCGTCAATACCGGCGGTATCGCGCGTTTCCCGGAATACCATTTCGATATGGTGCGCCTGGGCATCGGTCTCTACGGCGTGGATTCGGGCGGACTGCAGGACCAACTGCGCGTGGTGAATACCCTCAAAGCCACCATCAGCCAGATCAAAACGATTCAGGCCGGCGAAACGGTGGGCTACAACCGCAACGGTCCGGTGGATAAACCTTCCCGTATCGCCACGATCAGCATCGGCTACGCCGACGGCTTCCTGCGCCTCGCCGGCAACGGAAGGTATTCCGTACTGGTGCAGGGAGGGCTTGCGCCCACCATAGGCAACGTATGTATGGACATGACCATGATCGACGTGACCCGTATTCCCGCCGCCTGCGAAGGCGACGAGGTCATTATTCTCGGGGAAAACCCGCCGGTTCAGTCCCTGGCAACCTGCCTGCAAACCATTCCCTACGAGGTGTTTACAAATATCTCGGAAAGGGTGAAGCGGGTGTATTGGCAGGAGTGAGGCCGCAG
>CALMBD010000182.1 GCA_937861115.1 uncultured Bacteroidota bacterium | reverse complement strand
TGAGTACGGGCTGGCTGCCCGGCGCCCACGATCCGGATTGCCCGATTTTCGCCCGTACCCTGGAAGCCGGCGCCCCGCATTTGTTGATTTGAGGTTTGTCAAGTGTAATGTATCGCGGAATGGTATTCCGGGATGCGGAATACCATTCCGCGATACATTGTGACATCCCGGAATACCATTCCGGGTTACAAATCCATTATTGACGAGAAATCAGCCTGCGTGCACCTCTCCAAAATCAAAAAGAATCACCTTTGGCTGGATTGCTTTCATCGGCTGGTGGCCTAAAAAGAAAGACAACCTGACCAATGGAATATTTCGCAAGAACGGACAAGTCCCCACACCTCGTCAGGGCTAATTTTGGGTGATTGATCGACAACTGTTTTATCCGAAATCAGACATCCATGTATCCTTTTCTTCGCTCCCTGTTCGGCTTGTACACGCTTGCACTTATCCTAAGCCTGATCTTTTCAACCGACCCCTGCCAGGCCCAGCATGTTTTTGTCAGCAGCCGGAACACCCATTCCGTCAAATTATATGACTTTGCCACAGGCAGTTTTATAAAAGATATCGTAATGCCCGGAAGCGGCAACCTCTCGCTGCCGCAAGAGGTACTATTACATCCCGACGGTTTTTTGCTGGTGACTGGCAGGGGTAATACCGCTATTAAAAAATACGACAGCGTTACAGGCGCTTACCTGGGTAACTTCACCAGCGGATATACCCTCGACAACCCGACGAAAACCACCATCTGGCAGGACAGTCTGTTGTACGTCAGTCAATGGGGCGCTTCCCAGAACAAGGTGGTGCGTTTCGACCTCAAAACCGGTGTGTTTGTAGACGAATTCACCGGCACAGGTGTACCCAACGGTTGCGGGCACGCCTGGGATGCCGCGGGCAACCTGCTCGTCGCACAATACGGCAACGGCGCAAACGGGCGGGTCATGAAGTTCGACACCAACGGCGTTCTGACAGGCACCTTTATTCCTTCGGGGGTATTGAAAGGTCCCGTCAACCTGTGGTTCGGCAATACCGGTGAACTGATTGTCGCCGACTGGACCCTTGGCCAGGTGCTGCGGTTCAACGGTACGACCGGCGCATATATCGGCCCGCTTGTAACCGGTCTCGCCAACGTGGAAGGCTATGCCTTTGACAGCCAGGGCAGACTTTATCTCTGCGACTGGACGGGCAACAAGGTATTCCGGTACGATTTCAGCGCAAACACGTTGTCGACCTACATCCAGAGCGGTGGCCTGGTGGCACCCAACAGCATTGTCATACAGGAGGCCGTCACCGCAACCACCGAAGCCGCTTCGGAAACCGTATCCCTGCAAGTAGCGCCGAACCCTGCTCATGACGTGGTCCGCTGTACAATTACAACAAAAGAATCCATTGCAGGACGGTTATACCTCGTCGACACTACCGGACAAACCGTCAAGGTCGTTGCAGACCGCAACTGGGAACCGGGCGAACACACCTTGAGCATCAGTCTTGCGGGACTATCCGCCGGCATGTATCGCTGTGTGCTGGCTTCTGACAAGGGGCAGTGGAGCGCAGCGTTTGCGGCGGTGGCGGAATAACCATTTCGGTCATAGCAGTTGGCAATAACCGTCAATACTTAACAAACTTTTCCACGCGCAATACTGCGTTTGCATCCAGCACCTGGAGATAATAGATTCCTGGCGGGCAATCGCCGACATCTACAAGCGGATCAGTTCCAGTTTTTACGATTTGCTCCGATAACACCCGCCCATACAGGTCAAGCACCCGAAGGCGTAGCGCGCGGGCGCCATAATCAGGCAACCTGACGGTGAATATTCCATTGTTAGGATTGGGCGAAATGTGTACGGCGCCAGCCAAACCGGGGGCAACGTGCAAGGACGATGTCAGGCAAGGATCATTCCAGGCTATACTCGCTACGGGCCCGGATGTCAAAGTCCCGGACACCGCCGGAATCACATCCGAAGCGGATACGGCACCAAACGCTACGGGTGAATTCAGGTTAATTGTCGTAAATGTTTGCGTCAGCGGATGAGTCATACAACTCAGCAGTTGCGTTGTGTCTATCCTGCACAGGAATCCATCATTCCCCCCGTATCCATCGGCGTTACCGGACCGGCCGTCGGCGAAGAGTAAATAACCGTCCGGCGTCATCGTCATACCTGCTTCTGTAATGGAGGTTTCATTATCGCTGAGATACCAGGTTCTCCATGGATATAGTCCAAGAAAATAAAAATAGGAGAAGACAGGTTGGGCAGGTACAGCACCAACTGCTTTGGTTCCCAGAACCCAAACAGAACTGAGGTTGTCGCGTACAAGGTGAGTACACGCCCCTTGCCCATCCAGTTCGTAGGCCCAGGACTGATTGCCTGCGGTATTTATCCGGGCATAGTATCCTGTGCCGGAGTGTTCGCCACAGATGTAGAAGCCCTCATCGTTCAGGTAACTATACTCCGCATCAAGTATAGAAAGGGTGCTTCCGAGCGAGAAGGAAGCAGAGACAACTCCCAGATTGTCGGTGATTACCATTGTGGCATTATCCGTCCCGTTGTTGGCATTGCCGAACAAGCCGAAGCCGCCGTTCAAAATTGGTATCATGGCGTGGCCGGTTTCCCAATCCGTAGTGCCGCCACCTATTATCTTTTTCCAGTTGAAAACACCGTTTTCGTCGAGATTGATCATAAAAACCTTCTTTGGCGCAATGCCTGACGCTTTTTGAGTGCCCACCAGATAATAAGGAAAAAAGGCATTTGCAGGATTCATGCTCTGGGCAATTTTAAGAAACCCCTCCTCGGAATCCAGGTTGTAGCGTCGGATAAACTGTACCGTCCCGGATGCGCTGATCTTCATAAGCAGACATTCATTATCCGGACCCGATGTCGTGGTTTGTCCTACAACAAGAATATCTCCGCTTGAGGTTTCGATAAAATCGTTCCAGACAGACCCGGTCTGTAAGCCAACCAACCAATCCTGGCTGCCTGTGCTCAGATAATGGCTAAATGTAGCAGTCATGTCGGTGCCCAGTTCCTGCAGCCCCATAGCATAGACCCCGCTTCCGAGTTCTTTGGCCAGGGTGAACCGGTTGTCGAGGGCATCACCCGAGAGCGTTTGAAAGTTTTGGGCAGCAGCACTGAAAACGGTGGACAGCAGAACAAGATATGCCAGGACATTTTTGAATGAGAAGATTTTCATAGATTCAGGCGTTTGAATGAAAATTGATATTTTGAAAATGGGGCTGTTAATCAACTTTTAGAAGCCAGATGTCAACCCAGCCATGATGGCAGGACACTGCCGCATCCGGAGAATTGGACTGGCAAAGAAGGAGATAGGAACCATCAACCGGGTTATACAGGATTGACTTTCCCTCTTCATAACTCCATCCGCCATAGCTGTTGTTGCAGAATATCTGACCGGTATTGGCATCCGCCGATGCAACCCAGACATCATATGAACCGGGGTGACTGTTCGATACGTCGTTGTCATGGGATGTGCTGGTGCCTGTCATAACAATCGTACTGCCCCCGGGCGCCACCAGCAAATCCCGTCCGCTGTCGACACCTGTACCGCCATAACATTTACTCCAGATCAAGTTGCCGAAAGCATCCAATCTCCCGACCCAAAAATCCTGCGAGCCATGCTGCCCTGCAATGTCGCCGTTTACAGAACCGGTCGTACCCAGAACAAAGCAATCACCGTTAGGGGCCATCCTGACCACGGCGCTTACCTCTGATCCCGAGCCACCAATGCATTTCTGCCAAACAAGCACCCCGTTCCAGTCCAGTTTCACCAACCAGAAGTCCTGCCCGCCATGGTTACCGGCAACATCGCCGTCGTTGGAGGTTGTATAGCCCCATAGCAGGTATCCGTCGGTTGTTGTCTGTGCGGAAGTAAAAGCATCCAGACCCGTGCCGCCAAAACAGGATTTCCATACGATATTTCCTGTTTGATCAACATTGATCACCAGTGCATCTACTCCGCCGTGATTTCCAGTCGCATCTCCGTCAACCGAGTACGTGCTTCCCGCCATCAGGAATCCTGTTGCCGATTTGACCATGACATTACAATTGTCTGCATAGGATCCCCCAAAAAAGCGTTCCCACAGGAAATTGCCGGATAAATCAGTCTTGAGCAGCCAGAAATCCTCGTTGGCGCCCACTACCCCGCAGATGCCGTATCCGTTACCCGCCAGCACATAGCCATCCGTCATTTCCTCGATATTTCGGTCGGGGGTGTTCAGGCTGTTATCATCGCAAATGTTGCCAAATGTTTTTGACCATTGGATAGTGCCATTATCATCCGTTTTTACCACCCATGCATCGTTAGGGCCTTTTATATTAAAATTTGTCGCAACCGATGGTGAATTTGTTTTGGCGCTGATCAGGTATCCTCCGGTAACCTTTGAAATAGTTCCGGGAAAATCACTTTTCGTTCCCCCGTAACAAATCTGGTTTTGTATTGCAAAAGGGTTGGTGGCTGCACAAAAATCGCATCCATCCGGAACGCCGTCAGAGTCCGCGTCTGCGGCGTCATTAAACCCGGGACATTTATCCTGTGCGTCGCAAACGCCATCAGCATCCGTATCCTGAAATGTTCCCAAACAGTTGCAGGCGGCATCATAAGTGTCGTTCACCGTACATGGATCGCCATCGTTGCAGGCCGGATATCCGGAAATAAAGACCTTACGCTCCAAGGTGAAATTACAGGAGGGGTTGTCAATAAAATAATTCAGTTTAACAGAATGCACCCCAGGCGTAGAAAATGAAGTTGGTGGCATAGACTGAGCGACACCGTCCACCACCCAATGGAAAGTGCCAAAACTATTGTTATCGATCGTGGACGTATTGACAATTTCCAGCGGTTCATTGATGTTTGCAACCGTTCTTTTCATAAAAAAAGACGTATTGTTACTGCAGTTCGATGCAAAATTGCACACATTAATAAGACTGGAATTGACCGCCTGCAGGGAGGAGGCCGGTATGTTTTCCGTGACAGGAAGTGTAAGCAGCGTTGTCGTAGCAGGTGTCGAAAAATAGCTTTTGGAAACAGTAAGTATTCCGTTAGGGAAATCCGCACAACTCGAAAGGCTATTGGCGCTCAGTTTTACCAATGCATCATTGGTAGTAGGCAGGATTCCCGAGTTCGTGCATAATATCAGGCCATTGTCCTGTGTACACAATACTTTTTCCCCTTTGAAAAAGTTGCTTTCCGGCATATTAAGGACAACATGAAAGTTAGATGGGGATTCCAATTTTCCGACGTTGACAACATTGGCAGAAGCATCGAATTCGATAGCGTAAAATGCTCCTCTCGATTGTACGGATGTAATCATCTTATAACTGCCATTCGAGCCGGATGCTAACCCTAAAGCAGTTAGATTGGGCATTTCCTTAGCAGAGAGTACCGATCCGTTTTTGCCAATGGTAAACAGATGTGAAGTAGAGACAATTGTACCCGGTGGCGGATACCCGCAAGTGCGGGCTGCAAGCATAAAACTACAGTCATCAATCTCAACGGCATCAATTATACCGGTGAACTCCTCATCATATAATTCGAAGTATCCTAATGGCCTGTACAGGTTGCTCCACTGTACCGTACCGTTATTATTCAGCCTGACAGCAGCGTATTCGTATGTAATGCCCGTCCACGAATTATTGATCCCGAAGACTAGGAATCCATTGTCAAAGGCCTGCGTAAAGCCCTTTATCACAAAGTGGCCACCCGTATCATAAAACCTGCTCCAGAGTATATTCCCTGCCCCGTCTATTTTTACCATAAAAAAGTCCTTATAGGCGTGGCCACTACCAGCAATTATAAACCCGCCGGAGTAATCTTTTTTTATAAAAAATGGCAAGGCGAAACTCCAGGTGGCAGGCGGATGTATTTCTTTTTTCCAGACAATTGTCCCGGATAGCCCATCCAGTTTGACCAACGAGAGATAATGTTGTCCGGCCGAATAGGTGGGAATAGCCATCACAACCGATTCGTCATCGTCTTCGGCTATGGAGAAGTAGCCTTTCTCCATATTTGAAAAGGTTGCCAGTGCAGGCGCCGGAAAGGAAGCGATCCGGTGTTTCCACAGGATATTGCCCTGCTTATCCAATTTCTGCACAACTTTCCCGTCTTGAGCAAAATACCGAACACTGGCAACAATATACCCGCCGTTTTTGGCTTCGATTATATCCCCAATCTTTTCATAAGTCGCCTTCTTCTCAAATGTCAAGTCGTTACCCTCCATAACGATTGCCTTAAAACAATTCTCCTGTGAACAGTAAGCATCGCTATTTTCGGCAGCCACACAAACGTCATAAACACCGGGCGTCAAAAAAGTATAGGTCAGCGTGTTGGCGGTTGCAGTATGAACAACTGTTGAATTTTTTCGGACGGTCCACTTCAATCCGCTTGCATTTGTAGCTGCGGCGGAAAAGACTACCTGGTCGCCGGGATAATAATTTTGCCCCGAAGGAATGGCGGAAATAGCGGACAGGGTAATCGGGCTGCTACAGGTACCGCTGCACATTAAAGCGGCGTAGGCATTGATGCGCCCGGCACCCAGCAGCCCGGCAAATGTCGGATTGACCGCATCTATATTTTCTGCCGAACTTTTGATGCAGGATTCGATCTGGTCGGGTGAGAAAGTCGGATTTTTCGATTTCAGCAGACCTGCTAGTCCGGCAACAAGCGGGCAGGCCATTGACGTCCCCGATTTATACTCATAAGTATCGGCGCCGTTGTTGGCAAGAGAAGTGCTCCAGATATTTGTTCCCGGAGCGCACACATCTATCCAGTTTCCAAAATTGGAGAACGTACTGAGATGATCATTTTGATCTGTACTGGCGACAGAAATGACATGATCATAAGCCGCCGGATAGACGGGAAAATTGACATTGCTGTTGCCAGCCGCCGCAACGATTATTACACCGCTGCTGTAGGCGTAATCAATCACATTTTGATCGGTTATGGACGATTCCGTACCGCCCCAGGAACAGCTTATTATCTCGGCACCGTGATCAACGGCAAAGGCTATTCCATCATACCCATGTGTTAGGTATAAAGGTGACAAAGAGGCCCTGACGGGCATGATTCTGTTATTATACCCGATAGATGCTATCCCAAGGTTATTGTAGGTTGCAGCGCCGGCTATGCCCGCGCAATGGGTTCCGTGGTCAAAAGAACCATTCGGAGGGTTCGGATCATTGCCGCCGTTCGTCACATTGCATCCCGGAACCAGCACGATGTTTGGCATCAAATCCGGATGTGTCCTTTTCACAGCATTATCAACTATCGCGATATCTACCTTGGGATAGCTGAATTGGGTGTAATCGCCAAAAGCCGCATAGGCGTTGATAAGCGGAAGGGCGTACTGCAAACAACCTGCAGCATAAACGGGTTGGCAGTTCAGGTTATCGGGATCATCGGGATATACCGGCGCAACGAATGTGCGCATAACGGGCATCTTTTCAGCATAGTCAATATAGCCGATAGCCTGAAGGTCTTTGATTAGCAAATCAATCTTCCCGACCCTTTCGTCAAAATAAATTCGATAGGTGTTTTTCAGATCAGCGCTTTTGGCTGTCGGAAATGGTCTTTCGATCTTGTAAACCTTGTTTCTTGAAAAAACGGCCTTTAACGCCTGTAGCCGACTGTCACTTTCGATCCGCTTCAGGTCTGTTATTTCGATTTGTGCATCATTTTTTATTTTGAAGTAAATTCGGTCATTCCAGTAAATGGAATCGCGTAAGTACAGATTACTATCTGTCGTGTTGTCATTTGGTGTGGGCACATTTTGATTGGGTGAATCATGCCTGGTGGCCTTACAGGAAAAAAACAAGGCAATTAAACAGATTGCATAATAAAGAGCAAGGTGCTTCATATGGATTTGGCTAGAGATAAAAGACTGTGACATACGATTATAAACAGGCTATCCGGGAGAATAGCCTGAAATTGGAAGCATACTCTTGGCAACTTCTGGCAGGCAACCGCCACAAATGAAGATTGCAAGTGGTCTGATCTTGGCAAGTATGTCCGGGAAGCGAATGAAGCGCTACAAATAACAGTTAAAACACGGACATTCTGTTAACTAAGTGACCAGTTGTCAGCAAGACAGCAAAACAAAAACACTTCTTGATAACAATACCTGAAACATATCAAGTGTGACACTCGCCAATAAAAAAGATTCTTATTCGGGAATGAAAACTCCAGCGAAGCTGACGTTGCTGCAGGTACCATTTCCAGGTACCTAATGAATACCGATATCAGTGCCAAGTCGCTAGTCAGAAGCCTAAACTTTCTGCTCTCCGCCCCGGATATAGGTGCAGATGTATGCCGGGTTCCCCAACCCGTCAAAGTCGCCCTGTTGGTTTACCATTAATGCCTGAATTAGGGGAAATACCCGAATGAGCCATATTGCACAAATAGCGCGAATTATTAAATGGCGCCAATAAAAAACCCATTACACTGAAATACTTGTTTCAGCATAATGGGTTGCTTGTAATGCAATTGGTTATTTGGGGTTTTGGTTTTCCGGCGCACTTTAATCCAGATTTGGCTATGGAGCACCAATATTCCAACGGTATGCCAATAAAGGGGGAATTTCAACCAGGTTAATTTTCATTATTAGTGCAATGAAATGGTTTAAAAAATGTCCGGCTTAAAAAGTCGCCTTTACTGCTGTTAATAAATTGCAGTAATTCTTCTTGATTAAACTGGTTTAATAACAGGTAAACTCCTAAATATACCTCATAGGTAAATGCATCTGTAATTATCCATTTAAGCACATTTAATCTGAATAATAAACTATTGGATTTATTTTCATTTGAAACACACTGTACAATATCCTCCAATGAAGGCTCCGGCCAATGCGCATAATTAGAAAATACCTTAAACAGAATCTCGCCCTGTATCTGCCCGGGATCCCAAAATGCAGAATAATTAAATTCCTCTATATTATCTTTTGAATTGTTTAATTCACCAATTCCGGAAGATTTTTTATTTGTTTTTCTTTTCTGACTATTACCGCCGCCATCATCATCCGGGTTAAATATATTTCTAAGTTCTTTAATGGCACGGCTCAGTCTTTGACGGGCGGCGGCTTTCGATATACCCAGTTCAAGCGCTATTTCTGCATGGCTGAAACCTTCCAGCCATAGCAAAACAACTGCCAGCGATTCGGGTGATAATACAGTTGGTAAAAGTTTAAATAATCTTTTGCCGTCGATCATAGCATTCAGGGTGATTTCAAGGGTATCGTCTGTCCATTGATCGGCATCACTGATGGGAACACGCGGCGATTTTTTGTGGCCGTCGATGATTTTCAGGGCTTCATTCTTGATCGTCTCGTGGAGGTACCCTCTAAGGTTTTTCGCCCTGGCGAAAACATCCCAGCGCAACAGCGCCTTCTCGAAAACCGCAGCTACCACATCCTCCGCCTCTTCCGGCGAACCGGTGATACCGGCCGCCAATGCAAGGCACTTGCCGTGGTATTTGGTGAATACCGCCGTCAGCGCCTGCGCACTATCCTTGCCACAAAAGACTATTTCCGGCCTTTGAGGCTCAAGAGAAAGATCGGAATTGGACGCTTCAGACATAAGTAGCATTTTACTTATAATGATACTTCAAACCGGCCCGGTGTGACAAAAAAATACTGGAAAATTGCAGAAAAATTATTGACGCTAAAACAAGCCACTCGTTATCAATGTATTACAAGTAAACATTGCTTTCATACATAACCTCCGCTGGTGTTGGGACTACCCAATATCCTCATACAACCGCAGCCTGTTTTTTAGCGCAACGATCTCGTCTTGCAAACTTGTGATGCGTTCCAACAACAACGCGACAGTTTCGATGCCCTCCACATTGATATTGAACTCGGCATACAGGCGCACGAATTTTTCCAACTGCGGCAACTCGTCCCCATAGATATAAGCGCTTGTTTCAACCCTGGTCAATTCGATCAACCCGATTTGTTGCAACGCGTGGATAAAAGTCTGATCGATGCCGTGATAGACACAAAACTCATCTACAGATATCAAATTTGCTGTTTTCATGGTTCACATTTTTGATAGTTCGGTAAACAATGCTTTTTGCCTGTCTGTCAGATTGGTGGGGATACGGATGGCATAAGTGACAAACAGATCGCCGAACCGGCCTTCCTGCTTGTACACAGGAAATCCTTTTCCCTTTAGTTTGACGACGGTGCCGTTCTGTGTTTCCGGCTTTACCTTGACTTTTATCTTTTCGTTCAGGACATCGATGATGACCTCTCCGCCCAGCACGGCGGTATACAGGTCCAGGTCGACCGTCGTGTATAAATTATTGTCCAGCCGTTTTACCGTGGGGTGGTTGGCAATGGAAAAGGTGATATACAAATCCCCGTTCGGGCCGCCATTCACGCCGGCGCCGCCATGTCCGGCAATTTTGATGACTTGTCCGTTTTCTATACCGGCAGGGATCGTAATGCGTATATTCTTCCCGTTGACGGTAAGCGTTTGTTTGTGGGTTTTGGCGGCATCGATGAGTTGAAGTTGCAACTCGGCATGGTAGTCTTCGCCCCTGAACCGCACCTGACTGCGCCGCTCCCTTCCTGCCCCGGCGCCGAACATCGCTTCAAAAAAATCGGAAAAGTCGCCTTCGGATGCTGATCCGGAATACCGCGACCGTTGCGAACCGGACGCTTGTTGCTGCTGGCGCTGCCTGGCAGCCTGTTCAAACGCTTCGGCGTGTTCCCAATCCTTGCCATACAGGTCGTACTTCTTTCGCTTTTCCGGGTCGCTGAGTACCTCGTTGGCTTCATTGATCTGCTGAAATTTCCGCTGGGCCTCCTTGTCATTGGGGTTAAGGTCCGGGTGGTACTGTTTGGCCAGTTTCCGGTAGGCATCTTTAATGTCTTTCGGTGTGGCTGTTTTATCCAGCCCCAAAATTTTGTAGTAATCGATGAAGGTCATTGCTGTAGTATTTATTGGTCATCAGCAGTGCAACGGACCTGGAAGTCCGTTGCACTGCGGGGGTACGGCGGGTACAAATCAGGCGCCCAGCGCCTTCAGCGCTTCATAAACAAGAAAAGCCGGCCAAAAGATCGCTTTCACGCAACCCCAAACGCCCATCCAGAACCCGGTGGCGTAGTAAAGATAGTAAACGAGCGCGCCGATGAACCCCATTCCATAAACAGGGTTGTTGGGCGCATGTTGCTGAATTGCTTTTTTCATGTTGCTGGTTTTGAAAAATCATCCCGAACGGCAGCGGACTACCCGCAAAGATGCGCCCAAACCCAACGGTGAAGGATGACCCCGGTCAAAACGACCGATGATGTGGGAAAGGGCCGAACTACTGATATGAATCACTCTCGGGCATAGCCAAAATTAGGGGATTATAGTGCCTTATGCGGGATTTTTGCAGGGAAAATTTATCCGTTTACCCTCAACTTGGCATGTTATAATGAGAGCGATCCAGTCTTTCCTTCCCAATCCCCGACATACCGAAATACACCGCATTTTTGTGCAAGCCGATCCGGCACAGGCCTGGCAAACCGCCCGGCATTTCGACGCTGCCGAAATACCTTGGGTAAAACTGTTGTTCGATATTCGCACCTTGCCCGACAAACTGGCCGGCAGGGAACCCGAACCGGAAAACGGGGGCATCAGCGTCGACGAGGTTGTGAAAAGCGGAACGGGATTTATGCTCCTGTGTGAAGTTCCCGGCAAAGAAGTGGTGGTCGGTTCCGTCGGCCAGTTCTGGCACCTGCACATCCCCTTCGCTGCAGTAACGCCGGAGGATTTCAGTGCATTCGACAAGCCGGGTTGGGGTAAACTTGCGTGGGCCATTTCGGTCGAACCCTGCGGCAGCGGCAGCACCGTCAGCCTCGAACTGCGCACCACAGCCACCGACGAAAGGAGTTGGGAAAAACTCAGCCGCTATTATCGCGTCATCGGTATCGGATCAAAACTTATCCGGAACGCCGCCATGCGACATCTTGAAGCCGAGCTCGGCAAAATGAAAACGCCCGACCGGGACAACATCCCGCTGCCGGGCGACAGCATCATTCCGGATGCCGGACATTCCGTCACACACCACATCGATATCGAAGCGCCGGCGCAGATGGTCTGGCGGTATCTCATGCAACTCGGCTGCGACCGCGCCGGCTGGTACAGCATCGACCTGCTGGACAACGGCGGCATACCGGGCAAGGACTATGTGGTGGATGACTGGAACGACCGGTCCGTCGGCGACCACCTGTCGGCAACACCTGCGCAGGACAGTTTTTTTGAGGTATATGCGGTTGAACGCGACCGGTACTTCGTCATCGGCGGCGAATCGGAAAAGGCAATGGGTATCATGAAACCTTTTAAAATGAGTTGGGCCTTTGTGCTGGAACCGCTTGGAGAAGACGCCACACGGCTTTTGGTACGGGCCAGGATGAAATCGTCGCCACAATGGGCCGAATGGCTGGCCGGGAACGTTATTTATCCGCCCGTCCACGGACTGATGACGGGGGTACAGTTAAACACCATCAAACAAATTGCGGAGCGCGACGCGCAGTTTCGGGGCGCGGAAACGGCCTATTCAAAACCACTGGAGGTTATTTAGCGACGGGAAATACACTACCACACGAAATTCGGGATGACTCATGTGAATCAGGGGTTGAAAATAAGCGCGAATTGGTTTTCAGCCTTTTAGACCTATAAGGTTTGGCAAACCTTATAGGTCTCGTGCCTAAATGTTCGATTTTCAAAGTCCAAAATCAACCCCTGATTCGCGTGACTCATTTTCGTTCATTTTTTCATTTCCCCAAATATCTTCTCAAAACTGTCGTAAACAGCGAGGTGAAGGGCATCCCCGTGGTTTTGCTGTTCCAGGAATTTATAAAACAGGCGGGTTTGATCGGAAGCCCCCTGCTGCAATTTCTTATACAGGGCTTCTGCATCGCCTTCCATTACCGCGCCTTCTTTCCCCACACCGATATAGACTGATTTCGGGGTTGTATACGGAACGGGCGTGCGGGTCAGGAGCGACTCATCGTCCCACCACAGGCTCGGGCTGACGATGATGTAGTGGTCGAACATATTCGGTTTCCGAAACAATATCTCGGTGGCGAGCAGACCACCAAGCGATTGCCCGATAATGGTCCTGACGGAATCCGTTCGGTACATCTGGTCGATGAAAGGTTGCAGTTCCGTTTCCAGAAACCGGATGAAGTTCTCCGAGCCGCCTGTCGTCGGGAAGTCACTTTTATCCTGTGTATTCCGCGTTGGAAAGGTGAAGTCGCGTTTCCGGTCTACATTGGCGATACCGACTACGATGGATTCGGGGATCATGTTTATCCACGAAAACGAGCAGAACTGGACAAGGCCGGCAATATGGATAAAGTCCTCATCGGCCGAGCCATCCAGCAGGTAGATCACCGGATACCGCTTCAATGAATCGGAATGGTAACCGTTGGGAAGGTATACGTTGATCGTTCGATCTTCCTGCAAGGTTGCCGACCTGAATGTGACCGTCTCGCCAATGGAAAAATCTGTTTTGCGATCTATGGTTACGCCGGTTTGTGCCTGCAGGGCATGGCTTGAAATCAGGATCGCCAGCGGAAATACAATTCTGGTTGCGTTCATTTTCAAGGTTCAGTATGGTAATGATGTCCGGCGGCCTGCCGGGTTATTTTAGATCGAGTGCCTTTTCAATGGCGATATCCAGCTCTTTACCCCATAAACAGGTTCCGATAATCACTCCATTTTGATCAATCAGAAAATTATCCGGTATGGTGTTGATCCCGTAAATTATCCCTGCCGTACTGTTTCGTCCTTTGAGGTCGCTGACATGATGCCATATCAGGCTATCCGAAGATATGGCTTTTTTCCAGTCGTCCGCTGAAAAATCCAGCGACACTGCAAATATCTCGAACCCATGCTTCTGGTATTTTTTATAGGTCCTCAACAGATCAGGGTTTTGCTTTCTGCACGGGCCGCACCACGACGCCCAAAACTCTAAAAGTGTAACCCGCCCAAGTTTATCCGACAGCCTGGACGCCTTCCCATTGGTGTCCTTCATTTCAACATCATCATATCGATCCCCGACGGAATGTTCCCGGTTGAGTCGGAGGTATTTTGATACGATCCGGCCGTCTTCAGAATCCTTGTTTGCAACGGTAAAACGCTCATACAGTTCCCCGACCTTGCTTCTGCCCCATTCCGGAGCATAACCGGCCAGCATGGAGGCACTTACCCTGCTGTCGGGGTATTCCCGGATAAACGCCATCGCAATATTTTCAATGGCTTCATCCGACGCTGCCGGTTTCATCCGGGCCAGGCATATTTCCAGTTCATCCTGTGTTTTTGAACCGCTGATGCGCGCATCGTTAAAAGTCGTTTGGGATGCATCAAATGTCATCTCAGCACTTTCTATCCAGAGGGGTTTGAATCCGGACATATCCTTCGTGTGCAGGTAGAAATATGTGGGAGAGGAGACCAGTTGACCGTCCAGGCGAAAGGCGTTGTTCTGCACGACGACCGAATCAACGATCATATTGGTCCGGATAACAGTCAAATACAACACTGTCCCGTCCGGCATATTGTTCGTTTTGCCGGCAAGTGTGAAGCGATTTGCCTCTGAGGTCCTGGTCGTCTCCCGGCAAGCAATAAGCGGCAGAAGGAATAAAAAAGCGTATAACAGTTTCTTCATACCCCCTCTAACGATTGCCGGCGAAGTTCGCTGCGTTACCCGGATTTAGAGTCGCCGCAAGAATATGCCAAGATGTCTGTTATCCCGATTTGCTACCTTTTACAACACGCCTGATCAAAAAAACACCCAATACAATTAACCCAAGCCAACCGACAATCAGGATAACCCATGCCAGGCCTTCATTCCCGGAACAGGCAATATTACAGGCCAGGCCTGCTATCAGTAGCCCAAGAAACACGACTAAAGCAAGGATGAGCAGGATCGCAAAGATATTTTCGGCAGTCCCCCTTTGCTTCCCCTGATGCCTGAGTTCTTTTTTAAACTCCCGAAACCTGGATTTTAATTGTTTCCTCAAATGACTTGCCTCCTTTTTACCATAATGAAGCAGCCTGTTATAGTTTTTTAGTTTTTCGCCCGGCGTTGCGTATAAAGGAGGAATACTGCCCTGTTTGGTCACCACCAAATGCGGCTGGCCTGCACCCGCATCAGAGCCCTGATCATTTAGTAAAAGAAAATTATTAAAGCCGACCGAAATCAATAATGCATACGAAACAACCAGCGTGAAGTCGTGCCATTTTTGCCTGGCATAGGAATAACGAAACAGTCCGCTTCTCCTGCCTTTTTGAGGATACAATATATATGCAACAGAAAATATGCCAGCCATTATGGTCAAAGACCATTCGGCGTATCCCCAATCAAGTGCAAACAGTAATGCCCCAAGGCCAAATGCACTGAGAATAATAGTAATATGCGACAACGCAATGATAACCCTTGATTTTACGGGGTTATGTTTAGCCCATCTGGATAGTCTTTTCATTTTGCTTGTATTTATTGTTTAGATATTTGGTTTATTTTGACCTGCTAAATTAACCTTGCTTTTCAGATTATTATTTATTCGGGACCGTAGAACCCGGCTTTCGTACTGTAACCACCAGGCACAGATGTGCGCTTTCAAACAATTTTTCAAAATTTATTTTTTTCGATATTTACACCAAAGAACCCGCCTTTGGATGAAATAAAAAAACACCGTTTTCGCCAATTGCTGATAGATTTCATCACAACACCTTCTCGCGGAAATCCTACATTTCTCCCCCCAATCAATATTTTCCATAATATCTGATCAGAAAATCCGCGTTTGCCCGACAATTACCTATACTAACATGCCATCAATTTGGGCGCAACCCTGCCAGTTGATTGCAAAAAAACCATTTGATATGCGTACCTATGATGCTTCAGAACTGGATTTGAAAATCGATCCAAACGAATTAAAGCCCCTGTTCAAGATCAATTCCTACCTGCATGCTTTAGCTATGGTTTTCAACTGGGCAATCATTCTTGGCAGTATCTACCTTTGCCTGCTGTTCCCCTCCCCGTGGCTGTATTTTTTGAGCGTCATTGTCATAGGCGCCAGGATGCATGCTTTAGCCATTTTAATGCACGATGCGACGCACTACCGTTTTTTGAAAAACAGAAAATGGAACGACCTGCTTTCCAATTACTTTACGATGTACCCCATCTTTACCTCGATCGGAAAGTACCGTAGGAACCATCTGGCACATCACCAGAAACTGAACACTGAGGACGACCCGGACTGGATGGCAAAACTCGGGAACCGCGCCTTTACCTTTCCCAAAAGCAAGACGGAATTTCTTTTGACGGTGTGTTCTTATTTTCTTCTTTACCAGGGCTTTATGGATGCTCTTTGGTTTATCAAAAGGTTTAACAAGGCGGGTGAAAAACTGCCTTCCACCACGGAAGACAAGATACTGAAAATAGTATTCTATATACTTCTGTTCGGCGGTATAACATGGCTCGGTATCTGGAAATACTACCTGCTGTTTTGGATCATCCCCTATTTTTCAACTTTCTACATGTTTCAATATATCAGAAGCGTAGCGGAACACTTCGGCGGCCTGACTTACGATAACCTGCTCACTTCTACCCGAACCGTGAAACCCACTCTGCTCGAGCGGTTTATTTTTGCACCGCACCATGTGGGTTACCATTTGGAACACCATCTTTACCCCGGCGTACCATTTTACAATTTGCCGAAACTACACCGGTTATTGATGGGACAGACCCAATACGTCGATAGGGCCCACATCACACAAGGATACACCGTGGGATTATTGCAGGAGCTAAGCAGGACGCATTGAGCATACCTTTGCCTTTGCTACTTCAACGGATGCCACCATGAAACTAAGCGATTTTCAGATTTTTAGCCTGCGTATTCCCTTCAAACTAAAGTTCAGCCACTCCCTCGCTACCCGCAATGCGACGGAGTCGGTATTGCTGGCACTGGCTGATACGCAGGGCCGTCAGGGATACGGCGAAGGCACTCCGCGCCCGTATGTGACCGGCGAGACCATCGGCGGAACCATGCGGGTACTCCAGGAAATACTGCCGGACCTTTCTACGGAGCAGATGGAATCCGTTCAGGATATAGACCGGCTCTTGTCGGCCTACCCGGCGCTGGACACCGCGCCCTCCGCCCGTTGCGCCCTCGAACTGGCCCTGCTGGATATGCTGGGACAAAACATGCGCCGGCCCGTGCTGCAACTGCTGGGAACACCCCAAACGGAAGCCATCTATTACAGTGCCGTGATCTCCAGTGAAACGCCCGAGGCAGTAGCAAAAATCGCCAAGCAGGTGGCCGCCATACATGTCCGGCAGGTGAAGCTGAAAGTGGGCGCCAACCGGGAAGCCAACCGGGCAAACATCGGTGTGTTACGGGAAATACTGGGCGACAGTGTGGATATCCGCGCAGACGCCAACGCCTCCTGGACGCCCGACGATGCCGTGGCACATATTAATGATCTGGTCGAACTGGGTGTGTTTTATGTGGAACAACCGCTACCCGCCGGCGACCGGAATGTCTGGCAAACCCTGCAACAACGGCTTCCGGCAGCAGCAAAGGTATATGTAGACGAAAGTATCTGCACGCTCGACGACGCGCGATGGCTGGCGGAACACCGGGCCGTGTCGGGTTTTAACCTGAAAATTTCCAAACACGGCGGAATCCTGCCCTCCCTCGAAATACACCGGGTGGCGCGGGAACACGGCCTGTTTTGCCAGTTGGGTTGCCATGTGGGCGAGACCTCCATACTCTCCGCTGCCGGTCGTATCCTGGCAGCCCTGGCAGGAGACCTTCGGGCCTGCGAGGGCTCCTACGGACTGCTGCTGCTGGAGCAGGACCTGACGCCGGCGCCCATGCAGTTTGGCTACCAGGGTATGGGCCCCGTAACGGATATATTGAAGCACCCGGGTCTGGGCATCCAGGTCGATCTCGCGCCGGTGGATGCCTGTTTGGGAAGAATGCCTTACTCAGGTGAGTAGTTTGTTTGCAGTCAGCAAACGATCCGCGAGCACCTTGGCCAGGTTGCGCCACAGGCATTTCTTATCGTATTGATCATCGAGCCGACGGTAGGCCGACGGGCTGAGCAACAAAATCCGTGTATCCGGTAGCCACCCGAAGGGGAATTGTACAAGGGTCCAATCGGGCGCATGCCTATCTACATTTCAGATGCTCATCCGGAATAAGGCGCATGCACCCGCATAATATTGTGTACCGCGATCTTTGGTATTGTTTTATCCGGATAATCAGCGCTATCTTTAACAGTTCGATTCCATTTAATGGATTCTTCATACAAGCCAAAATGAAAAATGAAAACCCATACGCTTATATCTTAACGCTGCTATCATCTTCAGAGCGCAGAACCAATGTTCACGACAATATAATCCCATATCTGGAACAAGGTCGGTTTGAAATATACCCGGCCATCGACGCCAGGACTAATGAGCTTGAGTTTTTTCGCGAAAAGCACCCTGAGGTAAATCGAATAAGCCTTACGGATCCTGAAGACGGCGATCTCCGTACGAGAATGGCATTGATATACGGGTTTTCCAGGATACTTGAAGACGTTCGGAGTAAAAATAGGAATAATTTTATCTTTTTTGAAGACGATGCGGTATTGTTACCCATGTTCTATGATAATCTGCAAAAGGCCCTGGAGCAAACACCCCAAGGATGGGACGTCCTGAAACTCCATTGTTGCAGGCAGCCGTTAAATACCGGCGCAGTAATGGAGGTCGCAGAATACCCCGATTCCTTTGGCGGATCGTTCTATGGAACGGATGCCATAATATTCTCCGATTCGGGTATTGCTAAAATAATCAAGCTCCTTTATAGTTCGCAATTGCGGGGAATAGATTCTTTGGTACATGACGTCGGTATACGAGCCGGTGCGCTAAAAGGTTACTACGTAAATAACACGATTTGCGCCCATCAACACGGATTTCTGAAGACAACGGGGATTGGAAAGCGTTATGGTTATTAGCCCTGCCGGCACCGGAATAATAACTCCGGAGCACAGATGGAATTGGCGGCTTTATCACTCTTTTTCCGACTCCTTAATCATCTTTTTGATCAGAGAAATCTGGCCCAAATGGTAGTAACTGTGTTCAATCACGCCTTCAATATTCCTCCGATAATTACCGTATTTCTCCTCTACAAAAACGGCTTCCAGTTGTTCATCAGACATACGTTCGACATGGTCGGCAAATTTCTCTGCATTAGTCCACATGTCCGCCAACATCTTTTCCCACGCTGCCTCTGAAGTGATCGGTGGAAGATCAAAACTGAATTTATCGCGAATTTCAAGCGCCCCTCCTTCGAAAACGTTTATTATTCCCGCTATGTAATAATTAATGTGGTAGGCCAGTGCCGCAATAGTGTTTAATGACCCGATTTTGCTTGTCGCCTGTTTCAAGGTAACATCAAACAACTGGTCCTTATAATTTGTATTGGCGACCCATGTGCCGTTTAAAAGGACCTCTCTAAACCGGCTTGCAATTTGACTTGAACTTTCCATTTAGTGATGATTGTACGTTTTAAAATACCGTTTTGCGCAGCGCTGCTTTTCCGGAGCAAAGTTGGTACTGCCATGAGATATAACCGTTCAACAAGCCCGACCACTCCCGGCAGTCTTCATCGAGCAAATCTACAAATCCGAATTGATTCTGCAACGGTCAATAAGTCATCACCATATCCCGCACTCGCGCAAGACAATGCCCCTTCCTTCAAGCCATTAAACCATTATTTCAACCCTACAGCAAACCGAAGATGTTGGCCATATTTGACATCAACCCCAAAAAGCATGGGCAGGATACTGGCAGTATCCTAATTTTACCATCCGATATTTCACAAATCAAAACTACCTATGATACACTACCTCGGCGCCGGACTATTTGTGCTGCTTACCCTGCGTGTTTCCGGACAGGATTTCAACAGACCGACGCCCAACCATGTACCGGCATACGAATTTGTCCAATTCGACAGTGCCAACACCGGGTTTTACCTGACTTCCCCTTTCAAGCTCGGGCTCAACGCCAACGACCCTGCATTCAGTATTCCGAAAGCGCTCATGATCCTGGATGCCGACGGCTACCTGGCCTGGTATATGATCGTCAATGCCCAAAATGTGCTTGATTTCAAGTATATCCCCGCACTTCAGGCTTATTCTTTTATAAAATACCACGACCCGACAGACACACAATTCATGCTCCTGGATGAATCC
>CALMBD010000181.1 GCA_937861115.1 uncultured Bacteroidota bacterium | reverse complement strand
TTCTGTGTGAATCTGCTCAATCTGCCTTGGGGTTGGCACGCTGATGACGCAGATTAGGCGGATGCGCGCAGATAAAATTTGATAATTCTGTGTGAATCTGCTCAATCTGCCTTGGGGTTGGCACGCTGATGACGCAGATTGAGAAGATTGGCGCGGATAATATATGATAAAATCTGTGTGAACCTGCGCTTGGGGTTGGCACGCTGATGACACAGATTGAGAAAATTCGCACAGATTTTATCAAATTTTATCTGTGTTACTCTGCTCAATCTGTGTCATCAGCGTGCCATCAACCAACGCGCGGACAACCCAAAACTACCCTTTCCAAATCACCAGAACACAATATACAAGGCCGAAATAATGCCCAAAATGAGCACGGCGCCCACGGCGAACGACTGGTTGGTGCGGAACATGGAAGCATCCACCTCAATTGGGTGCACCCTCTCCTGACCTTTTTTATCCAGCAGGCTGACCAGCACCATCAGGGCAACCAGGGTGAGGAACACCCAGCCCATGCGATGCAGGAAAGGCATGCCGGCAAACATGTTTGACAGCAACAGGCCAGTCGGAATCGTGGCAATGGCGCCGGCAAGGGCCGCATTGGCTGTGGCGCGTTTCCAGAAGAAGCCCAGGAGGAAAATAGCGACCACACCCGGGGAGATCAGTCCGGTGAAATCCTGGATAAACTGGAATGCCTGGCCGAAGTTGGCAAGCGCCGGTGCGACCACCGTGCCGATGACCATGGCTACAATAATAGCGATGCGACCTACACGCACCTGCTTGGCCTCATCGGCATCCTTGTCGAAGAATTTTTTGTACAGGTCGAGCGTAAAGATCGTCGAGATACTGTTGGCCTTGCCGGCGAGCGAGGCGACGATGGCTGCCGTGAGCGCCGCAAACGACAACCCTTTCAGGCCGACAGGCAGCAGGTTGAGCAGCACAGGATAGGCCTTGTCGGGCCGCACCGCACCGTCGACCACCATTTCCTGCGTAAATGCGCCTTCGCGGTAAAGCAGGTAGGCGGCGATACCGGGCAGAACCACGATGATCGGCATAAGCAGTTTGAGGGCCGAGGCAAACAGCAGGCCTGCGCGCGCGGTGGGCAGGTCGGCGCCCAGGGCGCGCTGGGTGATGTACTGGTTGAAGCCCCAGTAGTTCAGGTTGGCAATCCACATGGCGCCGATGATCACCGCGAGACCGGGCAGTTTATCGTAAGCGTCTTCAAAGCCGCCTTTCCCGTCGGGCATCATCATCTGACCCTTGTTCAGGATCATGTGGAAGTGATCGCCCGCGTTTTCGCGCAACAGCGACAATCCGGCCAGAGCACCGTCGCTGCCGAAGTGGTGGGCTACCAGATCGAGCGCCAGGTAGGTCGTCGCCAGACCACCCAGGATGAGCACCAGAACCTGAATTACGTCGGTGTAACCGATCACCTTCATCCCCCCCAGCGTGATGAGGATGGCGAAAATACTCAGTCCGATCGAGCAGGTGAGGAAACTGAATCCCGAGATCGTGCTCACGGCCAGGGCGCCGAGGTAGAGAATAGAGGTCAGGTTGACGAATACATACACCAGCAGCCAGAACACTGCCATGATGGTGGCCACGAGCGGACTGAAGCGCATGGCCAGGAACTGCGGCATGGTGTATATCTTGTTTTTCAGGTAGATAGGCAGGAAAAAAACAGCCACTACCAGCAGCGTTGCGGCGGCCATCCATTCGTAGGAGGCAATGGCCAGACCCATGGCGAAGCCCGAGCCCGACATGCCGATAAACTGCTCGGCACTGATATTGGAGGCGATCAGCGAAGCGCCAATGGCCCACCAGGTCAGGGAGCCTTCCGCCAGAAAGAAGTCGGTGGCGCTGGCCTGAGCCGCTTTTTTGCGTTGGTAGATCCAGTAGCCGTAGCCGGCCACGATCACAAAATAGATAAGGAAGACAGAGTAATCCAGGAATTGTAACTGATTGCCCATGCGTTTTTTTGAACGATTTAGTGAAAGGAGGCGCCCCGTTCCGGAGCATGAAACAAAAACTGCATTGGTTAAGGCGGCCAAATATAGAACAGGATTTGTCGTATTAACGACCCCACAGGATTTGATTCCGCATGAAAATTTCTTTTTACCCTACCCTTGTGTAGTTTGAAGAAAAACATCTTATCTTTGCGGCCCGCTTTAAATAAAAAAAGGTTTCTTGGCCGAGCGGTTAGGCACAGCTCTGCAAAAGCTGCTACAGCGGTTCGAATCCGCTAGAAACCTCCTGAAAAAGTCGAAGCCGCCGTAACACCTGAGGGTGTTGCGGCGGCTTTTGTTTTGGGAAACCTTTTTACCCTCTGCATACCTTCTATTGCCCATCCTCCGAATAAAACGACCGCAAATAATACATTTTCAGCGCTTTATTCAACTTGATCCGATAGATCACCTGAACCATACCTTTGGTTGGGTGCAAGTAAGCGGTATTGACCACAACTTCATAGATCGAGTCTTTTTTCTCGACGGTAATCTCGTTGACCTTGACATTACCTTTGATCGGGTTCTTTTTATAGTACTGCTGTTCCAGCTTTTCCCGCTTCGCCCTTGGAAGGTTTTTCGCGGTATAGTATCGTTCCAGGGTATCGACCATCAGTGAAGACGTGCCTTCAATATTTTGGTCATTCACGTATTCGAGGTATTTCAAGGCTACTGCCTTGGCTTCCTCTTCCAGGTTGCCAACGACCTTGATGGAGTCCAGTTGCCGGGTCAGTACCTGGTTTTCCCGAACTACATCGGCGGGCACTTGTACGGGCCTGAAGGTAATAGTCAACAGCACCAGCAGACAAAGGCCCCCCGCCACTGCCAAACCGGTGGCAATATTTTTCCAGCGGCGGACTTTTCGTTTTTGGGCAGCATTGAGGATGGGGGCAATAAAAGCGTCATGCGACAGCTCGACGTTGTGCCCGCCGGAGCTGCTCGGTTCGGCGCGTACAAGGCGCAGGCCGATCAGTTTTTGTACCAGTTCGCCATCAACACTGTAATCGCGCAGGATCAGCTTTTCGTGGAGGTTGATCCGCTGCTTGTCGAGCTCGAAAATCAGGCCTTCTTCGACCAGCCGCCGCGTTTTTTTCCGTTCAGTCGCACTCAATTGTTGCAGCGCATTTTCGTAAAAATCTTCGTAGAGCCGCTCCACTGCCGGCAAGTCGGCCACGGTCACATCAGGTCTTCCATTGCCATCGTGGTCGACGATTTCACCCTTTGTTACGCGATTTTCGATATTCTGTGCCAGGATTTGCAGTTGAAACGCTTCGATGCCTCCGGTATTCCTTCCCTGATTATCCCTGGAAAGGTCGCTGAGTATTTTTTCCAGCGCCCCGGGCTGCCAGTCGAATGCCGGCGACAGGAACGCCAAACCGGCGCTCAGGTCAGGCAGGGCCGCCGGTTTTTCCAGGGCTTCGCGCGCCTGTGCAGGCGTCAGAGAACGGAGTTCATACCGTTTATGAAGAATAACCGGCAGTTTGTCTTTCAAACGGTCGAGTTCGCTCAGGCGGTCGGCGCGGATAGACAATACGGATTTGACCTCCATATTCCGGGTCATCAACGCGGCCTCTTCGGGGGTATGGTCGTCTTCGTGTTGTTCCACGTATTCCGGGATACTCGCGTACAGCAAATCTGCCAACTGGTGTTTGAACGCCTCCTGTTGTGCTTTTGGATAAGTGAATAATTCTTCAAACTGGTCGAAGATCAGTACAAAAACCTCATTGGGCCCGCTGTGCCGGCGCTTCAGTTCACCCCAAAGCGTGTGGGGAAGGAAGGCCCGGGCGGCCTGCTCTTCAGCCGGAAGCGGTGGCGTTTGCCGATCGAGATGAAACGTAAAAGTATCGAGCCATTCGCCGGCTTCATGGCCTGTGTATGCGTTAAAGCGCACAAAAACAGGAACATAGACCCGCCTGTTTCTTCTGCTCTCACCAAGCAAATCGGGAGCGAGACCTGCGTTAAGCAGCGAAGATTTTCCATAGCCGGATTTGCCGAACAGCACGACCAGTCTTTCGAGCAACACAAGCGAAAGCAAGGCTTCCCGGTCGTTGTCGCGACCGAAAAAGATGTCTTTTTGCGCCCCGGAGAACGGCTGAACGCCGGGGAAACGGAAGAGGCGTTTTGCGGGATCAGACATTGGTTTCGGTTTGACTGTTATAGGTAAGCAGGGCGTAGCGAATTCGATTGATCTCCAGAGCAAGGTCGCGGCTGTCGGCAGTACCGGCCCGCTGTTGTTGTTTCCAGTGCTGATAACGCGATTTCAGGAGATCAATATCGGGGCTGTTGAATTGTTCGAGCATCCGGAGGGCCTCGTCAAGTTTATCCTGTCCAATCAGCATCCGCACCTGCGCCTGCACCGGGGAAAGCGGGTCGCGTATATCCCGAAGAATGCCTTTACGCGCGCAAGCAGCATAAAGAGCGTCAAAATCGGAGCGTTCGGGGGCCACCTGTTGTACATTGAACTGATTGAGAATAAACGCACGCTCATCATCGCTGACATCGCTCAGAATGGGAAAATTCCGGTTGATGTTGGCTACCGCATTGTTGTCGAGCCAGTTGAGATAATGCAGGAAGAGTTGCGAATACCATTTGTCGAATTGAAAGCCCAGCAGGATGTAGGTATCGGCTTCACGCAGTTTGCGACCGAGCCATGTAGGAATTTCATCGGAATTACCGAGCAGTTTGATAACCAGTTGGAAAAGGTCGAAGTAGTCGAGTATCGGCGAGTCCCGTTTGTCGAGCACATTCCCGCAGAGGTTGAAAACCAGGGGGTTGTGAGCCGTCGGCTCGCTAATGGGTGCACCCGGCAATTTGCCGTAAGGCGATACAAAATCAAATTGGGGCGCTGTGGTGTAGCGACAAAAAGCGTCGTATACAGCCCGGTCGGGCGAGAGCGAAAGCACCAGGTGAAAGGGCATGGCAACGATTTGCCGCAAGAGTTCTTCGTCGGGTAGCCAGCCGGGATCGCGGGCAAGATCGCGCACAACCTTTCGTGCAAGCATCTTGCTCTCTGCGTCGCGAAACAGGAACAGCCTGTCGCGGTCATAAAAGTAATTGATGCCGATGCCGGGTGTTTGCTGAATGACCTGCCGCGACAACTGGCTGAAAGAGGTTTCCACTCCCGCCGAATCCTGACCGGCTGGGTAGCGCGGTATCGCATCGGGCCCAAGGATCAGGACCGCCTCGCCGTCGGCAATGCTTTGGGCAAGGCTATCCCAGGAGGTCGTTGACGCCGGCTGACTGGTCATTGAAGTGCATGTTTTCGGTTATTCATTCGGTGTTTTTTAGCGGTAACAGCCAAAATCCTGCCAAGCGGTGCGGAGCGCAACATCATGGGCAACAGGGCCGATACGTTTAATTCTGGAGATAAAAGTAACAAACAATCCGACTTTGGAGAGATTCGGATCTTCTATTATACCCCTGCATGTCGCTGCGTACCTACCGCTTCCTCATCCCCTCCAACGCCTCTCCAATAAACGTTTTCGACAACCAGCGGTCGCCCACCAAAACGCCCGCTATGCTGCGGGTGTTTCCGATGTCGGTCAGGGGGTTGCCATCCAGCAGCAGCAGGTCCGAAACCGCCCCGGCCTCGACGACGCCGAGATCGGGGCGGTGTAGAAAACGACCGACATTCAATGTGCCCGTTCGCAGGGCCTCGTAGGGCGTAAGGCCTGCATCCACCAGGTATTGCAGTTCGTGGTGTACCGAAAATCCCGGCACGTTGTACACCTGCGGTGCATCGGAACCCAGCAGCAGGCCCACCCCGTTTTTGTTGCAGGCAGCCACCAGTTGCTTTCGTACCTGCTGGAAACGCAGCGCTACATTGGTGTCATACCCCTGATTCGAGGTGATGCGCCTGCGCATATTCGACCAGTCTTCGAGGTCGTCGTCGCTCATGTACACCATTTCCGGAGCCGAAGGGAACCGCGTCGGGGCATCGCCGGGCGCAAACCAGCGCTCTGCCAGGCACTGCGTCGGCACCACCCAGATCTGTCGTGCGCGCAGACTATCGATGAGCGCCGGAATCCTCGAGGTGTCGGCCTTATCGGCTACGAACAGCCCGAACAGGCCCACGGCATCCGGCTCCATATTTTCGATGCCCGGCACAAGGCTTTCCACAAATCCGTCGAGGTGATCGATACTGGCATAACCCGCTTCGATGGCGCCCCATACCCCCACGGTGGAAGGCACATGGCCGGCAAAAGGCATATCCACCGCATGGGCTGTGTTCACAACGGCAGCGAAGCACTCCTTCGACAGAGGCGGCATCAGAATCTTCAAAAAATCGTAGCCCGCCTGTTTCTGGGCGCGCACGGCAGTCACTGCCTCGTCGGGCGTCCGGATATCGTCGCCGGCGAGTGGAGGCCCGGCAGTGTACAATCGCGGACCGAATATTTCACCGCTACGGATCTTGTCGCGCAATTCGAGGTGTCGCGGATGGCCCAGCATCCCGCGGATGGTGGTCACACCGTTCAGGGCAAACAGCCACAACACTTCCTGCATCGACTCCAGGTCGTCGTGCGGCGGCACATGGGCATGCATTTCTGCCAGTCCGGGCATCAGAAACTTGCCCGAGGCGTCGATCACCAGTGCATCTTCGCTCCATTTAACCTGGCCTGTGGGCCCTATCGAAGTGATGACGCCGATGCGGACCACCACATCCTGCGCTTCCAGCACGGTGTCGGTCCGCATCGGCACGACATTTACGGCACGGAACACGATTTCCTGCCGGCGGGGCGGCGGTGAGGGCAGCGACGTCTTTTTTTCCGGCATACAACCGAGGCAAAAAAGGCACAGGAGGAGAAGCGGGTATTTCATAAAAACCGGTTATACAATGCAGGGCGTTGCCGTCCCGTTAAACATCAAACATGTAAATAGCGGGCAGTGCAGAGGGAGACGGACAGGCAAAAATAGGTTTTCAACCCATCAAATTAAGTACTCAAGATGCGAACAATTCCGTTCAAAAGTGCAGACATGTTTTTAAAGCATGTAAATCCCTCAGGACTGAATAAAGACCAGTTAGCAGCTCT
>CALMBD010000180.1 GCA_937861115.1 uncultured Bacteroidota bacterium | reverse complement strand
ATTTTCGCACAGATTTCACACAGAATTATTTTCGCACAGATTTCACGCAGAAATAATTTCGCACAGATTCTACGCAGAAGCAGTCTGTGTGAAATCTGTGAATAGTTTCTGTGTAAAACCTGTGCGAAAAACCACCCAACCCCCAAAAGTTTAAATCACTTCTATCCATTAATTCAGCCCCGGTACTTAACATCAAAAAGCGAAAATCAAAGAATGAATAAACTTATGTTGATTTCCAACATTTGGATAATGGCGATTTCATTAACAAATTGCTTGAATCAGGCGAACAACAAGCCGGTTGCAAATGAACCGGTTTCCGAAAGTTCGCTGAACCCTGCTCAAAATACGGGTTCTTCCAAAACCGACAGCCTGATAACAGGTAAAAATGAACTTGCTGGAATCTATGCCCAGGCAATTGAGGAATACATGGCAGCGGTTAACAAAAAAGAAAAAACGAATTTTGAAACGCTGTTTTTGGGAAAGCATTTTGATTTTCCAGACATAGATTTACCAGCAACAATTAACGGAACACCGATTCATCTATTGACTCAGGAAGAGATTAATAACAATAAGTCAATCTACAACAAGTCTTCGCCTTATATAAACTTAATCGGGTTTTTCGAAATCGATAAAGCAGCGTTTATCTTCGTAACTTTCTACCCCGAATTTAAACATCAGTATGATTGTTATCTGAATTTCAAATACAACTCGGAAAAAAAGGAATTTGGTTTGGATGAGTCGCGAATCGAAGTACTGGTTCTCAATAAACAAGGAAATGCTGATCATTTTGCCATTTATAAAGACGGCAAATATGTTGGCGACAAGCCCGTGGAAGAAAATAAAAAATGATGCGAATAGAGCGTAGTGCCTATGCAGCAGTTGTGTACCATACAAAAACAACACTATCCAAGATTAAAACAATGAGGATTTGGTAGTGTCAACAAGTGAGTGAAATGTTGTAGTTAAAAATGAACAGATGAAGATAAAGTTCATGCATTTCATCGCTCTTTGAAAATGACAGGGTTTTTCGGACGAAACGGCAGATTCGCTGCCGAAGTGTATTATTCCAGCGCTCAACATGGGAGGTTTGGCCAGAGCCTTTTCCGACCATTTGAGGGTGTGTTCAATAAACCGGGCATCACTTGCTGACGTACGCATCCGGATGGCTCACCCTCCCCCAAGCCGCTCCAGCACCCTTTCCTTCAACCCTGCCACAGACTGAAGGCTATTCAGGTCGTCGGCAGACATAAACGTTTCCAGTTGCCCGCCGCGCGCGGACAGCACCAGCGGTAACGCGGCCTGTTGCCACCCTGGATACGCCCGGATAAACTCATCCTTGTGCAGGAACTCGAACGGCACCGGTGCGTTTTTCACAAAATCCTCCCATTCCGGTCTGATCGAGAATACCCCGTAGGTCAGGTCGCACAGACTGCACGGATAGGTCGACGGCGAGAAAATCTTGTGCGCCATATCTGCCGCAATGTTGAAGAAGCCGCTGCCGGCGTTGTACACAAAAATGAGTTTCACGATTTACCGGCGGTTTGAAATTTGGACTGCATGGTTTCCATGTCAAAATAATCGCGGAAGAACTCGTCGCACCAGAGACATACATTTTGCAGGTCCTGGTTGCGGGCCTCCGCAAATTCGCGTGAAATACCGACGCTTTCGCCCATGCCCAGCGGGTCGCCTTCGTTGATCCGTTGGAATACCGGCGATTGCGCCACACGCGCCAGCACATCGGCCACTTTTTCCTTCCGGGCGTCGCCCATGGCCTTGTAGGTGCCCGGGCAGCAGGGGTTGATGCGCCACAACTGGATCGATATCTCCTGCGGGATACCTTCCGCACCGCTCAGGAAACCGATCCCGCCCGACAGCACCTTGCAGAAATTGTGTTTGGGGTCGCGCAGCCAGATGTCTTTTTCCATGGCCCGCCCCCGTGCCCAGTTGCCGCCCAGCCACATATCTTCCGTTGCCCCCCAGTAGCCCCAGGAAAGCGGGTGCTCCTTTACCAGATAGGTTTCCTTTTCAATGAGCGGGTCCTTGTCGTCGCCGTTCACGCCGCGCGAATCGAACAGATCGGCCAGGAGCATCAGCCGGTCGCCGGCATGCTTGTGGTACCGGTCGATCGAGGCGATATCGAACCGGGAAACGCCCTTTTCGATCAGGCTGTCGAGGATTTCGCCGGTCAGCAGATCGCCGTTGGTTTGCAGCATGATCTGGGTGCGCTCCTCGTAGCGTTCCTGCAGGCGGTCGAGTATGGCGTAGAGCAGTTTTTTATCGGCCAGGGGCTCGCCGCCCGACAGGATCAGCCGGTCGATACTGTCCGGCAGGTTGCCGATGATGTCCATGCACTCCTCCTCCGAAATGCGCGCGCCCTGCGGCCCGCTCAGGTTGTAGCAGTGGTCGCATTTGTCGTTGCAGAGTTGGGTAAACACCCAGTAAAGCGATTCGCAGTGGTTAAAATTCACGATTGAAACGGTTTAAATTTTTTCCAGAATTCAATTTCCCGGCGCATGCCCGTCTTTTCATCGGCGGCAAACGCATCCAGGTTATCATAAATATGCAACAGGCCGCTTTCCATATATCCCAGCCGGTCGCCCATCAGCACGGCTTCTTTCAGGTCGTGGGTCACGAAAACGGACGTGATGCCCTGCCGTTCGGCGATGTCTTTAAACAGGGTCTGCATCGCGCCCCTGGTCTCCGTGTCGAGGGCCCCGAAGGGTTCGTCGAGCAGCAGCAGCCGGGGCTCCACGATAAGCGCCCGGCCAAACGACACGCGTTGCTTCTGTCCGCCCGACAAGGCCGTAGGCATGCTCCGGGCATGTCCGGCCAGTCCCAGCGACTCGAGCAGGTCGC
Organism: uncultured Bacteroidota bacterium; assembly: GCA_937861115.1. Classification (GTDB taxonomy): domain Bacteria; phylum Bacteroidota; class Bacteroidia; order Chitinophagales; family Saprospiraceae; genus M3007. Next base: position 137 of record CALMBD010000180.1, on the reverse strand, counting down.
CGACGCGGCTTTGTATTTCCGCCTCCGGCAGCGCGCGCAGCCGCAAACCGAACGCTACATTTTCAAAAACGTTCAGGTGCGGAAACAGCAGCGTCTCCTGGTAGAGGTACACGATACCGCGCTGTTGGGGCGGCAGG
>CALMBD010000179.1 GCA_937861115.1 uncultured Bacteroidota bacterium | reverse complement strand
CAATCCGGGTTTATTATGAAAAACAATCCTTACACGCTACAATTGGGTCGCCAACTGGTAGAAATTCCATTCCAGATGGTGCATCACCTGCTGGTCGCCCGGCCGGTTGCTCCGTCGTTGAAGATACGTTTCGGCAGCGCCTGGCGTCAGTATATGTTGTGCTGGGTACCCCCGGGGCCCGATGTTGCGGGGCGGAGTATCATCATTTTGTACCATGGCGGCGGCTGGCGGCTTGGCTGGCCGGGTCTTTTCCCTACGCTGGCCGAATTTTTTCTCCGGCAGGGCTTTCCGGTTGTCATGCCGGCCTACCGGCTTGCACCGTTTGCCAGTTACCGGCACATGCGTGAAGACCTGAGTCTTGCCCTGGTGAAAACACTGGAGTGGAGCCGTTCTATGGGGTGGGGCGACCGAAAACTACTGGCCGGAGGCGTTTCTGCCGGCGCTACACTGGCTGCCCACCTGGTTTTCGACCGACAGGCGCTGGCCAATGCAGGACTGGATCAGCGTGTATTTTCAGGGTATTTTTCCATTGCAGGGCCGCTCGACCTCGATCGCATGCCTGATTTCAGGGCCATAAGGAGTTATGCCGGCGGAAAGCCCGGCAGCCCGGCTTTCAGGGACGCAAACCCCGTTCATTACCTCCAGGCACAAGAGTTTTTGCCCGTGCTGATGATGCATAGCCCGGAAGACGCCATCGTGCCGTATGAAAGTGCACTGGCCTTTTATCAAAAATACACAGGTCCAAAATCCGAGATCGTACTGAAGGGGAAAACACACCTGGGCAGTATGCGGTTTGCCACGGACGATCTGGAGACGGCAGCCGTTTTTAAAACCTGGCTGGAAGGAAAATAAATATCAGGAACGGGTTTTACTGGTTGAGGTGGCCTTCTGCCTTTGCATTCCAGTCGGCGCTCATTTTGGCAAACTGGGCCTGCATTTGATCCGTCATGGCGCTCATTCTGCCCACCAGATCAGAGACACCCTGCATGCCGGTTTTCAGGTTTTCATATTCAGCCCTGACCTGTTCGGTTTTTAATTTTCCCGCACTGTAATCGGCTACCAGGCTTTTTAGTTTAGCCATCAGGTCGTTGTATTCAGCCAGTGTTGATTGCTGTTTTTGCACAAGGCCTTCGCTCAGGGAAACCAGGTCGTTGAAGTCGGGATCGTTTTCGGCCTTCATCCCTTCCGGAGCGGCATTTACCTGTTGGGCCAGATTGTTGACACTCGTGCCAAGCGCCGCTATGGGAGCGGATAGTCCATCCATTACCTTGATATCGTTTTGAATACTCGACACCAGTTCCTTGTCGACACTGTCACACGAAGTGACGGCCAGCATAGTCATAATTACACACGCCGAAATCAAAAATTTCATATTGAAATAGTTTTAAATTGTATGAATTTCCAGGTTGAATAGAGGCTCGAAGGTATGGCTTTCCCGAATTATTCGCAGTTGGCGTTGATTAATTGCTTAAGCGCCGCATATTTGCCATCGAAAAGCGATCAGACATGGAGCCTACCTCGATTAAAAAATACATCAATGTTTTCCTCGGCCTCGGCAGCAATGTCGGCAATCGGGCCGCAAACCTAAACGGCGCGATCGAACTGATTTCCAAAAACATTGGAAAAATAGCGAAAAAAAGCCATATCTATGAAACGCAGCCCTGGGGCAATACTGAACAGGAGCCGTTTCTGAATATGGTCCTCATGGCCAACACCACGCTCGATCCGCGCGATCTGCTCGATAAAATCAGCAAAATTGAGCGGGAACTGGGCCGCCAGCACAGTGAAAAATGGGGCCCGCGATCCATTGATATCGATATCCTGCTGTATGGAAAGCGTATTATACGGGATAAGGGACTGGAAATTCCGCACCCGGACTTGCACAAAAGAGCCTTCGTATTGGTGCCGCTTATGGAAATCGCACCAGACCTGGAGCACCCTGTACTGAAAAAGCAGATCGACGAACTTTATATTGTATGCGACGACCTTTCCGATGTCGTGATGCTGGACTGAACGGGTGACCGTTCATTAATAAAAAATCAAGTAAACCAATAACGTGCAGGACAGTCGATCAATCATTGGCGCCCGTGGTGCGACCACAGCCCCTCCATACCAGTTTATCGCCATTGAGGGCAATATCGGGGCCGGCAAAACCACGCTTTGCCACCAGTTGTCTGCACAGTTCGGCTGTACGCTGGTTTTGGAGCAGTTTACCGACAACCCTTTTTTGCCGTTTTTTTACCTGCAACCGGAGCGTTATGCGTTTCCCGTTGAACTGTTCTTTATGACGGAACGGCACAAGCAATTGCAGCAGCATTTTTCCAGTCCTGACCTGTTCCGCTCCTTTACCGTCGCCGACTATTTTTTTGTAAAAACACTGCTTTTTGCAAAAAACAACCTCGGTGAGGAGGAGTTCAGGTTGTTCCAGCACCTGTTTGCGGTATTGAACGGCACATTTCCCAAGCCCGATCTGTTGTTCTATCTGCATCGTCCGGTGGAAGTGTTGATCCGGCAGATCAAAAAAAGGGGGCGTGATATCGAGCGCAATATCAGCGCAGACTACCTTGAAGGCATACAAAATGCCTATTTCGAATATCTGAAAACGGAGACTTCGGCTCCGGTGGTAATACTCGACCTTGGCAAGGCCGACTTTCAACACGATGAAAGCGTTTTCCAGGCCGTCGTTGCACTGATGTCTGCAGCATATCCCAAAGGCGTTTCCTACGTCGGCCTGTGATGGGACTAACCACCTGATATCGCCTCCCGCCCGTCATACATCGTCATCTTTTCCACACCGTGCATGATCATCAATGCGCAGATGCACATCAGGACATGGCCGATATCAAAGAAAGTAAACCACACGCTGAAGGAAAACCTGGCCAAATGAATGGCTGCTGCCAACACTGCCAGCGGAAGCGCAAGAAGCACGTACCTGCTGCCGGCATCCTTTACTTTTTTGTAAACAAAGCCCTCGAACAGGCCGACTACGATCAACAGCCCGTAGCCTGCGTGTATTTCCACAAAATGAAAATTCAGGGTAGATAAGGCCAGGTACAGGAATAGCGCCAGTTCGAAAAAATTTAAAATCGAAAAAAATCTACCCCAGAAAGGAGGCATCAATGGCCGGGCATGCAGAATGGCAGCCCGTTCCAGCGCCGCAATGCTCACCATGCTCAGTACCCACCCCGGTACTTTCCAGGCAAAGCTGAGCCTGTACAAAAAGGCGTGCCCTATAATACCTCCGAAAAGCGTGGCCAGGGCCATAAGTAGAAAGAATGCCTGTACCAGCCGCAGTACGTCGTTTTTTGCAGTGATTTTACGCACCCTTAACCAGGCATAACAGCAAACCATCGCTATCATAATGGCAGTGAGCGAAGTAACGGGTTCTGCAATACGCAGTCCCCAGAGATAGATATCCGGTTGAAGAACCGGTGGTGGTACAAACTCTTCCATAGGGCTTGTTGTTTGCAATCCGCTAAAATAGGTGAATCGAAAAAAGTTTTGACTTTTAAAACAAAAAATTTGACATTTGCCGAAGCCAAGGCTGTCGATATGTCAAAAGAATTTGCAAATGAACCGGTTTCCGGTGAAGAAAAGCTGGTTGAAAAAGCACTTCGCCCAAAATTGCTGGACGAGTTCAGCGGACAGCAAAAAATTGTGGACAACCTGCAGGTATTCATTCAGGCCGCCAAGCAGCGCGGTGAAGCGCTTGATCACCTCTTGTTGCACGGGCCTCCGGGGCTGGGCAAGACGACACTTTCACACATTGTCGCCAACGAACTCGGCGCCTCGCTTAAAATGAGCAGCGGTCCTGTGCTGGAAAAACCGGGCGACCTGGCTGGCCTGCTGACCAATCTGGATTCCGGCGATGTATTGTTTATCGACGAGATACACCGGCTAAATACTGTGGTGGAAGAATACCTGTATTCGGCCATGGAGGACTATCGCATCGATATTATGATCGATTCGGGACCCAATGCCCGCAGCATACAGATTACCCTCAATCCGTTTACCCTGATCGGCGCCACCACGCGCATGGGTCTGCTTACCTCGCCGTTGCGGGCCCGGTTCGGTATCAACTGTCATCTTGATTATTATGACGTGGCCACGCTTGAAGGCATATTGCACCGTTCTGCGTCCATACTCGGCATCCCGATCGAAGCGGAAGGCGCGCACGAAATAGCCAGAAGGAGTCGTGGCACACCCCGTATCGCCAATGCACTGCTCCGGCGTATCCGCGATTTCGCCCAGATAAAAGGCGATGGCTTGGTAAACGAAGCCATCGCACGGTACGGTCTTGCAGCGCTCGATGTAGACGAGGCCGGGCTTGATGAAATGGATATCCGTATCCTGTCGACCATCATTCATAAATTCAAGGGAGGGCCGGTAGGACTGACTACCATCGGCACAGCAGTAGGCGAGGAGTCCGGCACCATCGAGGAAGTACACGAACCGTTTTTGATCATGGAAGGGTACATACAGCGGACGCCCAGAGGCCGGATTGCAACCGAAAAGGCGTACCGCCATATTGGTGTTGTGCCGCCAAAGCAAAGCGGAACACTCTTTTAATGACTGCTTTCCTCTAAATTTGCCGCATGGAACAGTCACTGCAGAATACCACACTCGGACTTAAACTGCCAACCGATCCCCGTTGGGTGAACCTCGCTGAAATTGAACTGTCGGAAATTCTGACAGATCATGCCTACTGCGAGCAAAAAGCCGCTACGTCCTGTATTTCGCTGATTCAGGCCTATCCCGAAAGACTTGAGCTGGTGGAAGAACTGGCGCCCATTGTAACGGAAGAATGGGGCCATTTCCGCATGGTGCTTGCCGAGTTGAAGAAAAGGAATCTGGTGCTGGGGCGTCAAAGGAAAGACGAATACGTAAACCGGCTGCTTACCTTTCAAAAGAAAGGGATATCACGTGAAGAGGCCCTGCTGGAGCGTTTGCTGGTATGTGCGCTGATCGAGGCCCGCAGCTGCGAGCGTTTTCGGCTGCTGTCGCTGCATTGCTCGGATGAGTCGCTGCGCGGCTGGTACTACAAATTTATGGTTGCCGAAGCCGGCCATTATCGCCTGTTTCTCGATCTGGCCGAGTTGTACTTCGGGAAGGAAAAAACGCGTCAGCGCTGGAATGAATATCTTCTGTACGAGGCTGAATTGATGCAGAATATTACTCCAAGGGGCGACAGAATCCATTGACGGTAAGCGTATTAGCCTCGTTCCCACCCTTTTACCTTGTTGATTTTACCCTCCTCGCCATACACATCCTTGGAGAGTTTGTTGTAAGCCGCGGCCGCCTCCTCCGGGGAGTCGAACATGCCGATATGAATTGATTTCCCGTCGATGGATATCACAGCGCGGTATCGGTTGTGCTCTTTATACACACCCGTAAAACCTGTTTTGCTGCTGGTTCGCCGCTGCCGGCTGGCAACCGACCGAGACCGATATACCAGGTTTTCCAGCCTGCAATCGAGTTTGTCTCCATTGCGGGCGCCCACCAGGCTTTTGTTGTCTTTTCGTTGATCGGCAAGAAACCGTTCTGCGATCAGTTTGTGCAGGTAAATCGTTTCAGTTTTGAAGCTGCCGTCCGCCTTTTTCCAGGTTTTCTGGAATACGGCACAGCCGCTCGAATGTTTTCGAAGATTGTTGATGAAATCAACTTTTGAAAGATAGGGATCACTGCTGAGTGATTCGTAAACATTGTCGTCGAGCAGCACCGTCTCGTCCGAATTCTTGAGCTTAACTTTGTAGATCACGGTAATTGGATTTAAACATGCTGTTGGAATATGATTATTGCCCAATGTTGGGTACAGGAGAAATGAACGGCTTCCTGAAGTTATTTGCAACCGGGCCTCAAAAGACAGATCAGAAAAAGCGTTCAGCAGGCGAAAAAAGATGAGAATCTATAATGATTCCGGTAATAAAAATCAACAGCGATTACGAATAGATATTGCCGGATAGATAGTGGCTCCCGGATTGCAAGCTAATAAATTAAAGGCCAAAACATGCCTGTTTTCGGCTTATAAATACTAATGATGTGATTAATTTTCAGATATCTTCGCGGCGGCTAATTTAACCTACTTGAACTGATATTTCCAAATTCTGACTGACTTGTTTGTCAGATTTCCCATTCCGCTTTGATTATTTCAGACTAAAGATCGCTGTTTTTTGTCAGATTTTGTTCAATTCAAATCGTACGCGCCGTTTCAGCACCTGATGCCGGAGGTGGCTATTCAAATGCCTTTTACTGAAACGATCCGGATTCTGGAAAAAGGTTTTGGTGCCGCACTTTATCCCGCGCTGGATCCGGGGAAAAACGTATCCTCGCCTGTCGCAGGTCAGCGCGACACGGAATGGATAAAAACGGCAAACACGGTAGGGATCAACATCCGGACTATCGGGCATGTCTGGAATATTATTCCCTATGCACTCACGCTGCCCGGCGTTCAGAATGCAATACACATTCTTCCCATATGGGAGCCGGGGGTTGTGGCGAGCCTGTACGGGCCGGCAAGCTGGAATATCAATCCGGAGTTTTACAGCAAGGAACTAGCACAGCACTTTCCCGAGCTCCAGACTGTAGACCAGCAACTGAAGGTCGTCATCAATATCCTGCATCTGTGCGGCAAAGCAGTAGGTATGGATGTCGTGCCGCATACCGACCGGTATTCCGAAATGGCGCTGGCCAACCCGCAACACTTCGAATGGCTGCAACGAAAAGATCTGGTGATTACCGATAACCGGTCCAATCTGCATGAAAAAGTACAGGCCCTGATCTTCGATCATGTACAGCGCAACAAATCGGCTACAGCAGGATTGCCCCTCCCCGACAATGCCCAGGTATTTTTTTACGATGTGTCTGAAACAGACCGGCTCAGGATGTTGTTTGGCGACAAATACGATTACTGGGGCCGACTCGCTCGCCGTAAAGCAATAGTCAGTCTTTTGTTTGAGCAGGGCTTCGAAACAGTACCTGCCACCATGGGCCCGCCTTACCGGGGCATCGAAGTGGACCCGGACCCCGGCGCATTGGTAACTGACGAAGAAGGCAGGGTATGGCGTGATTACCGGATTACCAAACCTCAAAAATTTTCCAGGGTCTTTGGTCCGCTCGCCCGATATAAACTCTACGAGAGCAAAGACGACAACCGGAATTGGGAACTGGATTTTGAACGCCCCAACCACGCGGCCTGGGCCTATGCCTGTGAGCGTTACCGCAGGATACAGGCCGAATTCGACTTCGATTTTATGCGGGGCGACATGTCGCATGTGCAAATGCGGCCGGAGGGGGTTCCCCATCAACGCGATGAATACTACGACTTGCTGGGAGCGGTAAAACAAACCGTTTTGCGCGAAAAACCCTATTTCGGTTATTTTGCAGAAAGTTTTCTGGCGCCTCCCGGCGAAATGGCCTATGGCGATGAATGCGACCACCTCGAAGCCTCGTTCGCCGATTCGACCCTGGGCGACCTGCAGTCGGAGCCTGTTGGGACAACATCGTTTATCCGGGACTTCGCACAGTACCGGGTCTGGCTGGAAACGAGACAATTTGCCCCAAATTTCACCATAATGACGGCGGACAAAGACGACCCCCGTTTCGATAAATTCTACCTGGCGGGAAACGAGGCGCGCTACTTTATCGCGCTGTTCCTGACAGATATGCCTTCGTACATGGGTCTGGGCTTTGAGTGCCGCGACGTCCACCTCATCCCCGCCCCCAACGAGCATTATACAAAATTGTATGTATTCCAGATGCCTGACGGCGCCAAGGGGACCAGGGGGCCGTTTCAGTGGGGAAAAAACGAGCGCCTGTACGCAAACCTGGTTCGACAAAAAAAACTGGCCGACCAGATTATCCCCGACATCGGAAACGCCCAAACCCGCTGGCTGGTGGCTCCCGATCCTGCAGGACGCCGTAAACTGATTGCCTGGACCCAGTCTGATATTCCCAGATATGTTTTTGTTGTAAACCTTGACACGGACAATTCAATTGAAAACATCAGCGTCCCGCTGCCGGACGACCAGACCTGGCGCCTGTTTTTTGCTGCACTTTCCGAGCCTGAGGACGCAGTGACGGACCACTCCAGGGAAATTTTTATGAAAACTTTAATACCCGGCGAGTGTTTGGTTTTTCAACCGCAACAAACAACATGAAGAATATAATTCCGTAGTCGGGGTGGTTTCTACCCGTTGTTCAGAATTTATTTCCGAACAAGTAACTTTTATGATGTAGTTTTGCGCGAAATTTTTCCGGTGGCACGGGCTTTGCAACAATAAGCGGAACGTGTTTCCGTTTTTTACGCGAAATTCGGTACTACTATTCGTCACCATTAACAATCAACTTACTGCACAATGAAAAACTGGAAGAAGATCCTCGCTTTTGCGTTCATGGCTGCCTTATTCTTTCTCGAAGCCTGCCACCGTGGTTATGGCTGCCCGGGCACGGACCTTTAATTAGCGCCATTCCGTTCACATGACAATTAACTGGATTCCGCTTACCAGTGAAGCGGAAGTAGAACAGATAAAAACACGCTCCGGGACTACCCCCTGCCTGATTTTCAAACACAGCACGCGTTGTAACATCAGTTCGGTTGCCAAATTCCGGTTGGAAGACGACTGGTCTTTTGCTCCGGAAAACATGGAGGCATATTTTCTGGATATTCTCAAAAACCGGAGTTTATCCAATTATGTTGCCGAAGCATTTCAGGTATACCATGAATCGCCCCAGGTTTTACTGATTTACAATGGCGAGTGCGTCTACGATGCTTCACATTTGTCCATTGCGATAGATGAGTTGAAAGAAGCGTTAGATGCGTTAAAAATCCATGCATAAAAATAATCATCCCTTTCCGATTTACAAGGCGCGGCATTTGGCCGCGCCTTTTTAGTTTTGCGGCCAGTGAAAGCCTTTAGAATACTCCGTCGATTCTTGATTTTTACCTTGTACACGACCTCAATCGTCGCAGAAATTCAGCTTCGTAAAATGTTGTACGGTGCGGATATTCACGATGCCATGCGGGTGCGCAAGCGCTGGGCCCGCAATCTGCTCCGGCGTGTGGGCGTCCGGATGGAGACCGAAGGCGAAATCCCCAATTTCCCCTGCCTTATCGTGAGCAACCATCGCTCCTACCTGGACCCCATCCTGCTGCTGTGCGATATAGACGGCTACCCGGTAGCCAAAGCTGAACTGGCTTCCTGGCCTGTTGTCGGGAAAGGAGCCATGGATTCGGGAATCCTGTACCTGCGTCGTGAAAGCTCAGGCAGCCGGGTGAGTATCATCCGGGCGATGGAAGAAAAGGTAAGGGAAGGTTTTCCGGTGATCATTTTTCCGGAAGGCACAACCTCCGGACTAACCGGCACACTGCCCTTCAAAAAAGGCGTTTTCCAACTGGCCGCAAAGGCAGATATACCTGTCGTGCCCGTCGCGCTTGTTTTTGCTTCGGAAGAAGATTACTGGGTAGGAACTGAAGGATTTTTAAGTCATGCCGGGCGGCGGTTTAAAGAAAAATACATCCATGTAAAGGTTTGCTACGGCCCGACCCTTCGTTCTGATCAGCCCGATATTTTGTTGAACGAAGCCAGAACCTGGATTGAAACCCGAATTTGTTCATGAAAAACCTTCGTGCCATAGGCCGGCTCCTCTTTTTTGCTTTCTATACGCTGTACAAAAGTGGCCAGATCATATTTGCCAACCTGTTGTTGCGTGCCGACATGCGCCGCACCCTGCGTATCCGACAGCGCTGGGCGAAGGTTCTGCTGCCCATGATTGGCCTGCGGGTACATAAAGAAGGAACGGCTCCCGATTTTCCGTGTATCCTGATGTCCAATCACCGGTCGTACATTGACCCGGCAGTACTGGCGCGCGACGTGCCGGGCTACGGCGTAGCAAAAGCCGAGATGGCCAACTGGCCGGTGGTAGGCTGGGGGGCACGTGTGGCCGGCGTACTTTTTATCCGTCGCGAAGACCCCAAAAGCCGGAAAGCAACCCTGAGCGGTATTGCCGAAAAGGTAAGGGAAGGGTTTCCGGTAATCTTGTTTGTGGAAGGCACCACCCATACGAAACCCTCGACGGTCGACTTCAGGCCGGGCGGTTTCAAACTCGCCGCAGAGGAAGGCATCAAAATCGTACCTGTTGCGATCGAGTTCCAGTCCAAAGCAGATTGCTGGGTAGACGACGATACCTTTCTGCCACACCTGTTTCGCCGCTTTAGAGAAAAAAACAGGCATGTCCATGTTCACTACGGCCCGGTATTGAGTGGGAGCGACCCAGTGGCGCTGCTTCGGGACTGCAAGGCATGGATCGACGGGGAACTGTCAACCATACAAAAAGGGTTTTTACAGAAGCCTTTGAATTAAACGCGTAAACTATTTACATTTGCGCCCGCATTGGCCCCGTAGTTCAACGGATAGAATGGAGGTTTCCGGAACCTCAGATAGTGGTTCGATCCCACTCGGGGCTACTTTTATTTTTCGCAAAAGCCTATTGGACAATCATTTAGCGTGTAAATTTTCCTTTTTTTTGGCCTTTGGTGGTCGCGCAAACAAAAAAGCCCCGTCTTGGTGAGACGGGGCTTTTTTTAAGGTTAAAAAACCTGAAGGTTCCCTGAATTCGACCGATATCCGCTATTTACCCAATCCTAGTGTGGAGAAATACAATAAAAGATACCGGTCATTCCCATCATATGCCGTTAACTGCCGGTAAAGATCCGGATAACGGTCAGTAAGGATGTCCATATCTATTTTCTTTTTGTTGATCAGGTAACGGATCCGTTTGGGTTCTAAAACCAGTGCAAACGAATTGTCTGTCTTGGGAAAAATATCACCTACCTGAATCAGGGGATACAGCACGTCCTTTTCAGAAAAGTTGCGAGCATTGTAAAACTTCTCGTTTAAGTCATCATATATACCGAGACTCGTTTTCTGTTGTTCATAAAAATGGAAAAGTGCATATCGATCCGTTTTGACCAATCCTTCACACAGGAAAGAGTTGTTATCTGTATCCCATCCGGTCAGTTTCTTTTGCCTTATTGCAATGGGAACTTCATTGCCACTAAAATTCAGCGTATATTTTGGAGTTATCCTCTCGCCGGAAACGGTAAATATAGTATCTGAAAACGGAGGGTTGTACCATATTTCTTTCTGGCAGGTGGTTAGGAAACCGGTATAGTCATAACCCCAACCGTCTGCGGATTCAGGATAACGACTTATCCTGTCAGCAAGGTTACCTTTGTCGTCATAGACAATCAAGTGGTAATTGCCGGAAATATCGCTTGCGCCAAATTCATTGTACACTAAAAACCCGCCATTGGGCAACAAGGCCATGTTTTGCCCGTATACGCCGTTTGGAAGTACAGAAAGCAGGTTGCCCGACAAATCCCAGGTCATAAAGCACATTTTTCCGGCTACCAAACCGGTGATTCCTCCATTATGGGGATTAAGAACGATATCGTACAGTTCGTGAAATCCACCTTCCTGTTCAGATTGATGGCCGATGCTGTTCAGGTAACGACCTGTACCCTCATCAAAAACCAAAACCTGCTGGAAATCTGTCCGGTTGTCCAGGACAATAATTTTACCCTCACAAAACAATATTTTTTTAATGCTGCGAAGTGTCCGGTCACCCGGCGCCTCTAACAGGGAAAACCCCTCAAGGCTCAGCATTTCTGAAGCGAGAATCTGCTCTGTAAACGTATTGGCGACGGTTATTTCTGCAAGATGATTATCGACAAGAGGCGCAGTATTTCTGCATGAAATTGCAAAGAGCAGCAGCAATACCAGATATGAGGCGAGTCGGAATATTTTCATAAGGCTTTTTTTATAGATCATTATAGATATGTAGTAGATGAAAAGGTTATGACGGGTTAATCATCCGCGCAACCAGGTGGTGCGGGCGGGCATGGATTCTGATCGCACAATCCGGTAGCGGTTTTGCAATCATTGCCATAGGAATAACGCGAACCATCGGCGCAATTACAGAATTGTTGCGTTGGCGCCCAGCCAGCCGTGACGGCGCCTAAATCTGGAAATACAACCCGACTTTGATTGAAGGCCGGAGCCGATGTATTGGGGATATGCTTTTTTCCCAAGGAAAAGCCGGTCAGCAGAAATACGGAAAAAAACAGGAGCAGGATGGCTGGAGGTCGGTTCATGATGTTGTGGTTATTTTGATTGTATAAAAAACAAGGAAAGCAGGCTCTTAATTGGGGCTCTCATCACCACATTCAGATGTTCCGGTGGGGCAATCATTTGCGACACAGTATTGCTTGCCCGTTACACACCGCGCCCCAAAGGAAGAACTGACCTCTTCATTGGGTCGACAACAAACCATTTGAACCGGCTGTCTGGCAGGAACATGGGTTTTTGTATAAATTGCTATGTCAGATTGGGAAATTTTATAGGATCGGGACGATCGGGAAGCCGTAATGATAACAATGCAGAATAAGCAAGCAATGAATGCAGATAATTTTTTCATATCTATAAACTTTTACTAATAAATAAAATATATAATAAAATCTCA
>CALMBD010000178.1 GCA_937861115.1 uncultured Bacteroidota bacterium | reverse complement strand
CGCCATTCCCCCTTGCCGAACAGGTTGGATTGTGTCATGGGGTTACTGCCGCCGCAGCCCATCGATCTGATGGCTACGCAGCCCTGTGCGTTTGCATTTTGTAATCCAAGTACCCATACGGCACAGAGCAGGCAAAGCAGGTGTAGTCGTTTTTTCATAAATGAGGAAGTTGTTCTGGTAAACATGGGCACAAAAGTATTGCCAGCAGGGTTGCCTGTCGATTAGAATTGCCTTAGAATTAACGACTATATCCTTATAATGCCTGATGCAGGAACAACGGAGTCGATAGTTTATCCCACATAAACCATTGGTTCTGTTGCAAAATACATATTTTTACAGCCGGTTAGAATCAGAGGGAAGCCCACCCGGAAACAACTGAATTACAAGATGAACAGACTTGAAGAAATCATTAATACCCTGAAAACACATATCGGGGAAGGCGTAGAAGTAGCGCTCGAATATCTGGAAACGGTACTCGACCACAACTCGGACCGATATAACGACTATATCCAGATCAAATCCCGGTACAACAGCCTGCAACGGGAACTCCTGCTCGGTGTGCTGGACCATTCGACCTACGATATTTCCAGAAACAATATCAGCAAGGCCCTACTGTTGCTGGCAGAGGAGATCAGCGAAAAAGACCTCATACCGGAGGGCGGCGTAAAGGAGGAAAAAGAGGATAAGCACGGTGAGGTGTTGTACCACGTTCCCGATCTGATGCAACTTAACCACGAAGAAAAGTGCACCGTGCGCATCGCCTTCGAGGCCGACCAGTTATTCCGGGATTGGGAAAAAACCGACGTTGACGTCGTAAAAAGCATCCGGGTATCGGAGATTATGGCCGTTTCAATGCTAAACGTGGATGAAACCGATCCGCCTTTTGCCATCCGGACCCTGAGCGAAACCGTGCAGTTTCTCGACAAGGACGATTTTACCGAATGGCTGTTTTATGTGAAGCCCATTCGGATGGGTAAATTTCCACTTATTCTCCGTGTTTCGGTGATTGAGATGATCAACAACAAGGAGTACAAAAAAGACATCGTACTCGAAGAAGAGATCATCGTACAAGCGGATGAAGTGCCACCCTCCGGTGAAGCGGAGTTCAAGTCAGCCGGCACGAGTATTACCCTGAATACCAATCCACTTCCCCCCGAGCATATTCCCGCCCCCGCCGCCCAGGCACAGGATGCGGGCAAAAAAGGAATGTCGCGCATTGCTGGCGCTTTGCTCACCACTGCGGCATTGGCGGCAGCCGGATACTTCGGCGTGCAATACTATCAGGAGGAACAAGCCTGGAAAGAAGCAAAGAGTGGTGGCGGCAAGCAACATTACCAGCGATATCTGGACAGGTACCCCGACGGCCGGCATGAGGAACAGGCACTGACAATCCTCGATTCGCTGAGCCGCGCTGACACTTTGCCCGGCCAATCCGTTTTACCGCTCGATAGTCCGGACGACAACGGCACGGGAGCGATCGATACTTCAGCACAGGGCATTGGTGTGGAAAAAGCCACTCCTGCGCCGGACAACAAACCGGGGAAACCCGCCCCTTCCCGTAAAACAGACCCCAAAAAGAACCGCCCGCCCGCTCCGAAGGTGCCCGGCAAAACAGATACCAAGCCTCCGCTTACGGAATCCAAAGTGCAGCCACCCGCCCCTGTTGCTACTCCGCTATTGCGCGGCAGTAATTTTTACTTCAAAATTCCGCGGTTTTCGGTGGTGGAAGGGGACAACCAGTACATGGATTTCAAGTTTTACCAGTTCAACCAATACCGCGAAGTGCTGGCAGTGTTGGGAAGTCAGGGCGGAACACAGTTCCAGCCGGGCATGATGTTGTCGCTGATACCTGAAAAAGGAGAGGCCATTGTCACCGAATTGAAGTATGTGGCCCAAACGCCCGACCTGAAAAACAGGTACGACGGTTACTTTACGCTAACGGCAGATGAATTGGTTCGGCTCTCGAAAGAAAGGATCAAAAGTGTAAGGGTACTCACGTCATCACGACAAATGATCCGGGCCTACAACCTGACCCGCAGTGGCGGTAAAAACCTCACTCGCCGCGCCGGAGAGGCACTGAAGCAGTTGGAGGATAAAAAATAGGCGCCGGCGCATAACAAACTGATTATTACCACAAAAAAAACCGCAGGTTACCGCAGATTTGAGTCTGCATGTACCTGCGGTTTTTTTCTGCGGCAATCTGCGGGAAACACACTTAGTTTTCCACGAAATACATATCAATCTCGCCTTTGTTCTTGGCAGCGATCTTGCCCCGGTATTCACAGGGGATTTTGTTTTTGATCGCCTCGTACGCCGGGCCTGAAATATTGATCTTGCCGCCTTCACCGGCTTGTTCTACCCGGGCCGCAATGTTGACCGTGTCGCCCCAGATATCAAAAGCAAATTTTTTGGAACCCACCACGCCCGCAACAACAGGTCCGCGGTGTATCCCGATACGCGCATCAAAGCGCGGCAAACCCTCGGCCTGCCGCTCGGAATTCCAGGCAGACAGCCATTTTTGCATATCGAGCGCGGCATTTACCATATCCCGCATTTGGCTGCCGCCGCCATTAGGCAATCCGCCTGCACACATATAGGCATCCCCGATCGTCTTGATCTTTTCCAGGTTGTACTTGGCAATGATCTCGTCGAACGCACGGAAAGCGGTATCGAGTTCGGTAACCAGCTGTTCCGGTTTGAGTTGTTCGGCAATTTTGCTGAATCCGATAAAATCTGCAAACAGAACGCTCACGTCTTCAAAATACCGGGCATTCGTGTGGCCTTTTTTCTTGAGTTCTTCGGCTACCAGCGTCGGAAGGATGTTGAGCAGCAGGTTTTCCGAGCGTTGTTGTTCTTCCCGAATGGTAATATTCTTTTCTTCCATCACCTTGGCATGCTGCCTGGCGCGGACAAAACTGAACAACGCCCCGCCGGCAAGAATCAGCAGGGCAGCGATGGCAGCGATGAAAAACTTCTGACTGCTCTCTGCCTCGCGCAGGGCAAGGTTCCAGTTGGCCACGGAGAGGGAGTCAAGCCGTGCTGTATACACCACCGAATCAAGCATGAAGCGTTGTTGCATCAACAACATGGATGTCTTCATCTGCTCCTCGGTCATCTGGTCGATTTGCGCTTCCCGCTCGGCGAGTGCTTCTTCCAATGCCTGTTTTTGCTTTTCATAGTCGGCAGAATTGGGAGCGACACCGGAATTGCGCGCTTGCTGTTTGGCTATCTCCTTTTGCAATACACCTATTTCCTCGCGCAGCTCTTCCCGGGTTACCGGCGCAGATGGCGGGGATTGAGGAGCAGATAGTGCCGAGTTGTTGCTAATGCGGTTGATCTGGTCTTCAATTTCCGCAATGTCTTTGGCTTTACCCGAGCGTTGTGCGAGGGTACGGAGCGCGACGAGATTGTTGAGCGCCAGGTTTTTATCCGGGCTGTCCATCGACCGGAGTATGTCGAGGCTCTGTTCGAAGCGGTTCCCCGCCTTTCTCTTACCCCCAAGCATCATGGCCTTGCCTTCGCGGTTGAGCGCAACGGCGCGCTGGTACTGCAGGCGGAGTTTCCGGGCAAAGTCGCCCGCCTCGTCGGCCCAGTCGGCTGCTTTGTCGTACTGGCCTGCATCCATATACGCGTCCGACAACTGGATCAGTTTTTCCACACGGTCCGCGCCGGATGCCGCACGCATCTCCGTCTCCAGTTGCTGGAAACGATCAGCCTGTGCCGTCAAAGCAGAATAATGGAAAAAAGCCGCGAGCAGAATAGCCGGGCAGAGGAATGTTTTCATCATAGATTGGTAGTCATTACGATATACGCAGATGCGAAAGTACAATACATGGTCAGTATTTAAACAAGTTCTTTGCCAAAAACCCGGACTTTTTGCCAAAGCTGGGCAAAATACATTATGGTTGTACATTCGCACCATGCGAATACTGCTCATAGAAGATGAAATAAAAACGATCCAGTCGCTCCGGCAGGGCCTGGAAGAGCAGGATATTCGTGCCGACATTGCCCTGGATGGCAAAGACGGCCTTGCGCTGGCCACTCAAAATACCTACGACGTCATCGTTTCCGATATTATTATGCCGGGTCTCGACGGGCTGGAACTCTGCAGTCGCTTGCGGGCATCGGGTCTGAAAACACCGATACTGTTGCTTTCGGCGCTTGGGCATACGGACGACAAGGTACGCGGCCTCGAAGCCGGCGCCGACGATTACCTCAGTAAACCATTTGAGTTCAGGGAGTTCATTGCCCGGATCAAGGCGCTCGCCCGACGCCCTGCCGACGCCTACAAGCAGCATCATGTATTGCGCTTCGCCGATATCGAACAGGACCTCGACGCCAAATCCGTTAAGCGAGGCGGTCGTGACATTATGCTTACCCCGCGTGAATTTGCCCTGCTCGAATTTTTTCTCCGCAACCCCGGCCGCGTGCTGTCGAAAACAGAGATCGCGGAGAAAGTCTGGGATGTGGATTTTGATACGGGGACCAATGTCATCGAGGTTTATGTCAACTACCTCAGGAACAAAATAGACAAGGGCTTCGATACCAAACTGATCCATACCCTGTTCGGGCAAGGTTATGTTCTGCGGCTGGATCGCTGAGGCGAAAACCGGCCGAACAGCATGTTTTTCCAAACATTTCCACCGCACCAACCCGTTTTTTGTCGGCTTTTTCAGAAATTCTCTATTTTACATTTGGAATCAAATTTTCTTTCTTTTTTTGCAAGGCAAACAGGGTTTTATGAATTCCAGTGTTTCACATAGTTTTATCTGAAAAATAATCTTACACCCGTATGAAGCAACTCAACAAAATTTTGATTGTCAGCCTCTTGTGGATTATGTTTGGCAGCGCTTCCACCTATGCACAAATCACGCTTCGCGGGAAGGTAGTTGACGGAGAAACCGGGGAGGAACTGATCGGTGCAGCAGTTGTCATACCCGGCGACGGCGGTACGATCACGGACTACAACGGAGAGTTCACCCTCAAGGTAGATGCCCTTCCTGTAAACCTGAAATTTTCCTACACCGGCTATAGTACGCAGGACCTTCAGGTGACTACCGATGAACAGCGTTTGGTCGTAAAACTGGCCACCAGTTCTATTATTATCACCGAGACCGTAGTCAAGGGCCAACGGATTGACGACAAACAAAAGGCAGCTCCGCTGACGGTGGAAAATCTGGACGCTATTGCCATTAAGGAAACGCCCGCAGTCAGTTTTTACAACGGCCTCGGCAACCTGAAAGGGGTCGATCTGACCACCGCATCGCTGGGATTTACCATCATCAATACCCGCGGGTTTAACTCCACCAGCCCTGTGCGATCGCTCCAGATCATCGACGGCGTGGACAACCAGGCCCCCGGCCTGAACTTTTCGCTGGGCAACTTCCTGGGTTCCAGCGACCTCGATGTGCTCAAGGCTGATCTGATTCAGGGCGCCAGTTCCGCTTACTATGGCCCCAATGCGTTCAACGGTGTGATCTCGATGGAAACGAAAAATCCGTTCATCCAGCGCGGTCTTTCTGCAAGTGTCAAAACCGGCAGCAGGAGCCTGCTGGAGACGGCTGTTCGCTGGGCCGACGCGTTTAAGAATAAAAATGGCCAATACTGGTCGGCACTGAAACTCAACCTGTTCTACCTGCGTGCCAACGACTGGAAGGCAGAAAACTATAATCCGGTGGATGGAACGGTGACGGGCATTGGAAACCCCGGTAGGTTCGACGCCGTGAATATCTATGGCGACGAGTATTTTTCGTTGAGTGATCTCTCCGACCCGACCAACCTCGGACAAAGCACCGCAGGGCTGGGTATTTTCCACCGGACCGGCTATCGCGAGACAGACCTGGTGGATTACAATACGAAGAACACCAAGGCAAACATCGCCTTTCATATCCGGACCAGTCCTTCAAAAGACTTTGAATCGCCGGAACTGATCTTTTCCTCCAGTTTTGGCAGCGGCACAACGGTCTATCAGGGCGACAACCGCTTCAGTCTCAGGGGCATATTGTTTTTCCAAAACCGGATTGAGTTTCGCAAAAAAGACAAGTTCTTTCTCCGGGCCTATGCTACGCATGAAGACGCGGGAAAATCATTTGACCCCTACTTCACGGCCTTGCGCCTTCAGGAACTGGCCAAAAATGACGAAACCTGGACGCTTAACTATACCGACTACTGGGGCAGTGAAATATTCCTGAAACGCATGAAGCCTCAGGGTTATCCTCAGAAGGTCATCCTTATCCCGGAACCTCCGTTTGCCATATTCGACCAGCAGTCTTCGCTCGACTGGCTGGCCGCCAACCAGGACTCTCTGGCCTACTGGCATACGTTGGCAGAAGCATACGCCAACCTGACAGACCCTCAAAACCCGAACACTACCCAGCCGTTCTTTGCACCGGGCACCGCGCGTTTCCAGTCTGCATTCGACAGCCTGACCTCGTTGAAGTCTACGGAAGGCGGCACCCGTTTCTTCGACAAGTCGGCCCTCTATCACATGCACGGAGAATACCAGTTTACGCCGAAATTCACCGACCGGATCATTGTCGGGGGCAATACACGCCTGTATATGCCAAAATCGGAAGGCACCATCTTCAAGGATACGGCGGGCACGACGATCCGCAACTTCGAGTTCGGCATATATACAGGTATTGAGAAGAAATTTGCCGATGAACGCCTGATCGCGAGCGCAACAATCAGGGTGGATAAAAATCAGAATTTCAACTGGGTGTCCACACCGGCTGCATCACTGGTGTGGAAGGCGGGTATGAACACGTTTATCCGAACCTCGTTTTCCTCTGCGATCCGGAATCCGACCCTTACGGACCAGTACCTCAACCTCAATGTAGGCCGGGCAACCCTGCTCGGCAACCTGGACGGTTTCGACAGCCTGATCACGGTGTCGTCCTTCCGGAGTTACCTCAATTCCCGCAGTTTTGACTCGCTGAGTTATTTCAACGCACCGCCCATACAGCCGGAGAAAGTAAAAACCTTCGAAGTTGGCTTGCGCACCACGCTGTTCAACAACATATATGTCGACGCCGGTTATTACTACAGTTTTTACAACGACTTCATCGGCTACAACATCGGTGTTTACTCTGATTTTGACGCCCAGACGTCGCTCCCCACCAATACCAGGGTGTACCGCGTTTCAGCCAATTCGGTCAATCAGGTGACTACCCAGGGATTTTCCATCGGGCTGAATTACTTTTTTGCCAATTATTACATGTTCGGGGGCAACTATTCCTGGAACCGCCTGAATTCGACGATAGACGACCCTATTATCCCTGCCTTTAATACACCGGAACACAAATACAACATCACATTTTCGGGTCGCGACGTCCCGCTCAACCTGGGATTTGCGCGGATCAAAAAAACCGGCTTTAATATCAACTACAAATGGGTGCAAGGCTTCACCTTTGAAGGTTCACCGCAATTCACCGGAGGCATCGACAATTATGGCCTGTTCGACGCGCAGGTGAATGCTACCTTCGAACGCATCCATACCACCCTGAAAATCGGCGCAGCCAACCTGCTCGACAATCAGGTAGCACAAACCTACGGCGGGCCCCGCATCGGCAGGATGGCCTATGCTTCGCTCGTTTATGAATTTCTAAAAAAATAACAGTAACCAACAAATTTTTACATCATGAAACAACTGCAAGTTATCCTGCTTTTTCTTTTAGCCATTTCCACCTCACTCAGCGCCCAGCGGCGCTATTACGACCAGGTGTTTGCCAATGTCGATGTCACAACCAACATTACATATGGCGTCAACGCAAGTGTACTTGAATTGTCAGTGGCCATGCAGGCCATTCCAAAGCCACTTAAAATGAATGTCTACACGCCCGCAGGCGATACCGAAACGGACCGCCCGCTGGTGATCATCCTGCACACCGGCAACTTCCTGCCGCCGACTGTCAACGGCGGCTGTAGCGGCACCATCTTCGACGCCGATGACGTGGAAATGGCTACCCGCCTTGCCAAAATGGGTTACGTGGCAGCCGTGGCTGACTATCGTATCGGCTGGAACCCGATCGGCGACCAGACGACACGCGTTGCCACCCTGATCAACGCCGCATACCGCGGTGTTCAGGACTCCCGCACCTGTATCCGCTATTTCCGCAAAGACCACGCGAATGGCAATAACTACGGCATCGACCCGAACAAGATCACGTTGTGGGGTATCGGTGCTGGTGGCTATATCTCGCTGGCTTCGGCTACGCTTGACACCATTACGGATACCTACATTCCCAAATTCCTGACCGCACAAGGCCCAATGGTTATTGAAGCAGTAAACGGCAACCCGGATGGAACAACGGTGGGCATCACCTTCCCCGGCTACCCCGGCTTCCCTGCCGGCGATACGCTGTGCTACCCGAATCACGTCGGATACAGTTCCGAATTTGGCCTTGCCGTTAACCTCGGTGGCGCCTTGGGCGACACCTCCTGGATCGAGGCGGGTGAAACGCCCATTATTTCGTTCCACGTACCCACCGATCCTTTCGCACCCTGCGGAACCGGCATCGTAAACGTACCGCCGCCTGTAAACCTCCCTGTTGTGGAAGTTACCGGCAGCTGCGGTTTCCAGCCCATTCTCGACGCAGTGGGCAACAACGACGCCATGGTTAATGCAAACCTGAGCGACGACCTTTCCCTGCATGCACGCAGCATCAACGGCAATATCGAAGCATTTTATCCCTTCATCGGTCTGCCGGCAGGTGAATCGGCGCCCTGGGCATTCGCCAGCAGCTCCAACCCGTACGGACTTACCACCGATCCGATGTGCGAAACACAAAACGCATCGCACCTGGCTACCATCGATACCATCATGCGCTATTTTGCGCCGCGTGCCTGTGCCGTGTTCGGCCTCTACAACGATTGTCAGGTGACTTCTACCAAAAACCTGACGTCCATCGAGGTGGGTATGACCGCGACGCCCAACCCGGCATCTGACCAGTTCGTGCTCAAAACCGACAGCCGCTTTACCATGCAGCACATTGAACTGATCGACGTGGCAGGACGCCTCTGCCGTTCTATCCGCGACGTCAATGCCAGCCAGTACACTGTTCTGCGCGACGGTCTCGCTCCCGGCATCTATTTTGCTCGTGTAACCTTCAAGGAAGGTTTGGCCACGCAAAAAGTAGTGTTGCACTAATGTAACGCCAATCTCTGATTGGCAATCTGAATATTATTTTTCGCACACCTATACAAAAGCGGCTGTCCCGGTTCGGGACAGCCGCTCATTTTTGGGCGTTTCAGCAGCCCTTATTGGAAACACTACCGAACAATCACCAACCTTCCGATCGCCCTTACCGCTTCTGTTGATATTTCCAGGTGATACACTCCGTTTGCCCAACCGGTGCAATCCATCTGGAACTGCTGTATCCCGGCCGGGACGACATCCCGGGACACCAGCCTGCCCATAGCATCCCAAACATTCAGCCGTGCATTACCGGCGATGTTCTCCGGCAGGGTTATCTGAACCTGGCCGGATGCGGGATTCGGAAACAGCCCTAACGCCTGCATTGCATATTCATTTGTACCCACGGTGCAGTCGAAAGCAGGATCGTAAATGATCGAGGCAGAATAGAAATTGGTACAACCCGTTGCCAGGTCGGTGACTTGCAGTCCGTAGTTGCCGTTTTCCGTAGCGCAGTAGCGGAAACCGGTCGCGCCTGGGATGGCATCGCTGCCATTGTACCACTGCAAGGCATAAGTTGGAGGAAGGGAAGTGGTATCGTTCAACCGCAACGAGTTGTTCACATTGGTATATACGGGCTGAACCGGTAGCGCGTAGATTTCCACCAGTACGCTGTCGGAAATATCCGAGCAGCCGTATGATGTATTGATCTGGACCTGGTAGTAACCGCTTTGTGCCGGTTCGTAAATAAAGTCATTGGCGCCTGAAATGGCTTCGCCGTCGACCCACCATTGGTTGCCTGCACCCGACGAGGACACGAGAAGAATAGAATCAGCGCCTGCACAGGCAGTCAGTCCTTCCGGCGCATCGATAAACGGCGGCGCCGGCTGCGGGTATACATAAACCGTGTCGGTAGAATTTACTTCAGTGATGTCGTGCACAATGTTCAACACTACCGTCAGACCGCCGGCTACCAGCGTACCGTTGCTGAGCAAATTGAAAGTAGCAGTACCGCACTCATCGTCGGACCCCTTCAATCCGGAGTCTTCGTCCCAGACAGCAAGGGTGTAATTGCCCATGCCAAGGGTGAGATTAACGGGAAAGTTGTAGGGCAGCGGTGTGTTGTCGACATGGGGCGACGAGTCGAATAGTTTCACCCCGCCGGGCCCGTACACAAAAAAGTACAGATCGGGAAGCCCTACCCCGAGCTGATCGACACACTCCACTTCCAATATGGTGACACTTTCCAGGATATAGGCTGCCGTGTCGACCTTGGCGTGGTAGTTTACCGGGTAAATTCCCGGCGTATTGTAAACGTGCGGCGGCGGATTTTCTCCATTATAGGTCGTACCGTCGCCAAAATCCCAGGTGTAGGTAAAGCCCGGCAGGCCGCCGGAAGGAATATTGTTGGAAAATGATACTTCTGCCGAGCCGCATCCGGTAAAATTGGTCATGGTAAAGCCCTCCGTCGTACTGATCTTCGGCGCCACATACAGCACCAGCGGGAAAGAAGTTTCCTGGCTGAAGAACAGCACCGTAGCCTTCACGGTCACCGTCATGACGAAGGTATCGGTCTGCGTGGGCGTGCCGCAAAACTTGACGCAGCCGTCCGTTTGGGTATCAGTTTCAAACACCCATTGGTTGGGTTCCCAATGCAACCCGGGAGGCAGACCACCAATGGAGATAATTTCAATTTTTGAGATCGGTAACCCTGCCGGTGTCGTGCTGTCCACAGCATGAACCGGAGTGGTCGTTTTGGGCATTCGAAAAGAGAGATCGTGGCTGTAATACATACCGTGTTCCCCGTCGGGTAAATCCTGGAGGAACAGGGTATCGGCCGGGAGTCCGGCCGGAAGATTCACAGTGCAACCCGGGCAACCGGTTTGGGCATTCAGGGCTGTAATAAAGAACAGGAGAATAAAAGGAAGCAGGTGATAGCGTTGTTGCATGGTACAACCGGTTTTATTTGTGAAAAAATGCGTCGCGCGAAGAGGGGCAGGATCGGATAAGAAGCCGTAAGGCGGCAACGACTTTTCAAAGAGACCGGAGGATTAGTTGGGAGCAGGCAGTAGCAGCTGGCAGTGAGATGGAATATCAACGCTGCCAACTGCTACCGACCTCTGTTACTGTCAACTGGCTGTTACCTGGAAATGACCATCATGCGCGATACCCTGCCATCGGCGTTGCCCAGGGTGTAGTAGTATGCGCCGTTGGGCAGTTCACCCGCTTCGAAGGTAAACTGGTTGGAGCCTGTGAGCATATTGACATTCTGGTGATGGATACTGCGGCCGGTCAGGTCGAACACTTCGAAACGAAACGTCCCGCTCACATTCGATTCAACACTGATAAGTGTCTGATCTCCAAAGGGGTTGGGAACGTTTTTCACCGAAGCGATTTGACCGCTCAGGTCGCTCGTGCCTACGGCACACTCACCCATGTTTTTGACAACGATGTAATAGTGCGAACTGGGTGCAACATCGGCCGGAAACTTGAGCGGAATCGGCACAGCAAACAGCGGCGAGCTAACCTTTACATTGATCGTCAGGTCCGCAGTATCTGTCGGTCCGGTGGGGGTTCCGTACAGCAGCACACAGCCCAGGGTGTTTTTCTGAAAAACGCAGTTCGGAGGATCACAGAGATACGTAATGCCAGCCGGCAGGTTTTCTACTGCGCCGGTTGTAGCCACTGTGATGCTGTTGATCGGA
The DNA here is from genome assembly GCA_937861115.1 of uncultured Bacteroidota bacterium. Lineage (GTDB taxonomy): Bacteria > Bacteroidota > Bacteroidia > Chitinophagales > Saprospiraceae > M3007. The sequence goes on along the minus strand of CALMBD010000178.1, from coordinate 13,479 downwards.
ACGGGAAACGGTACGTTCGGAATGGCAGCAGTGTCGGGCACGTTAAAGGTGACAGACTGGAGGTAAGGTTCTCCGATACAGGCCGGAAGTGTATTAATGAAAGGGAAGTCCGGAGTCCACGGCGCCGGAGAGACGATCTGGTTGGTGCCCAGGATAGACGAATCCGGCATGCACGTTTGAGCGCCGGCCCGTGCAAGACAAACAATCGCGCACAGCAGGAGTACAGTTTTTTTCATAGTTCAGGTTGTTGAATGTGAAGAATCGGTTTGGAAATCACTGATAGTGAGATATTTGATCCAAAACAAGGCTCAAGTTCCGGCATTTTCGGCATTTTTCTGAAGAAACGGGAAAATTTAAGTACTGCGACAAGTTTATTGAATCATTATTTTGACCAAAACGAAACGAGGAACCCGCAGTGCGCAGATTCCTCGTTCGTAGATTTTAACAGGAATGAATTTTCTTATCCCTTCGCTTTAACGGCGTCGACAATCGCTTTAAACGCTGCCGGATGGTTGAGTGCCAGGTCGGCCAGTGCCTTGCGGTTCAGGCCGATACCTTTTTGACCCAGTGCATGGATAAAGCGGCTGTAGTTCATGCCTTCCGAACGTGTGGCGGCATTAATACGGGCTATCCACAGCCGGCGGAAGGTGCGTTTTTTGTACTTGCGATCCCGGAAAGCGTATTGCCAGCCTTTTTCAAGGGTGTTCTTCGCTACAGTGTAAACCTTCGAACGGGCGCCGAAGAAGCCGCGTGCGGCTAACATGATTTTTTTCCGGCGGGCACGGCTGGCCGGGTTGTTGGTTGCTCTTGGCATGAATAAAAATTTTTTAGTGCAATACCGGGGAAGGGGGTCGGAAAGTGATGCGTAGCAGGTTGGTATGTTTACCATGGGCCACTACAAACTTTCGTTGCCTTCTCTTTTGCCGGTATCCTCGTTAAAAAATAAGGTGGTTAAACAAGTCCCGCTTCAGGGAATTGCAGGCTTTGGGAAAACGGGCGATAAGCCGTCTCAACCGGGACGGATCAAATCACCAGCAGTCGCTCGATACGTGCGTGTTCGGAGGCGTCAACAATGACGCTGCCGCGCAGGTGGCGCTTCTGCTTCTTCGTTTTGGAGCTCGCGATGTGGCGGAGCCGGGCGCGGTTGCGCTTTATTTTTCCAGTGCCGGTTACTTTAAAACGCTTCTTGGCGCTGGAGTGGGTCTTCATTTTCGGCATAACAAAAATGATGTGTGTTAAAAATGGAGCGCAAAGGTATCACTCCCGCGCTAAGCGCAAAAGAAAAGTTTAAAATTGTTCGGAAAATATGTCCGGCGCCTGTTTATGAATCCTTTTTCTTGGGCATACCCGTCTTTTTAGGCGACAGGATGACGTTCATGCGCTTTCCTTCCATACGGGGCAGTTGTTCTGCCGTTCCGTAATCTTCCAGTTCCTTCATGAAACGGAGCAGCAGCAGTTCGCCGCGGTCCTTGAAGACGATGGCCCGACCGCGAAACTGTACGTAGGCTTTAACTTTGTTGCCTTCCATCAGAAAGTTCTTGGCGTGCCGTACTTTGAAGTCAAAGTCGTGGTCGCCGGTTTCGGGGCCGAAACGGATTTCTTTCAACTCCACTTTAACGGAGTTGGCCTTCATCTCTTTTTCTTTCTTCTTCTTCTGGTACAGGAATTTGTTGTAATCTACGATCCGTACAACTGGGGGATCCGCATTCGGAGAAATTTCTACAAGATCGAGTCCCATTTCCTCCGCCCACTTCTGCAACCTCGATGTTGCATATACGCCGGCTTCAACTTTTTCGCCAACAGCTTCTGTGATCTCTTCCAGGTTCTCGCCTACAAGACGCACTTCATTGGCGCGGATAAAACTGTTGATGTTGTGCTCTGGAGGGCGGGGACCGCGATTAAACGGACGAGGGCCGCCCGGACGTGAACCGGGAGGACGACTGCCCGGCGGTTTGGGTCGGTAAGGTTTAAATGCCAATTAGTAGATAAGTTTGGTGAACAAAAATGAAAATACAGAACCGAAACAGCGTATCCCGATTCAAAAGTGTCACAAAAATAAACTAATTCTTCCGTTTGATGGTTTCGGGAATGCATAAAAAATTTTTTGTTTTACGTTTGACGCCTGAAACTGTTCTACATTCGATCGCCATCCCGGTATGCTTCGGGTGGGTAAATACATCGCACCATCGACACGTACGCTGACATCATTCTACCGCTGCCGCTGCCCAAACGCACCTATACCTATGCGGTCCCGGACGACCTTGCCGCGTCCGTGCAACCCGGTGTGCGGGTAGAAGTGCAATTCGGACAGAGCAAACTGTACAGCGGCCTGATCGAGCGCGTCCACCATGAAAAGCCGGAATACGCGACCAAGCAGGTCATTGCCGTGCTTGACGACATAACGGTGGTCACGCCCCAGCAACTCAAACTCTGGGACTGGATAGCCGATTATTATTGCAGCACCCTCGGCGAGGTCATGCAGGCAGCCATGCCCGGCCACCTGAAACTGACCAGCGAAACCAAACTGGTTTTTAACGCCCTCTACGGCGACGACTTTTCGGAACTCGACAACGACGAATACCTGATCGCGGAGGCGCTGCACATCCAAAACGAAGTCACCATCGACGACACCCGGAAGATACTCAACAAAAAAACCGTTTTCCCGGTGGTGCAGCGCCTGCTGAACAAAGGGGTGCTTTTTCTGCGGGAAGACTTCCAGGAAAAGTTCAAACCCAAAAAAGTAAGTGCCGTTCGCCTGGCCGAGCCTTTTCGGACACAACCCGAGCTGCTCCGGGAAGTATTCGAGACCCTGCAAAAAAAAGAGCGCCAGGTAGAAATACTCATGGCCTATCTCAGCCTGGAAAAAAAACGGCCCGTGGTGCTGAAGCAGGAGGTATTGCAAAAGGCAGATGTTTCACCCGCTTCCCTGCAGACGCTGGTCAAAAACGGTATCCTGGAAATATACCACCACGAGGTAAGCCGCCTGAGCGGTTATGAAGACGAACTTGCGGATGCCGGTGAACTTTCTGCGCAACAAACGCAAGCATTAGCCTCGATAAAAGACAGTTTTGAGAGAAAAAATGTCGCCCTGCTGCACGGCGTTACCGGCAGCGGGAAAACGCGCATCTATCTGGAGGTAATCCGGGAAACGATCAGCCGGGGCGGTCAGGTGCTGTACCTGGTGCCTGAAATTGCGCTGACGACCCAACTGGTCGGCCGACTGCAGCGCATCATGGGCAAGGATATCTCGGTTTATCATTCGAAGATCAACTACAACGAAAGAGTGGAGATCTGGCGCAGCGCCGGCGCCGGACAACCCGTGATCATGGCAGCCCGCTCGGGGCTGTTCCTGCCCTTTCGCAACCTTCAACTCATCATCGTGGATGAGGAACACGATCCGTCGTTCAAGCAGTTCGACCCCGCTCCGCGTTATCACGCCCGCGATACGGCCATTTTTCTGGCCAATCTCTACGGCGCAAAAGTATTGTTGGGGACCGCTACCCCGTCACTGGAAAGCTACCACAATGCCCAGTCGGGCAAATACGGCCTGATCGAACTGAACGAACGCTTCGGCGGACTCCAGCTTCCGGAAATATTGCCCGTCGACCTGCGCGAGCAACACAGGAAAAAGCAGATGCAAAGCATCTTTTCCACGCCCCTGCTGGAGGCCCTGCAGGCAGCGCTCGACAACGGCGAGCAGGCGATTCTGTTCCAGAACCGGCGCGGCTATGCGCCGATTCTGGAATGTCAGGTGTGCGGCTGGACAGCCATGTGCATACACTGTGATGTGAGTCTCGCTTACCACAAACACACCAATCGGCTGCACTGCCACTATTGCGGCTACCAGCGCGAACCCGTTCCGACCTGCCCGGCCTGCGGCAGCGGCAAGATCACTCTGCTCAGTTTCGGTACGGAAAAGATCGAAGACGAACTCAAACTGTTCCTGCCCAAAGCCAGGATCGGGCGCATGGACCTCGATACCGCGGGTTCCAAAACCAGCCTGTCGAACCTGCTCAATGATTTCGAGGAAAAGCGGCTCGACATCCTGGTAGGCACCCAAATGGTGACCAAAGGACTGGATTTCGACAACGTCGGCATCGTGGGTATCCTCAGCGCCGACCAGTTGGTTCGCTTTCCGGATTTCCGCGCAGGCGAACGGGCATACCAGTTGCTGACCCAGGTAGCCGGCCGCGCCGGCCGTAAAAACAAACAGGGCAAAGTACTGATGCAAGCCTACGACACGGCCCATCCTGTGCTGCAGGAGGTGCTGAAAGGCGATTTTACAGGATTCATTACCCGGGAACTGGATGAGCGCCGCGAGTTCCGGTACCCGCCCTACCAGCGACTGATCCACATCACACTGCGGCACCGCGATGCCAGGACCGTACACGAGGCTGCGGCGTTTTTCGGCCAGCAACTCAAGGCAAAACTCGGCGCCCGCGTGCTCGGGCCTGTGCTCCCGCACATCCCGCGCGTAAGGGGGCTTTATGCAGAAGAGATCATGCTCAAACTGGAAAAATCGGCGCCGCTGCTGGCGAATACCAAAGCCCTGATCCGATACGTGACAGAGATTATGACCGGCAAGTCGGGCCTGGGCAGGGTATTGGTAGCCGTAGATGTGGATCCGGTGTGAGGGATCATCGAGACACAGAAGCGGATGACACCTCTGCGCTGCTCATTACTTCTTCCATAACTTATTCAGTTCGGCTACCTGTCGTTCGACATAATTTGCCGCATCGCGGCTTTTCAGGCAGTGTTCGTACAGCCGCATCGCCCGCTCGTAGTCTTCTCTTTTTGGTGCGCGCGTCTGTCGGATTTTATCGGCGTACAGGTCGGCAAAGGCAACAATTTGCCATAAGGATTCGGTTTTTAACAACATTTCCACGTTTTCAGGCCTCTGATCGAGCAATTCATCCAGGCCATATTTTTGAAGTTCAAACCCCGTGAGGCCGGCCAACCTGTATTCCGGCATGCCCGTCCTCCATATTTTAACAGTATTGTCCCAGGCACCTGAAGCGAGGCATTTACCGTCGGGAGAAAAGGCAATGCTCCATATCCATTTGGTCCGGCAAGGCAGGGTATACAAGAGTTTACCAGTTGCCACATCCCACATTTTGACCGTCTGATCCGTGGAGCTTGTCGCCATTTGCCGGCCATCCGGAGAAACGGCAACGCTTAGTACCCAGCCCGCATGGCCGGTAATCGTATTTATGATCTTTCCGGTAGTTAAATCCCAGATTCGGGCCGTGCTGTCTATGGAACCTGTCAGCAGCCGCTGGCCGTCGGGAAAAAAAGCGACGCTGTATATCCGGTCGGTATGCCCTTTGAGTGTCAACGTGGCCTCGCCGGTTGACATATCCCATATTTTGACGGTTTTGTCCCATGATCCGGTGGCTAAACTGCTGCCATCGGGAGAAAACGCGATTCCTCCAATGGCTTCCCGGTGGCCGTTGAGCAACAAGAATTCCTTGCCCGCCGACATATCCCGGATTTTGACAGAAAAATCACCGGCGTCACTTGCCAGAAATCGTCCGTCCGGTGAATAAGCGATTTTTCCGGCGTATTCATTCAGCGTTTCCAGTTTATTCACAGGTTTGTCTGAAGATACATCCCAAATTTTAATTGTCCGGTCAATGTAAGACGCTGTTGCAAGTCGTTTCCCATCCGGTGAGAAGGCAACACCAAATACGGCATCGAAGAAGTCCGAAATCTTTTTTATTGGCTTGCCTGTCGACACATCCCATACTACCGCACTATAATCTTGCGACCCTGTAGCAAGCCTCCGGCCATCCGGCGAGAAAGCCAGGCTCCAGATATAATTGTTATGTCCCTTCAGGACAGGGGCAGTTCTGTCATCGGGCAATTCCCAGACCTGGGCTGTGCAATCACTTCCGCTTGCCGCGAACCGCCGCCCGTCAGGCGAAAAGGCAATGGCATGGTGCCCGCCCCCTTCCAGCGGGCCGTCGGCCACGAGTGTCATCGCAAGTTTTCCCGTCGACAAATCCCAGATTTTCGCCGGATAGTCGTACGATCGCGTCGCGATAAACCGACCGTCCGGGGAACAAACGACGTTCCTGACACCCCGGAATTCTGCGCCGCCGCCCGCTTCGAACGATTCCATTATTGCACCGGAACTTACGTCCCATATCTTAAGAGTCCGGTCCTCCGAACCAGTTGCAATCCGTCGTCCATCCGGCAAGAAAGCAATGCTGTTGACCCCATATCTCAGGCTCGCGATGGTCTGAACCACCTTGCCTTTGAGTGAATCCCAAATTTTAATTGAAGAATCATTTGTAAAATACCCCGTAGCAAAATACTTGCCGTCAGGAGAAAACGCAACGCAGGAGGGCTCGTTCTTTTCGCTGTAGATGTCTAGCAAGACCTTTTGCGTGGCAATTTCCCACATCATAATGCTGGGCACACCGGTAAGGGTCAACAGCCGCTTGCCGTCGGGAGAAAATATGACGCTTCGAACGCCTTCCGTGTAATCTTCGAGCATGGTGTGAATTTTCCCTTTTGATAATTCCCAGATCAGGATTGTAGACAATGCAGAGAACCCCGCAGCCAGAAATTGGCCATCAGGAGAGAATGCAACACACGAGATATCGGCAGGCCCTTTCAAGGTGAACAGAAGAGCCCCGGAGGCAAGATCCCAGACCTTGACAGTGTTGTCCGCAGAACCGGCGGCCAGTCTCTTGCCATCCGGGGAAAAGGCGACACTGGTCACCTGTTTGGTGTGCCCGTGAAGATTGAAATACCAGGGAAGCCGGTGGGTACTGTCGGGATGATCGTTGTAGTACAGTGCATCGCCGATGGCACGGGTTACGTTGGGATTGTCGTCGTGTACGTATCGTTGGGCAAACTCGGCTATGCGAAGGGCGGTAGTGCGGTTGCCCTCGCGAAGCGCAACCTGGCTTTTGTAAGCAAGGTTATTGGCATAATTTTCCCGCGCTTTTTCTTCCGCAATTTTTCTTTGGTAAATGGCATTGTTTCTTTCAATCCTGGCTGAATCGCGCTGCTTACCCGCTTCTTCCGCGCTTTTCAGTGCATTGTTGCGTTCGAGCGCTATAGTATCCCGCTGTCTCATGATCTGTTCCGCCTGTCGAAGTGCCCTGTTTCTTTCCATGCGCGCGGAATCCCGTTGCCGGCCGGCTTCTTCCCGCTGCAGATTTACCTCTGTGAACACGTCCAGCACCATCTTCCTGACCTCTTTTTCTTTCTCCGGCCGACACTGCCGCGCGGAAAAAAGTTTGTTGATGGCCAGATCGTATTTACCTTTTTTTTGCGCGATCCTGGCCTCCTGGATTAAACTTTGAAAGTCCTCCAGGCTGCATTGGGCAACGGAGTAAAGGGGCAAAAGCCAAAACAGAAAAAGAAAATGTGTTTTCATATTGCGTGTCGAATATCCAGGTGGCAAAACGGAGTCAAAAAGCAATCATTGTTTTACCAGTTCGCAATCCGGAAGCAACTTCCGGATCCGCTGCTGTTCTGCTTCAGAAAACATGTCGAGGGAAAATGCCAGAGAATTCAATTTTTTGAGATGTCCGATTTCAGGGGGCAGACTGGTAATCCCGGTGTAGGAGATATCCAGTTTTTGCAGGTTTTTCATTTGAAGGATCACGGCCGGCAACCGGGTAAATTCATTGCCCCTCAGGTCCAGTTCGATCAGGTTTTCCAGCTGTGCAAGGGAATCGGGCAGTTCCTTCAAACGGTTTTTTCTCAGCCCCAAGTGGGTGAGGCTTTCCAATCTTCCAATTTCCGGAGGCAGCGCTGTCAGTCTATTCTCGCCGAGGTGCAATTCGGTTAACAGCGTCAGGTCGCCGATTGCCGCCGGAAGTGTTTCCAGCCGGTTCTTCCCCATGACCAGTTTGTCGAGGCGCTTCATCCGGCCGATCACGGATGGCAGTTCGGCCAATTGGTCGTCGTAGAGCCACAGTTCGGTCAGGCGCTCCAGGGCTGCGCAGCGGGAAAAATCGAGTTTCGACGAATCTATGTTGACGAGTAATTTATTTTCCATCGAGTTGCCGCCATCAAGATCGGTTGCGAGCATGATATCCTGGGGAAATGCTGAAACCAGCCGGTATATGGCATCGGCGTCCAATTGTTCGTTTCCGTAGAGATTCAGGTGCTTCAGGTTTTTCAGGCGGGCGATGCCGGAGGGCAGGCTGTCGAGGTTGTTGTTGCTGAGCACCAGTTTGGTCAGGTTTTCCAGCCGCGCCAAAGTAGCAGGCAGGCAGGTCAATTGATTTGACCCAAGGTCAAGTCTCGTCAAATTTTCCAGATTTCCGATTTCGACGGGCAGTACCTTCAGTTGATTCTTTTCCAGGTCGAGTATTGTCAGGTTTTTGAGTTGCCAGAGACCGGGCGGCAGGGTGGAAAGGCGGTTTTTGTACAAGTACAAGGCGTTCAGTTGCTGCAACCGGTCAATGCCGTCCGGAATCTCCGATATCTGGTTGTTGCTGACATTCAACTTTTGCAATTGCGCTAAACCATAAATTTCGGCCGGAAGTACGGAAAAGCGGTTGCCCCGTAAATCGAGGTCTTCCAGATACTTCAGTTTGGCAAATTCATCCGGAAGGTCAACCAGTTGATTCGCGCCGGCATCAAGGTCAATCAGGTTTTCCAGATTGCCGATCCCGGGTGGCAAACGGGTCAGGCGATTGTCTTTCAAAGCCAGGTTGGTCAAGTTGCCCAATTTGCCTATTTCAGCCGGCAGTTCCGTCAACTGGTTGGAATTAAGTACCAGTGTCATCAGGTTTTCCAGGTTGCCGATCTCGGGTGGCAGACTTCCAATCTCGTTCTTAGCGAGGCTCAGGTTGGTCAGGTTTTGAAGTTGCCCTATGCCCGGCGGAAGGTATTGCAGGTTATTGTTATTCAGCCACAAGTATTTTAGACGGGGCAGTTTCCACAATTCATCGGGCAATGATACCAGGCCATTTTCCGACACGTGCAGGTGTTCCAGGTTTTTCAAATCGCCGATCTCCTTCGGCAGGCCGGTAAACTGGTTGCGATCCAGGTTCAGGTGTACCAGGTTATTAAGGCGTCCGATTTTGGGCGAAAGGTTTTCGAGGCGGTTGTGCGTCAGCAGGAGGACTTTGAGCGGTTCATGGTCGAATACCCTGGCGGGGACCCCGCTAAACGGATCGAGCACTTTAAATGCCGTGACATCGACGTCCAGGTCTTTGGTTTTTTCGGCAAAACGGTAGCGATTCCCCTCAAAATCCAGCAGATAGTTGTGCAGCTCATACTGCTCATATTTCTGCACCCGGGCGAAGTCGGTATACCGGTCGAACGGCTCCGCCTTTTCCCAGCGGCCGAGGTGTCTGACCTCCTCTCCGTTTTTGTCAATAAAATAATAGACATAGGGGTAGGCATAGGTTTGTCCCTCCGCACCGTAAGTCAGGGCATATCTGTCCAGATAAAAATAAGAAGCGTTTACCAGCCTGTTTGCTTTTTCCAGGTTGCTCTGGGCTTTGCGCTTGGCTTTTTCAGCATCGACGAGGGCCAGCCGGGTAAGGGAGTCGCTTTCGATCGCCTTGTGCAGGGCGCTGTCGGCGCGAAGTTTTGCACGCCCGGTTTCTTCCAGGGCCTGCCGGGTTTTGCGCTGTTCGTTCTGCACCTGGAGCAATGCATCTTTTGCCTGACTTTCCGCTTTCCGCGCCAGCACCCGCTGTGCGTCCACTTCAGCAAAGACTTCCAGAATCCTGCTTTTGACCTCTCCATCTTTCTCCGGCCTGCACTCCCGTGCGGAGAAGAGTTTGTTGATCGCCTGGCTGTACAATCCGTCCTTTTGAGCCGATTTGGCCTCTTTGAGCAGGGTTTGGTAGTCTTCCAGGCTGCATTGGGCAGAAACAGCCAATGGCAGGGCGAGAATAAGAAATACAAGAGCCTGCTTCATTGTCGGGGATTTATCTGGTACTTAACATCGTCGATTTTCCGGAGCAGCGCCCGCTTTTTATCCAGCAGTTCAGGATCGTCCGGGAATCGCTCAAGAATACTGTCGGCCTTTTGATAAAACCGCAGGGCGAGTTTGAAATTATAGGAATTGGCAAATACGTCGCCGGAACTGACGAGGTTGTCGGAGTTCAACAATTCTTTTTGTCGCTCTTCCTCGATCTTGTCGTTCAGCGCTTTTTCGGCGATCTGCTGCTGTTTGATCGCGTCGACAGCGCTGGCTTCGGCTTTCTTTTGCGCGTCGAGCGCCCAGAGGGTCGTCCCGATGGAGGTCAGCAGCATCAGCGAAAGCACCAGCAGCGCCCCGTTGCGCAGACGGATGTTGCGCCGGTAGACCTTGATTTCCTCGTCATTCAGATCCTCGGGGTTCACACCTTTCAGCCGGGCTGAAAGGGCATTAATCTCGTGCCGGTACCGGGGAGTCTGGAGACCGGTGTCTGCAGCACTTTTTGCCCAACGCAAATCTACGTACAGGGGAATGGAGGTGAGATATGGTCGCAGCAGATGTGGCAAGGCGGTGGTTTGTTCCCAATCGATACCATCGGTGCCGTCCAGTACGATGTTATCGCCAATCAGGACAATAATGAGGTTTTGCGTGCGGTTGAGCATTTCCGGATTGCACCAGTATTCCAGTTCCTCGCCGCACCACTGCGAATCGGCAGATGCCTTCTCGGCTAGAAAAATCAGGAATTCCGAATTGTCGAGGCCGTTGCGGATCAGTTTTGGCAGATTGAGGTCGGGCTTCATGTGCTTTTCGTCGCGAAAGATTTTCATGGGTTGCGCCAGGGTAGGCTTGGCGTAGCGTTTCAAAGCAGTTTCGAGCGCCACGGCATGCCGTCGGCCGTTTTCGGAATGGCGGTAGGAGATAAAGGCTTTATACATCCTGGTTAATGGAAGGATTTTCGGCGAAATATATTTCCATTACGCGGAATTGCATACCACCAAGGCCAAATCTCTTTCGAACGGGAAAATCCGATGCGGGCGACAAGTTCATGTACAGCGACGCCGATTCCTTATCCATGTAGCGGCACAATAAAAAAGCGCCTTTCAGGCAGGTCCCTTTCATAGAACCAGCCGTAAAAGGCGCTGTTTACACCGCAATTAATTTTTGCTCAATCCTTACCTGCAACAACGAGTTTACCCGCCGCCAGTGCGCCACCCGCCGTATCAAGCCTGAACAGATACACCCCGGGCACAAGCCCCGTCGCGTCGAATTCGAAGGTGTTGGCGCTAAACGGCTGCGTCCGCACCTGTCGGCCTTGCAGGTTGTACAGGTACATCATGCCCTGCTCCGTCGAACGCGATTGTATGGAAAAGACCGCTTTTGTAGCCGTCGGATTGGGAAATACGGCCAGTTCGATACCGGGCCGGAGGGCAGATCCGGAAACACTCAGGTATTGCTCTCCGACCGTGTGCAGCGTGCTGTTGGTGATGACCGGTTCATTGAAATCGAAGTATATGGCCGCGTCGTTTTCAATAGTTGTCAGGTTGGGCAAGCCCTTGCGGGGCTTAATGGCGAATTTGACAAAGCCGTGCGAGGCCGGTTCGTTGATATTGCTGTCGGGCAACATGATGTTCTGGAATACAAATTGTGCCACGCCCGGTCCGGCCAGGCTGAAATTGTAGGGATGGCTGCTGCCACCCGGCCGCAACGAAGCCCAATCGAGCGATGGCGACAATGTATCCAGTATTACAATGTTAAAAGCCGTATCGGTGCCCGTGTTTTGAAAACGGATCAGGTATTCGATCTCGGTTCCCTGTGGTATGTAATGTTCCGCAAAAACGCCTGTGGGAAAGCCCTGCTTGTCGTTCGGGTCGAATGCGCCCACGTTTTGCCTGCAATCGATATCCGTATACCCGCCGTATTCATTTTCCGGGTACTGAGTGAGAAAGCCGAGACTGAACGTGCCTTCGGCATTTTCCCCGCAACCTTCGATGGCGGCAGTGATAAAAGTATTCCAGGGATTTCCCGGCACCTGCGGCATTTCCAGGCGCCAGGTGGAGCCATTGGCAGGAACGGAAATGGTGTGGACTTCCCCGCTGTCGAGCAGGATCGTGCCGCCGGTCATCTGGATCATAATATCTTCGATCACAATATAATCGAGCGGGGCTGTCATACTACTGCCCGTATTGGTTATGGTGAAGGTCACCTCATCATCCTGACAAACGGCGCTAACTTCAAGGTTTGCCCCGTTCCAGAGCGCAGGTACGGGCGCGCACAGGGAGTCCGGATAGATATGCGCCTCGGTACAATGGGTTTGCCCCAGAACGGCGTCGCAACTGAGGGATACGATGACATTAAAATAGCCGCAGTCTCCGGCAGCCACGTCGCCCAAATCAAAGGTGTAGGTATTGCCGTTTACCGACGACCAGGGCAGGGAGCTGCTCATGACAGTGAGGAAAGAGTCGAATTGGATCTCCACATAGGCGTTCTCGGCGGTAACAGTGCCGTTGTTGCAATAATGTACCCCGTAGTAGTTCTGAAAACAACGCCGCAGAAAACTTGCGGCAATATCCACATCCATTTTTGGGCAATCCGCGACTGCCTGCACTGAAAAATCAATCGAAGTTGCCGTATCCAGCAACATGGCCGGTATGCCGGTCAGGGTATCGACGCAAGCGGCCCAGAGGTTATTGGGTTTGTTCAGCCACACGTCGTAAGTCCCGGAAGGCAGGTAGATGGCGTAATTGCCGTTCTCACTGGTCGTGCCGTAAAAAGCACCCAACGGCCCGTTGGCCACGATGGTCCAGTCTTCCAGCGGCTGCTCGCCGGTTGAAATGATACAATCATTGTCGCTGTCGATCCGAATACGGCCCGAGATACCCCTGTTGTACAGACTGTCGATATCGACGCTGAAGTTCAGGTCACCGGCTTTTATTGCCCAGAAGTCGCGATTGATGACATCGCCGGACAGGTTGTTGATCGAAATTGATTCCGGAAATGGAAACGGGCTCTGGGGGTCCGGGAATTCATAACCCACCGGGACAAAACGCCAGGAGCCTGTATTGGGCAAAGTTGAGATGGTCCCCACAATCAACTGCCGGGTCAATAAAGAATCCATTCCGTTAACCTGGTTATCTCCGTTCACATCTGCAGCAATGATCTGAAACGGAGAAAAAAACTGGAACTCTCCGGACAGGTAATTCCCGAGGTATACCAGGTCAAAGGTGCTTACGCCGTAAAGTGGATTGAGGCTATTATTGGGCTTGACCGTGTAGGAATCTCCTGTTGGAACGGTGATGGAATAATATCCTCCCCCATCGGTCAATTCGAAATAACTGGTACCCGAGGCGCTTGTGACCTCTACGGTAGTTTCGTCCAGTCCCTGGCCGAACAGGGTGGTTATCCTTCCGGAAATGGTGGCCTGTTGCGACCACATAGCCGTGAGGTTCATTACGGCAAAAAAAACGGTTACTGCGGCTTTCATTCCGAAGCGCAATGGTTGCGTAGTCATATTCATGAGATGCCTTTTTAGGTGGAATAAATTTTTCACGATACAAAAGTGAATGATACGCAGCAGACGG
>CALMBD010000177.1 GCA_937861115.1 uncultured Bacteroidota bacterium | reverse complement strand
CAAACCGGCAAAAATCCTCTGCCAACAGGAGGGTTTTTCCCTGAAAATGCCGTTTGGGGTGCAGGTGTTTTTGCATGGCAGGGGCAACTTCGGCATCTTTTTCCAGAAAATTCTTCAAGGTGCGCAGCACTTTGAAATAGCGGACCAAATCATTTTGCTGCGGGACGTCGCGGGCGCCGAAGTAGGTCATGGTATTCTGAAAAGTATTAAAATCGTAGGGCGCGTACGATTCCGGGTACCGGAAAGCAAGATAAAGTGCAATCATCCGGTAGTCGTCGTGGTAGTGGTTGTTCTCGATACTGGCGGGGTGGTCGCGCCTGTAATCGCGCAGCAGCATATCGCAACCGAACAGGAATCGGCCGATGCGGGCGCCCTCATCGCGCGTCTCGTTGAAAAGGTCTTCAAACATCAGGCTGGCGGTTTGAGGAGAAAAGCGCCAAAACTCGAGCATCGTTTTCTTGGGGTACCAGTTTTCTGTTTGCCAGAGGCGCCGCGTTTCGTCGTTGTGAAAACAACTGTCGAACATGGACGCCTTGTCTTCGGCTTCAGGATTCCAGTTCGCCTGAAAATTTTGCAGCGATTCCCATTTATATACGAAGGGATGGTGGCGGGTTTGCTTCAGCCAGTTCTTATAGGCTTTGATAGAGTCCTGAATTTTGTTGAGCAGCATGGTGCGCGTCGGATGCTTTTTGGCAAAGGACGCATATTTGACCAAATTCCACTTCACCCCGGCCCTATTTCTGCATTTTGCCCTGTGCGGGCCACAAGGGGATCCATTACGGCAAACCAGACAGGCGGAACGATCGCCAGCAGCATACTGCCCGGGTATCCGAAGGGCAACTGCGGACTTTCGTCCATATGACGCAGTATCTGGTATTTGCGTGTGGCTTTGTAGTGGTGGTCGCTGTGCCGGGTAAGTTCATAGAGCATAATTCGGCCCAACTGATGGTCGCTGTTCCAGGAATGCACCGGAGAAACAGGTTCGGGCCGTCCCGATGTCAGCAACCGGCGCCGCAGGCCGTAATGCTCGATGTAGTTGATCGTTTCAAGCAACAAAAAGCCGATGACAGCAATGGTAACAGCACCTGCAAGACCTTTCCAGCCGAAGATGAGGCCAATGGCGCTCAGCCATAGGCTTTGAACCGCAACATATACCAGCATTTCATTTTCGGCGCTCCACAGTGCCTTGCCTTCCTTTTCCAGGCGCTCCTGCTCAATTTTCCAGGCATTGCGCCAGCTGCCGGCCACAGAGCGCAGCCAGAAAGTGTATACATTTTCGCCGGCGCGCGCAGAGGCCGGATCTTTGTCCGTCGCCACATTTTTATGGTGACCTCGGTTGTGCTCGATAAAAAAATGCTGGTATAGTGCCGGCAACAACATAATTTTCGACAGCAACTGTTCAACTCGATTGCTCCGGTGGCCCAGTTCATGTGCAACGTTGATGCCGTTGGCGCCCACTATGATGCCGGTACTGAAAGTAAGTCCCGTCAATTCGACAATATCGGGGGTAGCGGTTGATACAATATAAATATACCAGATGGAAATGCCGAACAACAAAGGCGCATTCAGATAAAGCAGCCAGTCGAAAACACGCTTGCCCGATTGAACAGAAATCTCCTCCGGTGATAAATTTGAGGTAGAGACGGGCAGAAGCAGTTCGACAACCGGTATTACCGCAAAGGCCAGGATCACGGTGCTCCAGGCCCAGGCGCCCTGCCAGTACAGGGCGATCATGGCACTTAGCGGAATGCAATAAGCGAGCAAATATTTTAAATCTCTCATGTGATACCTTTTTGCAAATATCGTCAGATTGATGTTTGATGCGGCCCGTGTGAGCGCAAATAAATTGCCTATAAAAAACGGCTGTTCGCACGTAACGCGAACAGCCGTCGTATAAATGAATGACATTCCGGCGATACAAGAGGGCCGGAACAGGAATCCTGTTTACCTTATTTCACACCAAAATCCTTCCTGATCTTGTTCAGCGCACTGCCGGCCATCACCCATTCGATCTGTTGAGCGTTGTAGGTGTGGTTTACATCAAAAGTCTCGCTTTTGCCGTCGGCATGGTCGAGGCGGATTTGCAGGGGCTTGCCGGGAGCAAATGTTTCGAAGCCCAGGATACTCACTTTATCGTCCTGCCGCACCTTGTCATAGTCGGCCGGGTTGGCAAAAGTGAGGGCCAGCATACCCTGTTTTTTCAGGTTCGTCTGGTGGATACGGGCAAACGACTTGACCACCACGGCTTTTACGCCGAGATAGCGCGGTTCCATGGCAGCATGTTCGCGGCTGGAGCCTTCACCCAGGTTTTCTTCTCCGAAGATAATGGTACCAATACCTTTTTTCTGGTACAGCCGGGCAGAAGCAGGCACTTCCATGTATTGCCCGTTTTCGATATTCAGCACTTTGTTGCGCTCGTCGTTGAAAGCGTTGGTAGCACCGATGTAGCAGTTGTTTGAAATATTTTCCAGGTGGCCGCGGTATTTGAGCCACGGACCTGCCATCGAGATGTGGTCGGTGGTGCATTTACCTTTTGCCTTGATCAGCACGCGCATGTTTTGCAACTGATCGTTTGTAATCGGGGTAAAAGGCTTGAGCAGTTGGAGCCGCTCCGATTTTTTGTCTACCATAACCTTGACGCCGCCCTTGGCCGGAGCGATATACCCGGCATCTTCCACGGCAAATCCCGCTTTCGGGAGTTCGATGCCTTTCGGCGGGTCGAGTTTTACGGCTTCGCCCTTTCTGTTGATCAGCGCGCTCTTTTTCGGGTTGAAGGTCAGGTCGCCGGCAATGGCAAATGCCGTGACGATCTCGGGCGATGCTACGAAGGCGTGCGTATTGGGGTTACCGTCATTGCGGCTGGTAAAATTGCGGTTGAAGGAGGTCATGATCGAGTTCGCGCGATTCTTGTCGTCGATATGTCGCGACCATTGACCGATGCAGGGGCCACAGGCGTTGGCCAGTACCACCCCGCCGATATTGGAAAAGTCGTTTAGCAGGCCGTCGCGCTGGGCGGTGAAGCGGATCTGCTCGGAACCGGGGGTGATGGTAAATTCGGCCTTCACTTCCAGGTTTTTCTCCTTTGCCTGGCGTGCGATCGACGCAGCACGGGTGAGGTCTTCGTAGGAAGAGTTGGTGCAGGAGCCGATAAGGCCTACTTCCAGTTTCACCGGGTATTTGTTTTTCTTGACGGCTGCTGCGAATTTGCTCAGCGGCCATGCGAGGTCGGGCGTAAAAGGACCGTTGATGTGCGGTTCCAGTTTCGACAGGTCGATCTCGATCACCTGATCAAAGTACTTTTCCGGGTTGGCATAACATTCGGCGTCGCCGGTGAGGTAATCAGCCACCTTGTTGCACATGCTTGCTACTTTGGAACGGCCGGTAGCCTTCAGGTAGCGCGCCATGCTTTTATCATAGCCGAAGGTGGAGGTGGTAGCGCCGATTTCGGCGCCCATATTGCAAATGGTACCTTTTCCGGTAGCGCTTATGCTTTGTGCGCCTTTACCGAAGTATTCTACGATAGCGCCAGTACCGCCTTTAACGGTAAGGATACCGGCAACGGCCAGAATAACATCCTTCGGAGATGTCCAGCCGCGCAGCTTGCCTGTCAGGTGCACGCCGATGAGTTTGGGCATCTGAAGTTCCCAGCCCATGCCGCTCATGGCGTCTACTGCATCGGCGCCGCCAACGCCGATCGAGACCATGCCAAGTCCCCCTGCGTTCACGGTATGCGAGTCTGTGCCGATGATCATACCGCCCGGAAAGGCGTAGTTTTCGAGTACGATCTGGTGAATGATGCCTGCGCCCGGTTTCCAGAAACCGATACCGTATTTCTGGCTGACGGAAGACAGGAAGTCGAACACCTCTTTATTTTTATTCAGCGCGGCTTCCATGTCTTTTACGGCGCCGACTTCAGCGGTGATGAGGTGGTCGCAGTGTACCGTACTGGGCACGGCCACTTTTTTCCGGCCGCAGGTCATGAACTGGAGCAGGGCCATTTGTGCGGTAGCGTCCTGCATCGCAACACGGTCCACCTGAAAAAATACGTAATCGGAGCCGCGTTTATAATCGGCCAGAGGACTTTCCTCGTGCAGGTGCGCAAAAAGTATTTTTTCGGAAAGGGTGAGGGGGCGTTTGAGTTTTGCTTTGGCAGCATCCACGCGGGCCGGATAGTTTTTGTAAAACTCCCGGATCATTTTCAGGTCGAAGATCATTTTTACGGTAGACGATAGACGGTTAACGAGACGGTTTTGTGCTGCTCCAATGCTGGTAAAGCGAATGTCGCAGGGCGCGCAAAATTAGAAAAAACGGCTAAAATGTTATCAATCAGAACAGATTTTGAGGGGTTTGGGTTGAAAATTAACGTAATGAATTTCAATTTAAATGCCAACCGATACCTGCATTCAGGGAGGAGGCCAACCTTCCACCGGGCATCTTCCCATACGCCCCCTCAATATCGGCAAATACACGTTTGCCCAGTCGAACCTGCAGGCCTGCTCCTCCGAATGGAGAAAAGGATTGCTTCATTTGCGTTGTTTTGGGTGAAAAGACAATGCCGTGAATAGATGCCGAAACATCCTGATCCAGCGGGGTTAAGCTACGCATTCCGGCCTTTACATAAGGTTGCACCGCTCCCCTGGTGATAAAAAGGCTTGTGCCGAGTTCTATGATCAAACCGGAGGTTGAGGTGACAATGGTTCCGTTCAGTGGGTTCGGCGCGGGATGGTCCTGAGGAAAAACAGTGACCGGAAATGTGCCCGACCACTCTGCTTTATAGTATTGTGCGTTTGCGTGGATATCCAGCCGCCGGCCTACCCGCCGGCCAACCTGCAGGCCCGGCATGATATTCAATTTTCCGGGCTGTTGCACGGTATGGCCCTGCTGTCCGGACGGGTTGCCGATTATAAACTCCCCACCGAGTTGTTCAAACAATTGTTCGTGGATGCCAGGTGCGAACGCGGCTTGTTGCAGTGCTTCCATGTTCGTGCCGGCATCAGGAATATCGCCGACAGGAAACCCGACTGAAAAACGAACGCTTGTTTTTGGTGCTTTGGAGGTTATGATCTTGGACTGGCTGCTGCTGAGGTCCACCCGGTTCCAGGGTATCTGGCCGGAGGCTTCAACGAATTGGCACAGCAGGGCTGCTCCAAACAATACATGGATAAAAGGCTGCTTATTCATGATATAGCGTAGTTTTTAGCGGTTGTTTGAGTCATTCCACGGTAGCACGTAAGGGCAACTTGATCCCCAAAAGCGATTTTAGCCGGGCGGAAATAACTCAAACAACTGCCATGTGATATGAAAAAAGGTGAATGGTTGGTCGAAGGGTCATTGGTGGGCGGCGAGTACCTTGGCTTCTATGCCTACCGCCTGAAAAGTCCCCCAGAAATCGGTTGCACCTTCTTTGATGTTATCGCGGGTAGTTGCCGGTGCAGCACTCATTTTCCGGCCTGTGTTGGACTCATATTGCCTGATGGTATTGTCCAAAAAATTGTCTGCGGTGTATTCCTTACCGCTTAGCGCTGCTGCATAAATCCAGAATGTTTGCTGGATGACGGCTTCGCGTTCCTTTTCAGGGTTGCCGGCGAACGGCGTATCGATCGTACCGTTACTTTTCATCCTGTCATACGCTTCTGAAATACGGTTAATGGCATCGAGTAATAGCGGAGCCGCCTCCTGTTGATACCTGTTCAGATCGATGGTGTGACCGATCGGGTTTGCGGTACCCGGAATCAGGGCTGTGGTATTGCTATTGGGCTTCCATCCATTGGATGCAACGGGTTGCCAGTCGTTGGAAAGCGCGTTTGCACCTGTGATATTTATCCAGTTTTCAACAGGCGGCATGGATACGCCGGTCGGAACCGGTTTGCTGAATATATCGGCACAGTACCCTTCAATGGGGACATTGGCGGTTGTGTGCGGCGGTATGGTTACGTTGGCGATTGTCGGAACGATATAGGGCTGGTACTGCCCGTCTGAGGGAATGAATACCGCGCTAAACTCAGTGGTGACCGGTACGCTGGAGGGATTATACAGGGTCAGGGTGGCTATATGGCCGGTGGTACGGCCCGTGCCAGAGGCGGAGCAAACCAAAGATGTACCGCTGCTGCCGGGCAATTCGACATACCCCTTATCCATCAGTTCGCTTTTGAGTTTTTTGACCCATTCCTCGATCTCCTTGTTGTTTTTCCCGCCGGGTTTCCCGTTCTCCGACTTCCGGTCGCGAATTTCGTCGAGTTTTTTGCGTACCGCTTCCTTTACCTTATCCGGGTCATTGGGGTTATCTTTTCCGGCTTTTCTTGCGGCCTCCGCTATTTCTTTGACCAGTGTTTTTTGGTCGCTGCTACTTGTTGCGGCAGACTCCACACGTTCGGCGATATTGTCGCCGGCCTTTTCGCCCGGCCCGGGGGCATTGTTTTGGGCAAGGACCAGGGTAATGGCGACCCATATGGACAGGACTGTCAGCATCGTCTTTTTCATGACTGAAAATTTTGTAAGTGAAAAATCAGGTTGATTCAAGAGAGTCTTGCGCAAAACCTGATGCAAATATGACCTGATGTGAAAGGCCTTATCAAGTACAGATGAACCTGATTCTCGGGATAAATCAAGGGATTTTAGCCT
>CALMBD010000176.1 GCA_937861115.1 uncultured Bacteroidota bacterium | reverse complement strand
ACTTCGATTCGGCATATACCGCCGTCAGCCACCTGATTAAAACGGGCTGTCGCAATATTGCGGGTATTTTTGGCAATCCCGCCATGAGTATTACCCAACTCCGCCTGAAAGGTTATCGCAAAGCGCTCCTCGATCATGGCCTCTGCTGCCTGCCCGAATTCGAATGTTTTTCCGACGATGCCCGGCAGGCGGAGACATGCGCCCGGAAATTATTGTCGGCGCCAACGCCTCCCGACGGTATTTTTGCCATGACGGATGAGGTGCTCATCGGTGCGTTGCCTGCTATTGCCAGTTCGGTCGGGAATATTCCCGGCGACTGCGCGGTGATATGTATCAGCGACGGATTTTTACCCTATTGCCTGCAGCCGCAGGTAACCTTTTTGCTGCACGACGGTTTTGAAGTGGGCCGACTTGCGGCAGAAAAACTGCTTGGATTGATCGAATCCGGGGAATATAAGGCGCCGGGCTATTCCGGTGAAAAATTGATGCTGCAGGCCAGGCTGGTTGAACTGGCCACCACCCGACCGCTGGAATAGCAGTTACGCCGGTAAATGACTGCAAATCCCCGGATTTGCAAAAAAACAATCACCATTTGACGGTACCGGGGACCGTCGTACAAAGTAAATCGCTCGTGTTAAGAACAGGTTTCGTTCAACAAAGCTGCACCAACGACAAGCAGCACAATATTGAAAAATCGCTGGCAGGAATCGCCGATTGTGCCGCCAAGGGCGCTCAACTCGTCATCCTGCAGGAGCTGCACTGCGGCATCTACTTCTGTCAGGCCGAAGACACCCGCATGTTCGACCTGGCATCACCCATCCCGGGGCCGGATACGGAAGTGTTTTCCGCAGCTGCAAAGCGACACGGCGTCGTGCTGGTTACCTCGCTGTTTGAAAAGCGCGCGCCGGGTTTGTACCACAATACTGCCGTGGTGTTCGAGAAAGACGGCTCTATCGCAGGCATTTACCGGAAAATGCACATCCCCGATGACCCGGCCTATTACGAGAAGTTCTATTTCACGCCCGGCGATCTGGGGTTCAACCCGATCCCGACTTCCGTTGGAAAACTGGGGGTGCTGGTGTGCTGGGACCAATGGTATCCGGAAGCGGCCAGGTTGATGGCCCTGGCCGGCGCGGAGATGTTGATCTACCCAACAGCCATAGGCTGGGAAAGCAGCGATACGCAGGCCGAAAAGGAGCGACAGCACGGCGCCTGGTTTACCATCCAGCGCGGTCATGCCGTTGCCAACGGATTGCCGGTCATTACGGTAAACAGGGTGGGGCATGAGCCGGACTGGTCGGGTGTGACCGGCGGGATACAGTTCTGGGGACAGAGCTTCGTGGCCGGTCCGCAGGGAGAGGTATTGCATTGTTCCAGCCCGGACAAAGAAGAGAATATCGTGATCGACATCGATAAACAGCGTACGGAAGACGTCCGCCGGATATGGCCTTTTTTTCGCGACCGCCGGATTGATTTTTATCGTGACCTGGATAAGCGATACCTGGATTAGGCAATCCTTATCCGGTACCAGGGGAATGGCGGCAGCCATTTTATTTTTCGTAAAATAGCAGCCCCAAAATGCCCGTTCAGGTCGACAGCACCGGCTGCTTTGGCATCCTGATGGATATGGTGGTGGTAATATGTCGCCATTTCCGGCACACCAACGCGGTCGTAGTACGCTGCCGTGCGCTGCCGTGCAGCGTCCCGTTCCACCTCATTTTTGTAAAAAGGCGAGTCGAGGATATGGATTTCTCCGCCTGGTTTGAGAAGATTCCGGAGTGTTTTGATCAGGGCAGCAAAATCGGAAAAGTATTGCACTGATGCGGCCAACACGATAACGTCGAAGTATTGCCCTGGCAACTCGCCTTGCATGACGTCGGCATACACAAAGTGAAGGTTCTGCCGGTCAAAAAGACGGGCGCCCTGTTCGAGTTCGGGCACGTTGAGATCGGTTGCCCAGACTTCCCAGGCAGGGTTTTCGGCCAGGCGGTTGGCCATCCACCCGTTGCCGCAGCCCAGGTCGAGCAGGCGGAATGGCTCCCGGCCTGCCGATAACCGGCGACAACAGGATAGAAAACGCCTGAAAGACCGGCTGCGCCACTGCCACTCCCTGCTGTTGGGGTTTGAAGCGTCCACTTCCGGGAGATGTTTCATGTCCTCGTCGGAAAGCAGCCGGCCCTCCCGGCGGCGCACTTCCAGATACAGCCGCTCTTTCTCCTGATGGTACGGGGTCGGTCTGGAAATAAAACGAAGCGTCTGTTTTTTCATCTTCTGACAATGGACGGCGCCACACGCCGTGTAAAAACGGGCAGAACAACATGTATTTGAACCCGTATGAACAATAGACCCGGCGGCCGGTTCTACCGGATGGATAACTTTCGGGGTACATTTCTATTTTTGCAGCAGCAATCTACCACCACTCATTACTTACCAACTCACCACTTACTACGATAAAATGCCCGACACAAAGATCAATCTTGAGACCGAGAAAAACGCGGACGCAATGAAACTGGCTATTTCCAACATGAATCGCAGGCTGGAAAAAATATATGAGGGTGGCGGCGCCAAACGCATGGAGAAACTGCACCGGGAGGGTAAAATGACCGCCCGGGAACGCATCGGCTATTTGCTGGACGAAGGTAAACCGCAGATCGAGATCGGCGCCTTTGCAGGTTATGAAATGTACACCGAACACGGCGGCTGTCCGGCGGGCGGTGTGGTAGTGGTAATCGGTTATGTCCGCGGACGGCAGGTGATCGTGGTTGCCAATGATGCGACGGTGAAGGCGGGCGCATGGTTTCCCATTACCGGAAAAAAGAACCTGCGCGCGCAGGAAATCGCCATGGAAAACCGCCTGCCCATAATCTACCTCGTGGATTCGGCGGGGGTGTACCTGCCTATGCAGGACGAGATATTTCCCGACAAGGAACACTTCGGGCGGATTTTCCGGAACAATGCCAGGCTGTCTTCGGCGGGTATTCCACAAATTGCCGCCATCATGGGCAGTTGCGTGGCCGGCGGCGCTTACCTGCCTATCATGTCCGGCGAGGCGCTGATCGTGGAAAAAACCGGTTCCGTGTTTCTGGCTGGTCCGTACCTGGTAAAGGCCGCCATTGGTGAGGAGGTGGACCAGGAGACCCTGGGCGGTGCTTCGACCCATTCCGAGATTTCCGGAATTACCGATTATAAAATGCCCGACGACAAAACCTGCCTCGACACCATTAAGGACCTGGTTGATAAGTTCGGGCGCTTCGACACCGCCGGTTTTGACCGGACCGAAGCGAAGCCTGCCGCCGGAAAACCGCTGGATATTTTCGATATTTTTCCCGAGCACGCCACCAAACCCTACGATACGCTCGAAATTCTGAGCCGGCTGGTGGATGAAGGCAAACTGACCCAATACAAGGAACACTACGGCAAGACGATCATCTGCGCATACGCGCGAATCGACGGCTGGGCCGTCGGCATTGTGGTGAACAACCGCCAGGTGGTGAAAAATGCCAAAGGTGAAATTCAGTTCGGCGGGGTGATATATTCCGATTCTGCGGACAAAGCCACGCGTTTTATCCTGAACTGTAACCAGAAGAAGATACCCCTCGTCTTTTTGCACGACGTCACGGGGTTTATGGTCGGCACCCGTTCCGAGCACGGGGGCATTATTAAAGACGGCGCTAAAATGGTGAATGCCGTGGCGAACTCCACGGTGCCCAAATTCACCATTGTCATCGGCAATTCCTACGGGGCGGGCAACTACGCCATGTGCGGCAAGGCCTACGACCCCCGGCTTATTGCCGCATGGCCGACTGCCAAAATTGCCGTGATGGGCGGCGAACAGGCGGCAAAAGTGCTGACGCAGATACAGGTGGAATCGCTAAAGCGAAAAAGCGAAGCCCCCGACCCGGATGCAGAACGTGAATTGTTTGAAAAAATAAAGGCCCGTTACGATGCCCAAACCACCCCTTACTATGCCGCCGCACGGCTTTGGGTGGATGCTATTATCGATCCCCGCGACACCCGTCAGTGGATCAGCATGGGTATTGAAGCGGCCAATAACGCGCCTGTGGAGAAGTTCAATCCGGGCGTAATTCAAGTTTGAATGATGCCGAAAATGACGAATGACGATCAATGAAGAATGGCCTTTCTTTCAGCCGGGTCGATTTAGGGAGCCTGGAGGTTTTGCGCACGTTCGCCGAACGCACGTTCCGTGAAGCCTGGCAGTACGACAACGATCCGGATGATTTCGAAGCGTACTGCCAGGAACATTTTGCAGCAGATTACCTGGCGGCAGAACTGGAACATCCCGGTTCCGAATTCTACCTGTTTGATTTGGAAGGCCAGGTAGTGGCTTACCTTAAACTGAATATCAATTGCCGGCCCCTGCACGACTGGGATGGCTCCCCGGCCCTTCAACTCGAACGCATTTATGTCTTGAAAGGCATCCAAAGCAAGGGCCTGGGGGCTAAGTTGCTGGGCTTTACCGAAGACCGCGCACGGGAAACCGGGGCGGAATGGGTATGGCTGAGCGTATGGCAAAAATCGTCGCGCACGATCTCTTTCTACGAAAAGAACGGGTTTTCTATTTTTGGCGTCGAAACCTTTTGGGTAGGCGACGATCCGCAGCCTGACTGGTTGATGAAAAAGCGGGTGGCCTAAATCATTCGCCGCATTTTGCTTCAACACATTTATTCATCCAGGTAACACTTTTACGATGACCAAACAATTACTCCTGTCTTCCCTGGCCTTCTGGTTCCACCTGTTCGTAACCCTGTTGGCCTGGGTTGCGCCTTTTCTGGTCAGTTGGAAATGGTCGATTCCGGTTTATGCTGCCGTCATGCTTCAATTTGCTTTTTTCGGCAAATGCCTCATGAATGAAAAACACGACATGACGGAGGACCAGGATGCTACGTTTTATTCCTACCTCCTGGAAAAACTGGGTATTCGCCCAAACCGGAAACGCCTGAAATTTTATGTCCGGAAAGTGTTTTACCCGGTATTGGCAACGGTTGCCCTGATCTGGCAGGAACTACTGGGCAACGCGCCCGTTTTTTTCTGACTGCTATGATTTGTTGATGTCCAGCAGCAGCGAAATGATGTGGGCGGAGAGCCCGTCGCTGCGGCGATACCATGCATAGCGCAATTCGGCGGCATTGAAATTCCAGTTTTTATACACATGGCGGAACGGGGCAAAACGCAACCCGAGCCCTGTCTTGTAACTTTGAAATGCGGACAGGTCATAGTCCGAGGTATAAAAAGCCTGCCCGGGGTCGTGGCCAGCATAGGGCCTGAAATCGCGCGCCTGTGTCTGTGTGTAAAAACGGAAAAAGGGGGACACCGTCCACATCGGGCCGAACTTTACAGGGGTTTCCAGGTCGACGGTGTGCGCTGTTATGCCAAAATCGTCCCAATAAAAGCGGTAATAACTGCGAATGATGTAGCGGTCGAACAAAAAGGTATTGAGTTGTATGCCGAACGGGATGCGCAGCCGCTCCATCGGCAGGTTCTCGACGCGTTTGCTGCCGTCGGTAAAGTACACCCTGTGGAAGGGCGTCGATAGCAGGCCTTTCTGGTAACTGATTCCGGGAAAAAGTGCCAGCGTCATGCGCCGGTTGAGTACCTGGTACAGGCCAAGGTCCAGGTTGAAAGAATTGCGCTTGTAAACATCGAACCATTTGGTGCCGCGCAGTTCGACGGGATAAATCAGTGTCGCCTTTTTATCGGAGCGAAAAAGCGCCCAGCGCATATCGTCGAAATAGGCTTCGAGCCGCAGCACGATGTCCCGGTTTCGGGCAGGGTTGCTGTGCCGGGCCTGGAGCCCGCCACCGAAGGACAGGTAATCGGATTCTACGGAAAAAGCCCCGGTAACGCCGGCAGACCAGCCGCTGTGCGGAAGATGACGTTCATATCCTGCCACGGCGTGCCCCCGAATATCGCGGTACGAAGCCGATGAGGTGACAAAATTGATCTTGTCGGTCGAGGCGGAAGTGATCATATCGACACCTGCCTGCAGCGACAGGGTCCGGATCGAATCGCGCCGGTGTGTCACGGAGATTTCGGGTGCGTACACCTGCAGTTTTTCCGTACCGATGCCGCCTGTTACGGCCGAATGGTCGCCGTCTTGCAGATAATGGGCATAAACGATAGAGATGTCGGTTTGATTCAACCGGCGTTTATTGCCAATGCTATCCTGGCGCTGTCCGAAAGACGACAGCCACGACATCAGCAGGCCAAGCATGAAGTGTAGTTTGAGTTTCATTTCCGCTCAGTTACATCCGCACCCGCCGCTGGGTTTTCCGCTGCCGCCACCGGTAGCCCCTTCCCGGTAGGTTTGCACATTTTGTTCAAATTTGCAGCCGGGCCGGTGCCCGGGCTGCATGGCCTGATCGTTCAGGTAGACGCGCTGGTAGGGCTTTACCTGTTGGCAGCCCGCGCAGGCGAGCGCTGTCAACAATGCCAGCATACAGCAATAGAGTGTTTTATTTGCCATGATACTCTAGGTTTGGGGAAGTGTGTACCCGGTTATTTTCGTCCACAATAATACAATGGGTTTCCGGAAGCCGGCTGATGAATTCGATGCCGTCCTGTCTGCCCATGACGGTAACCGCAGTGGCCAGTGCGTCGGAAAGTTCTGCACGGGGACTGATCACCGTGACGCTTTTTATGCCGGTGACCGGCCGGCCGCTGCGGGGATCGATGGTGTGGCCATAACGGGCGCCCATGTGTTCGAAATATTGTTCGTAATTGCCGGAGGTCGCCAGGCATAACCCTTTTCCCGCAGGCAACCACATCATGATCCGGTCGGGTTGATCCGGATGGGCCACCCCGATCTTCCAGGGCGTCCCGTCTGCCCGGGCGCCCCACACGCTCAGATCGCCGCTGGCATTGATGGCGGCGCCAACGACACCGGTGCTTTTCAACAGGCTCCGGACACGGTCGGCCGCATAACCTTTCCCGATGGCTGCAAAGTTGATCCGCATCCCGGGATCGGGCAGCAGCACCTCATAATTGGGCAGTAACAGTATCCTGCCAAAGCCGCAGTTTTTCAAGGCAGCATCGATCTCTTCAGATGGCGGATACGCCGCCGGGGTGTTGTCAAAACGGTACAGTTTCTTCAAGGCGCCAGCGCTGATGTCGAACGCGCCACCGGTCATCCGGGAGATGTCGAGACAGCGCTGAAGCAGGGAATATGTCTCTCCCGAAACGCGCACCGGAGCCTTCCCGGCGGACTGGTTGATGCGGCAGGTATCCGAACGAGATTCAAACTCGGTGAGCAGGGCTTCAATCCGCCTGACCTCTGCGGTACACAGATCAAGCAGGTTTTCTCCTTCTGCCGGGCCACCGGAGGCGACAACTGCAAATTCAAAAACGGAACCCATGTGCCGGGCTGTCCTGCGATATTCCCGAACCATTAATTGGTGTTTAACAGTTGTTCAACCTGTCCGATAAAGGATGCCGTGTTTTCGTTTGTCCACGACAGTATGGCGCGGACCGAACGATCGGGGTTCAGCAGCAGCAGTTTGGGGAAAGTGCCTTCCGGGTTGTAATGCTCGGCCCAGGTTTCGTTTTCCTTCATTTGTTCCCCGGAGAGTTTTTTGCGCTGGGGAAAATCGACCTTTATCACCTGTAAATGTGTTGCGGCAAAGTCCAGGAAACTGCTGTCTGACAGGATCTGTTTTTCCAGTTTGATACAGGGCAGGCACCAGTCGGAGCCAGAAAAAACAAGCAGAATATGGCGTGTGGAGTCGACTTGTCCGGCATTGGAAGCCGGCGCCTGTCCTGAAGTTGTCTGGAGCAAGGCAAATAACAAAAGCAGCGTAATCAACGCGTTTCGCCTGAAACGGGACGGGTAAAAAGGCATGGTGCAAAGGGTTGGCAGTGATGTGGTATTTGCGTCCGATAAAACGGGTAAACGACAGTCATAGTATACCGTTTAGCCGACGTTTATGTACTGCAAATGCAGTTTTGGAAATAAACAGGGCCGTCCCTGAAATGTGCAGGGACGGCCCGTAAAAATGGTTGTTTCGGTATATTACGGCTTGGCCTTCTTGCCTACCACCTTGCCGTCGGCATCGATCTGGATGACCTCCATGCCGAGTTCTTTCAGTCCGGGCAGTACCTTTTCTGCATCACCGGCCATGAACCAGCCCATGTTGTTGGGTTGAACGATGGTTTTGGCTACGTTTTGCACGTCTTTCAGGTTGAGGTTCTGGACGCGCTGGCTGTACGTTTTCCAGTAGTCGTCTTTCAAACCGTATTTTACCAGGTTGCGGGCGCTGGCGTTGACGGCATTATTGGTTTCCCACATACCCGACATGCCCATGACCGTGTTTTGTTTGGTCTTGTCGAATTCTGCCTGCGTCATGGGTTTGTCGCCGACAAACTGGTTGACCTCTTTGATGATCTCCTGCACACTTTCCTTGGTTTTGTCGGTTTGAACCGGCGCAAAAACCAGGTAAGGCCGTTGTCCGGCGGTGTTGGAGATAAAGGAACCGGCGCCATAGGCCCAGTGCTTGTCTTCCCGTATGTTCATGTTGATCCGGCTGGTGAAATCACCGCCGAGTACATTGTTCATTTGCTCGATGGCAGTTTCGTCGAGTTGGCCGTAGGGCTTGGTGAGGTAGCCGGAAACGATGAATGTTTGCTGGCTTTCCGGGCGGTCGACCAGGAATATCTTGCCGCTGTTGGAGGATTTTACTTCGGGGATCACCTTTTTGGGAACGTCGCCTTTATTCCATTTGGCAAAGCGTTTTTCCAGTTTTTCCACCAGTTCGGGCATGGTGATATCGCCTGTTACCACGATCGTGGCGTTGTTGGGTCGCAGCCAGCGCTGGTAGAAACCACGGACGTCGTCGAGCGTCATATTGCTGACGGCGTCTTCTTCGCCGGTGCCGCTCATCGGCATGCCGTAGGGGTGGTCTTTGCCGTAGAGCAGTTCGGGCATCACGCGCATGATCATGCCCTGCGGGCTTTTCTTTTCATTCTGGATGCCGCTGATCTGCTGGTTCTTCAGGCGATCGAAATCGGCAGCCGGGAAGGCCGGGTTCAGCACTACATCGGCCATCAGGTCGAGACCCGGATCGATCGACTGTTTGAGCGCATTCAGGGAGACGTAGGAATAGTCCAGGTCGCTGAAAGTATTCAGCGAGGCGCCGAGCAGTTGCAGTTTTTCATTGATTTGCAGGCTGTTGAGCGTCTTGGTGCCTTCGTCGAGCATGTTCATGGAGAGGTTGGCCAGACCGGGCTTGCCACCCATTTTGTCTGTGCAGTAGCCTGCGTCGAACATCATGCTCATGACCATGGTCGGGCTTTCCGTGCGGCGGGTGAGCACCACTTTCATGCCGTTGGCCAGCGTGGCATGCTGTACATCGGGGAACTGGGCGTTTACGGCGGTGTTCACCTCGGGCGCCTTGCTGCGGTCTGCTTCTGTGCCGGTCACGTTGTATTCCGGGAACGGCGTGCAGGTCAGGGTAAAGCGGCCACGGGTGAGCCATTTTTTGCTTGCTTCGTGGATGTTTTTGGCGGTGGTTTCGTTGTACCAACGCAGCACTTTTTTGTAGTAGTCGGGGCTGTTGCCGTATACGGTATTTTGCGCCAGGATATCGCTTTTGCCACCGAAGCCGCCGATACGTTCGAGGCCTTTAATGAAATTGGCAAAATAGGCTGCCTTGACGCGTTTCACTTCTTCGTCGGTCGGGCCGTTAGTCAGAAAATCGTTCAGCACTTCGTTGATGCCGGCTTCCACTTCTTCGAGTGTTTTGCCTTTTTTTACATTGGCCTGAATGATGAACTCGCCGGATATTTCGGAAGCATTGATAAAGGCAAATGCCGAGGAGCATATCTGTTTGTCGTACACCAGTTTTTTGTAGAGGCGGCTGTTTTTGCCCGAAGCGAGTACGTCGGAAGCCAGGTCGAGCCAAACCTGTTCCTGGGAGCCCCATTGCGGCATGTGCCATACCATATTGATGCGCTCTTCGGGTACGCGGTCCTGATAGGTGGCGCGGGTATCGCTGGTGCGCAACGGAATATTTACGCCCGGGCGCGAAATGGTTGGTCCGGCAGGGATGTTGCCGAAATACTTGAGCACTTTTTCGTACGCCACATCGGCAGTGATGTCGCCTGCCACGACCAGTACGGCATTGGCAGCGCCATAGTATGATTTAAACCATTCGTGTACATCCTCGAGGCTTGCGGCGTTCAGGTCTTCCATTTCGCCGATCACGGTGTGTCCGTAGGGGTGGTACGGCGGGTACATTTCTTTTTGCATGATATCCCAGCCTTTGGCATAGGGCTGGTTTTCTCCCTGGCGTTTTTCATTTTGCACAACGCCGCGCTGTTCGTCGAGTTTGGCCTGATCGATGGCGC
Source organism: uncultured Bacteroidota bacterium (assembly GCA_937861115.1). Lineage (GTDB taxonomy): Bacteria > Bacteroidota > Bacteroidia > Chitinophagales > Saprospiraceae > M3007. Next base: position 19,292 of record CALMBD010000176.1, on the reverse strand, counting down.
CCAGCAGGTGTCCCATGCGGTCGCTCTCGAGCCAGAGCACCTGGTCGACAGCGCCTACCGGGATATTCTGGAAATAGTTGGTGCGGTCTTCATTGGTCGTGCCATTCAGGTCGGTGCCGCCAATGGCTTCCAATGCCTGGAAATAATCGGTATTGAAATTCTCGGAACCGTTGAACATCAGGTGTTCGAACAGGTGCGCAAAGCCGCTTTTGCCGGGCTTTTCATTTTTGGAGCCGACATGGTACCACACGTTGACTGCCACGATGGGCGCCTTGTGGTCTTCATGTACGATCAACTGGAGACCGTTGGGCAGGGTGAATTTTTTGTAGGCAATATCGATATCGTCGGGGTTGTAGACGGGGTAGTCAGTCTGGGCAACCAGCAGCGACAACGGCATTAAAAGGAGGGTAAGCAAAAGAAGTCGTTTCATGCGTCTTGTTGTATTGGTTAGAAAATTGAAATTTGTCATTATCGTCATTCGTGGCGAGACATGGACAAAAAAACGCCCGAAGTTGGTCCGTTTCAGCAGGTAACGCTAAAAATTTGGATGAAAGGCGCCTTATGGCGGTTGAAAGTTGCAAGTTCCGGCGCATAGGTCAGATGTCGCCTTCCAGTACTTCCCAGGTATGGTCGCCGAGCAGGCGAACGGTGGCGAGGTGTTCATACGGTGCTTTTCTGCCCCATTCTGCCGGAGCGATCATGGATAGAACGCTCGAGCCGTCTGTTTTGCGGCGATATAAATGGTATATGTGGTGAATGACCGGCTGGAAAGGAATGTCAGCCTGATAGATCATTTCGGACACCTGCATTCTGCTGCTCAGGGACTTTGCCTGACCGACCAGCGTTTCCATTTGCCTGCGCAACTGCTCCATCTGGCGGTCCGTCTGGTCGTACATGGCCGTCATGGCATTCCCCCTGATGCGGCCCTTGTCTTCGGGCTTGATCATCGCGCTGCCGGCATGGTGGGCATAGGGCAACAGTCCCGGCATATCGGTAACCTTGTCCTTGTCGATCGGGTTGACGAAAGCCTCGTCGGTTTTTTTCTTTTTAGGCATGGTGCAAAGGTAAAGCGTTCGGCGTTAGCGTCATTATCGTCATTTGTCATAATCGATATTCGACAAATTTGTTCATTGTTGACAATGACGAATGGCTCTCACACCCCATGCTTCACATTCGACGTAATATTCTCCATCGTCCATTCCAGCCGGCCCTCGAAGGGGGATTTGCGGACCTTGCATTCCGTCAGCGGGCACACGCGGCAGGAAGCGGGCGGCACGCAGCCGTCGGTGTGGACGAACATCTCCAGCGATTGGTGGAATTGCTCGCCGATGAGTGCATTCAGGGCGTCAATTTCGAGGTGCGCCTCATTGACGTTGTAATACCAGGGGACGGTGAGGTGGCAGTCGAGGTGGAGGATTGAACCGTATTTGATGGTGCGCAGGTTGTGCAGGTCGATCCAGGCCGGGCGTTTGTGCTGGTTGAGCAGGGCAATGAGTCTTTTTAGCAGGTCCTCGTCGGCCTCGTCCATGATGCCCGCAACCGTCTGACGGATGATCCGGTAGCCCTCCACGATGATCAGGATGGCAAAAATGATCGCGACGCCGCTGTCGATCCAGGCAATGCCGGTAAAACGCAACAGAATCAGTCCGCCGACGATGCCGACGGTGGTCCAGGTGTCGGACTGGAGGTGCCGGCCGCTGGCCTCCAGGGCTACGGAATGATGCGCCCGGCTGGTGCGGATGCACCATGCCCCGACAAAGTAATTGATTACGGCGGTAGCGCTGATGATGAGAATACCGGTATCCAGTTGCCGGACGGGGTGCGCATGTACGAGGTTAATGATGGATTCATAGATGATGACCAGTCCGGCGACAAGGATCAGTATACCTTCAAAGGATGCGGAGATGAGTTCCGCTTTCCCGTGCCCGTAGGGATGCTCGCGGTCGCGCGGTTTTGCGGCCAGTCGCAGGCTGTACAGGCCCGTGAACCCGGTGACCACGTTTACGGTGCTTTCCAGTGCGTCGGTGAGTACGGCGACGGAATTGGTCAGAAAATAGGCCAGTACTTTAAGTGCAAACAATACCACTGACGTGAGGACGACCCACTGTTGGACTCTGACGGTGACGGGTGTAGACATGGTAAAACGGCGAAATGTTTGTGCGGGGTCAGATCAGGTTTTTTTCCAGGTACAGCGTGCCTTCAAACGGGTTTTCCCGGTAGGGTGGTATGTCATGAAACCCGTATTTGCGGTACAGGGCGACGGCGGCTTGCATCGACGGCAGGGTGTCGAGCCGGATGGCCCGGTATCCAAGCCCTCGCGCCCGGTCAAGCGCGGCATCGAGCAAACGCTGTCCGGCGCCCTTTCCCCGGAAGCCCGGCCGGAGGTACATGCGTTTTAACTCGGCAATATCACCCTGCCATCGGCGTACGCCTGCGCAGCCCACCGTGTTGTCACCGTCGGTAACCAGGAGCAGGCAGCCGTTTGGTGCGCCGTATTGATGCCGGATGTCGGCCAGTTCCTGCCCGAAATTTTGAAAGCAGATGCTGAATCCCAGTGTTTCCGCGTATTCCAGGAACAGGCGTTTGCCGGTGTCAAAGTCGGCAGGTGTGGAAGCGGCAATGATGTCCATTATTCGAAAAAAGTTTCCTGAATGCGTGCTACATAGGGCAGTGATGCCAGTTCGTATATCACCCGTTTGTAGTTTTTCTGGTAGGTGGAGCCGATCACCAGCCAACTTTCTTTTTCGCAACCCGACCGCCCGCGACTGCCTTTTTGTACCTGCGCGCTCGGGTCGATCTTTTGCACGGTCCTCCATTTCTGCTCCTCTGCCGGGATGCAAAATTCGTAATTCAGCGCGACTTTCCCGCTCTGAGGCCCTGCCAGGCCATTTTCATCGAGCCGTGAGAAGTCGATAAAGACCTTCTTCCAGGCAGCCGGATCTTCCATGCCGGTTTGTCTGCCACAGGCAAATGCTAAAAACAGCAGGATAAAAATGCCTGTATTTCGGGTGTGTTCTGTCATATTAGGATATTTTGCGGCCAAAATTAAGGAAACGCTTCACTTACAAACACTCGCAATGTATACACGCAGAAAATTCTTCCGGGATTCACTTATAGGAGGTATTTTGGCAGGGAATGCCGATTTCTGGTTGAAAAACGCACCCTATTTGAGCAAGCCGGACAAAGATGCGTTCCCGGTAGTGATAGCAACCTGGGGGCCGAATACAAAAGCAACTGCTGCGGCCTGGGAGATTTTAGCAGCCGGAGGGCGTGCACTGGACGCCGTCGAAGCCGGAACCCGCGTGCCGGAGGCTGACCCCAATGATTCCAGTGTCGGCTATGGCGGCTTTCCCGATCGCGACGGTCATGTGACACTCGACGCCTGCATCATGGATGAATTCGGCAACGCGGGTTCGGTGTCCTTTCTGGAGCACATCATGCATCCCGTCAGCGTTGCCCGGCTGGTTATGGAAAAAACGCCGCATGTGATGCTTGCGGGTGAAGGGGCGCTTCAATTCGCGCTTAGTCAGGGTTTTAAGGAGGAAAACCTGCTCACCGATACTGCCAGGGCGGCATGGGAGGAATGGAAATTGAAGGCCGAATACAAGCCCAGGATCAATGTGGAGCGTCACGACACCATAGGAATGGTGGCCATCGATATGAAAAATCGTGTAGCAGGCGCCTGTACCACCAGCGGACTGGCGTTCAAGATGCGGGGAAGGGTAGGGGACAGCCCTATTCTTGGGGCAGGCATGTTTGTCGACAATGAGGTAGGCGGCGTCGCCGCCACAGGGCTGGGTGAAATGGTGCTGCGCACACTCGGCAGTTTTCTGGTGGTGGAGGAAATGCGGCGTGGCGCGCACCCGCAGAAAGCCGTTGAAACGGCGATAAAACGGATCGTCCGGAAATACCCGGAACAGTCGAAAGACAATCAGGTCGGTTTTGTAGCACTGGATAAAAAAGGCAGGCACGGCGCATTCGGTATTCACCAGGGGTTCAATTATGCCTTGTACCAACGCAACGAGAACAAAGTGTACGAGGCCGGAAGCATGTTGGGAAAATAAGGCCTTTATACCATCAATGGCTCCACTACCCGAACCGCCTTTGCATTGCGCTGTGCAAAACCGCCGCTGATGGTTTCAAAGGCCAGGTTACGGCTTTCCAGTTCTTCCTTCAGACGGCCGTACATCCACTGGCGCTGTGCCTCATACCGGCGAAGTCCGTCGTTTTTCCATGGAATATCGGGTGCGAGCAACAAATAAAGATCATATTGCCGTTGGCGACTTGCCCAAACGATCCACGGTTGGCAGACGCCGTTGAAATATATCTCGCTCCATATCTGCGTGACGATCAATTCCGTATCGCAGAACAGAACACCATGTGCCTGCTTTGCCATTTCATCTTCGCGGTACAACTGCCCGCCGGCGATATGCGCGAAGTCGAGTTCAGTCAGGTCCATACCGAACTTTTCACAATAGGTCCGACCGTATTCTTCCACAAAAACGGTGTTGAAATGAGTGGCGAGGTATGCAGCAAGGTAACTTTTACCGCAACTTTCGGGGCCAACCAACGCAATGCGCCGCAGCGGCAGATCGTCTGACATCGTTCAAAATCAGTTTGCTTCGTTGAGTCGCCAATCGTAGTCGATATGGCTGATATCTGTTTTGTCGGTAATTTTCGTGTTTGAATAGCGGTTCAGAAAATTGCGCAGCGAGCCTGCGTCGCGTTCAAAATCGCCTTTAAACCACTTGAATATCTCTGAAATCTCCGCTTTTTCGGCTGTAATACGGTTGCGCGCAGGATCGTTGACAAATCCTTTCATGGCGCTGTCGAGCTGGCTGTCGAGCTGCGAGGCAGTAAAAGCATCGGTCAGCAGCTTCGGGCACGACCAGGAGGCGCAGTTGATCGCGGCGTGGATGCGGGCATCTTTAAAAACAGCGCGCAGTATGTTGTGTTCGATGTTGTTCAGGTCGTACGTAAATCCCTGTATCTTGATAAACTTGATGTCCCAGACAGAATTGATAAACGCCACCCCTTTTTTGATATCCTTAATGCTGGCCACGGGATAATTCCGGATGACAAGCCGGATCGTGTAGGCATTGTAGGCATTGATCCAGTATGCCATTTGTTCTTGGCGCGTCCAGTGTTTGTCGTTGGGATGCGCCGATTCCAGCAACATCAGATACCGGTTGAGGGCCATGCTGTCGCCAATAAAACCCTTGTAGTCGACAAAACCGTCGGCACGGACGTGCTTTTTTAGCAGGGCGTCCCATTGTTCATGGGTGACGGGTTTGGAATCGGTATCGCGTTTGATGGCCCGGCAATAGGAGCAGGTAAACCATACCATCAGGCACAGGATAAGCGAAAAGGAAAGCAACAGCGTCTTTTTCATCGGAATTTGAAATGAGTACAGGGTTAGGATGCACGGCTCAGCGCAGCATGTTTTTGTATATTTTTTTCAAGCGACCGGGGGCTATGCCGAGCCGGAACAGGTTGAATACCAATGCGTTGGCCAGCTGCACCCGCAGCCATCCATTCTGCACATATTTTCTCGCCGAAACCACGGCATATTTGGGTATGATCTGGAGCGGATAGTGCCGCATGACCCGTCGCAGGAAGTCGTATTCCTCCATAACAACGTAATATTCGTTGTACCCCCCGAATTGAAAGAACGTTTCCCTGGTGATATAGAACGTTTTGTCGCCGCCCTGACACCACAGCCACTGGAACCGGTTGAAGAAGGCGTTTATTCTTAAAAATACGCTCGGATTGTCGAAACGATACCGGTAGCAGCCCATTCTGAACCCCGCATGCAGTCCCGAACGGATATCATCGGGAAAAGAGGGCGGCGGAATTGTATCGGCGTGCACAAAATAGAGCACGTCGCCCCGGGCGGCTTTGGCGCCCATATTCATCTGGGCCGCGCGGCTGCGTACGGGGCATTGCAGTACGCTTGCGCCGGCCAGCATGGCCAGCCGTGCCGTGTCATCCTTGCTGCCAGAATCCACCACAAGCACTTCTTTCAGCGCAGAACCGCCGTTTTGGATCAGGTAATGAACCAAAGATTCGATTCGGTCTGCCTCGTTCAGCACCGGGATGATGACGGAAAGTCGCATAGTGTACTATTTGTAGTCTATACGATCCGACTGTGGGTTACGGATTGCAGAAAAAACAAGATTTTCCAGAAAGTGTACGACATGGTCGACGTTCTTGTCCTCCGCAAAATCAGTTAGGCGGGGCAGGTGTAACATGAAAAAGTACTGAAAATGAGCCATTTCCAAGACGGTACTGGCCAAAGACCGCGGATATTCATACGATGGGGCGTACTCCTTGAACAACTGGGCTATACGACCGCAGAGGTCCTTGTAAGGCTTGAACAACTGGCCTTCGTTGATCTGTTCCACTTCCCTGGTGAGATACGCCTTGCTGCTTTCCGCAGCCACGATTTCGTACAGGGCTTTTTTGTCCAGGCCGGAATTGTCCATGTCTTCAGGCAGTGGTCGAACGAGCAGATCGATCACCTTTCTGATCTTTTGTTCGGAGTCGTCCAGATTCTGGATGGAAAACACGACGAGATACTCCAGAAAATTCCAGTACCAGTTCAGAATATATAACAGAAACCGGTGCTTGTTGACGAAGTAGCGGTAAACACTTGCCTCGGTGGTATTGATCTCCTCCGCGAGTTTTTTAAATGTAAAGTGCTCATAACCAAGCCTGTGCATCAGTAAAAGGCCATTTCGGACGATATTTCTTCCAAGCGGCGTGTCTTCCGGATCGCGCAAGGCAAGTCTATCGTTCGGTTGTATCCTGATTTGAAATTGCATACCCCGATATTTTTTGGCCAAAATTAGCGAAAAAATATAGAGCGAAGTTGAACTTTAATGAGGAGGGTGTTGTTCCTTTGTATAATAGTAACGCTATCATACATTATTGTTTTGTTTCCCCCAATAAAACCGGTACTTTTTAGGAAAGCATGAGGTTTTGTTTAAAACACGGAGACCTGAAAGAGGAAATTCCGTCGCACCCCGGCTAACGAGCCGGGGTTATTTTTTTGCAGATAATAATTTTCTGTTGGCAGACCGCGTTTTGAAACGACATTACGTTTGTTCCTTATAATCTTAACCGCGTTTCAAATTATGGAGTATCGTACTTCGCTTTCGGAAATCCTTCAAACCCTCGCATCAAAGGGCTATCGCCTTGCCGACGAACAAATTGCCGCCTTCCCGGATGAGCCGCTTCAGTCAGACGACTGGCGCCTCGACTCTGTTCAACGGGTGCTGCAGGAGCAAGGCAAGACCCTGGTCATAGCTGTCTCCAGTACCAGGCGCCACATGAAACTTGTTTTTGTGGAAATTCTGTCCTCTTTCAACGATTTTTTGCCCATTACCCTGCTGCGCAGACTATTCCCGATGGAACACCACGCCAATTTTCAGTTGGGTACGGTAAAAATCCGTTGACGGAATACCTGTTATACGGCATCGTGTAAAACCAGCATCGGCACATCGATGCGCTGGGCGAGTTTGCGGGTAGTGCTGTCGAAAAACAGCCGGTGAAAAAGGCTGTGTTCGTGGGCAACGGCGACCAGCATATCTGCATCGGTAGATTCCAGGAAATTCGAGACGGCCTGTACGGTCTCCAGATCGTGCAGGTAGTGAAAGTCGTGTTTCAGTCCCTCGATTTTTGCGCTGAATTCTTTTTCCAGGGCCTTGTCGGGCGTACCGGGTTTGTCCATGATATGCACCACATGGAGTTTTCCTCCCTTTACCTGCGGCAACTCGCGCAGGGTATCGAGGGCATGCCGGTCGGCGCGCAACCTGAAATCTGTTGCAAATACGGCATCTGCCTTTTCTCTGAATTTTCCTTTTTGCGGTACGATGATCACCGGCTTTGTTGTTTTGGCGATGACACCTGCGGCAACACTTCCCAGCAATACTTTTCGCAGCCCGGTAGCGCCGGTTGTGCCCATCACGATCAGGTCGGCGCCCTCCTTTTCTGCAACGGCATGCACGGCCTGCACCGGGAAGCCAATGGTACACTGTACACGGCAGACGACTTTCTTGAAATCTTCCTTCCGTTTCTGGCGATCAACCCAGTCCTCCAGATCCTTTTCGCGTTGCTTGAAGTATTCATCGATCCAGAAGGCATTATAAACATTGTTGTCTACACCTTCATTTGGAAAGATCACGTGCAATACCAAAATCTCTGCACGCGTTCGGCGGGCCATTTCAAGCGCATACCTGAACGCGTTGGAGGCAGATTTTGAAAAATCAGTCGGAACCAAAATGGTCTTCATGTGCCTGAATATTTATGTGCTGGTTAAACTGCATCAGTCTTGCTCCCTGTAATCCATGGGGTCCACAAACTCAAAGTTGTGGCGTTCGCTGGCTTTTCCCTTGACATTTTGCTCGTCAAGCGTCAGGTCGTCGGTGACACTCGTGATCAGCCAGGTATTCCCGGATTTGCGAAAGAGTTGAACATGGAGGCCAAACTCTTCTTCAAACAGACGCTCCAATTGCCATGTCGGCATGTCTTCCTCTATGTACAATACCCCGTCACGCGGCGTTTTTTCCATGCTCCCGAGTGTACGTTCGGTGTCGGAAATCAGGAATTTGGCATGGCTGCCTTTATACGCTTTGTGCGATTTGGAGAAAAAAACGATTTTAAGAAATGGAAACAAGCTGGAAAATTCTTCCTGTATTTGGGCTATAGTTTTGTCCGGCGAAACCTGAATCTTCATGGCGTATATGATTTATTTTGAAAATCAAACGTTTACACCACAAATTTCCGGTGTTATTGCTCCAAACCAAATGACCCCGGTCAGAGGTACCCCTGACCTTGGTCAGGGAAAGGCAATTCAGGACTATTTCCAGGAAAAAAATCAGGAGCAGGCGAAATTCCACCGTTAGCGCTCTACTTTTGAGCCGCCTCACCGGCAATATTCCACACCAAATCACAGCCCGTTTATATGCCTGTTTTCAATAAAGGCTCGAAAGCATACAGCATCTTCTACCTGAAATGCCCGCGTTGCCATGAAGGCGAAACATTCGATACCGGCAGTTGGTCGTTTGTACGGCCCATCGATATGTTGCAGCGTTGCCCGAAATGCGACCTGAATTACTTTCCCGAACCGGGATATTATTACGGCGCCATGTTTATCTCCTATGTGTGGACCGGCTGGTTTTGCCTGTTGTTTATCCTGTTTTTTCACTGGATTCTGGGCTGGAGTCAGACTGCCGCTTTCGGGTTGCTTATCGCATTTCTGGGTATCAACTTTATCTATATTTTTCGGATATCGCGCCTGATGTGGATCAATATCAACGTTAAGTATGATCCCCATGCCATTGAAAAATTCGGGAAAAAAGAATTGCAGGATAAGTCCTGACTACCCGGTTTTTAGAAATTTATCGGCCTTCCGCAATAGTTTTGCCTTGTGCTGCGTCCAGGATTCATATTGATTGCTTGCCTTTGGGTGTTTGCACATTCTGCGCTTGCACAGGATGCGCCCGGTATCCGCAATTTTACTCCTTCCCATTATGGCGCCCAAAACCAGAACTGGGGCCTGGCACAATCGCCGGAGGGCTGGATTTACGTGGCCAATAACGGCTGCCTGCTCGAATTTGACGGCGCCCGGTGGCAACAGTTCCTCCTCCCGGAAAAGCAAACGGTGCGGACGGTTATGGCCGGTCCGGACGGCGCGATCTTTTGCGGTGGATTCGCCGAATTCGGGTATTGGAAACCCAATGCGTCCGGACAAATGGAATACCATTCGCTCAGCGGTCAGATTCAGGCCGGGCTTTTGGGAAAAGAAGAGATATGGCATATTCTCGTTGCGCCATCCTATGTGCTATTTCAGTCGTTTTCAGCCATTTACAAGTACGATTACCACAAGGTCACGGTAGTCAGGCCGCCCAACTCCATCATGTTTGCCCGGGAGGTAAACGGAAAGGTGCTGCTTCCGGTCATTGGGCGAGGGCTGTACGAATTGCTACCGGACGATACATTCAGGTTCATTGAAAATACGGAGGTGCTCAGCGACAAAATTGTTCAGTTCCTGGTCTCTGACGGACAGGGCGGTATCTGGGCAGGCACGACAAATCACGGCATTTTTGAAATAAAAGACGGGCGATGCGTGCCCTGGTCCAATCCCCTGAATGATGCCTTCCGCAAATATCAGCTCAATAAAGCCCTGCGGCTCAGGGATGGCGGCTGGGTGATCGGGACTATCCTCAACGGGGCATACGTACTGGACAAAACAGGGAGCCTTCGTTTTGGCTTGTATCGCGAGAACGGTCTTCAGAACAACACGGTGCTTGCCATGCTGGAGGATCGCGACGGCAACCTGTGGCTGGGCCTCGACAGAGGGGTTGACTTTGTCACCCTGCGTTCTCCGCTGACCATTTTTGCCGATCAAACGGGCAGTATCGGCACTACCTATACGGCTGCTGTGGCTGACGGCGCCTTGTATATTGGAACCAATCAGGGTGTATTCATCCGACCGGGGGGCCGCAATGATTTTGCGCTGGTCGAGGGCACCCAGGGGCAAGTCTGGCAGCTCCAGAATTTTGACCGAAACCTGATTTGCGGACATAACGGCGGGACATTCGTCATTGCCAACGGGCAGGCCCGCAAGATATCGGAAGTGACCGGGGGCTGGTGTACGGTGCCGGTGCCGGGGAGGTCGGGTGTGCTACTGCAAAGTACATACACCGGATTGCTGATCTTCCGCAAGGATGCCGGCCAAAACTGGGCGTTCGCCTTCCGGGTCGACAGCTTTGCCGAGCCCCTGAAGAAGATCATTTTTGACCCCCAGGGTTATGTCTGGGGCGTGCATCCGAACAAAGGGCTATTTCGACTGTCCCTGAGCGACGACCTTAAAAAAGTGGAAAAGGTGCAGGCTTTTGGTCGAACAGACGGGTTGCCGACTGATTTCAGGCTTGATCTGGCACAGCCGGTCGGGCGTCTGGTAGTCAATACGGCACAAGGCCCTTTTGAAATCGACCCGGAGCAGACTGCTCCCCGTTTCCGGCCATTTACCCCGTCATTTGGCCGCAGCAAGTTGTTGCCGGGCCGTAACGCTGAATTTTTTGCCATTGATAGTACAGGTATCCGGTTGATTGCCGGAGAGGAATCCTATGCCTTGCCCCTTTCTCTGGTACCGTCTTTTGAGAACATTGTCGCCTTGTCCGATGACAGGTACCTTTTTTGCCTGGAGAACGGTTTTGCCATGCTCGACCGGCGCCAATTGACTTTGAACAAGGATGCCGGCGCTCCGGGTGCAAGCATTCGTGTCGTGGCTACCGCTTCTGGCGAATCGTTTCTGCCGGCCGGGCAACTGGCATTTTCCTGGCGGCAAAACAGTCTGGTTTTCCGCTTTGCATCGGCGTTCTATGAGCGTTCTCCCAAGTTTTCCTGGCAACTGGAGGGGTTTATTTCGCAATGGTCGCCCTGGCAGACGAACCCTGAAAAGGAGTTTACAAACCTGCCTCCCGGTAAATACACGTTCCGGGTACGGACTGACCTCGGCGGGCCCGAAGCCCGTGTTGTTTTCCGGATTGCTCCGCCGTGGTACCTCTCCAGGTGGGCAGTCGGACTATACGCAGGTATAGCCTTGGCGCTGTTTTGGGGCATTGAACATTTCAACCGCTACCGGCTGGAAAAACAACGCCGGCGTCTGATGGAAGAAAAACAACGCGACCTTACCCGTCAGCGCGATGAGGCGGAACGGGAGAAGCTGTTGCTGGAGGTAGAAAACAAAAACCGCGAACTTTCCAATGCCGCGCTCAACCTCATCCGCAAAAACGAAGTGCTGCAACGGTTGAAGGATGAACTGGTAGACGCCAACAACGAACCACGCGCCCTTCAGAAAATCGTTCGGCTGATCAACGAACACCTGGAAGGCGATCACGACTGGGAAATATTCGAGGAGTCGTTCAACCGCGTGCACGACGACTTCTTTAAGCGACTCATGCATGATTTCCCCGATCTCACACCGGGCGACCTCCGGTTGGCAGCCTACCTGAAAATGAACCTCGCCTCCAAGGAAATCGCACCGCTGCTCAATATTTCCGTGCGTGGGGTGGAAAACAAGCGCTACCGGCTGCGCAAAAAACTGGGACTTTCGGAAGAGGCGAACCTGACCGAATTCATCATGAACTTTTGAGTAAAAGAAACAAGCGGTATATCATAAGTCGTATTGCTCGTTGTTAATCCAAATGAAATTTCGAAAACGAGATGACCTAATGGTGGTATTCAGATAATACCTGTGTACCACCATTAGGCCTCATCGCCTGCAATAATCTTTGATAAGTGATTCAGAATCAATGCTAATGTTCCAGGCGCCACTTATCACTTATCACTTATCACTTATCACTTACCACTTATCACTTATCACTTATCACTATCCGCTCCGGCTTACTCCACACCCGCTGATCATTGGAATAATACAAAAAGGCCTGGCTTGCGGGGGCTTCGAAGGCGCCGGCTATATCGGCCCGCAGATCGAGGTTGAGTTCCCTGCTTTCGCCGGCCCCGATTTGTTCGAAGTGGAATACGGCGAATCCGTCCCACAATTCATAAAAATCGCATTTCTTCTCTTCGACGAGTTTTTTCAACTGCCAGGGCTGGAGGCTCAGGCCGGCCGGAATACCCAGCACAACCATGGGTGATGCCTGCACCTGCGTACCGGTATTTTCAAGTACGGTACTGAGGCGAACGGTTTCTCCGGTCTTTACACCCGTTTGACCAAGCGATGTGCGAAGCGACAGCGGGCAATCTGCTTTGTTGCGCGGCATTCGGGAGGCGTATTTTATTTCTATATCGAACGGGATCACCGCTTTAGGGTTTTCAAAAAACACGTCCACCCGGGGGTTGTCGTTGGTGAAAAAATGTTCCAGGTTTTTGATCTCCAGCCTTTGCGGATTTTTAGTGGAAAAAGGCTGTTCCACGACCCTGCGGCCGTCTATCTGAACCACGAGCATACCATCGGCTGCCGATTGATTTCCTGCTTTGGCATATTCTACAAGAGCCTTCAGGGCCATTACGGTACTTTGCGTACTGCCGTACCCGTATTCTGTTTTGGACTGGATCAGGAAATCAATCGCCTTGGTAAGGGCCGTAGATTTATCTCCCGATTTAAGCAATGCAAGCGCAGCCAAAGCGGTTGTTTCGATCTGGAAACAAGGGCCGGTGGCGAATAAAACGGAGTGTTTCGAGCCTTTCCAGGAGCCGTTTTCATCCTGTTGCTCCAGCAGTTGCCGGACGAGATCAAGACCGCGAATATCCTTGGCTGCCAGCAAGGCATTGGCCATCAATGCCTCCAGGTAGGGGTCGTTGCTTTGCAGGGCTTTTAACCAGGACTGTTCTGTTTCTGCGGCGAACTGACGACTATATCCGGCTTCGGCGAGCGCCCATACGATATAGCTGTTCAATATGGGATCGTTTTGCCATCCGTGCAAGCTGTTGGGGTTCAGCGTCCAGCCGCCTTTCCCGTCGCGGCGTTTGTCGAGCCATTGTACGGTTCTGTTGATCAGTTCCTTATCCACCGGGAATACCCTGGCCATATCCGTAAATTCCAGAATACCATAAGCCGTCAGGCCTTCGTGTGCAGGATCTCGTCCCCACCAGTCGAAACCGCCGGATTTGCATTCGTAGGCGGTCAGTTGTTTGTAGCCGTCTTCAAGCAGTTTTCTGGCCTTGCTTTCTACCTCCGGCCGCGCAGTGCCCGTTTGCCGCAGCAGATCAAGCACCAAAAGGTTCGGGTAATTGCTGCTGCTCACCTGTTCGAAGCACCCCGACGGCTGTCGCAACATGCGCTCTATATTTTTCAATACGTCTTCAAGGGCGTTCGGATATGCCGTCAGGGTGGCGCTCAGGGTGCCTGGCACGGGGTCGTTCAGGTGTATGTTGAACAGGTTTTGTGCGGCATTGCCTGCTGCGACCTGCCGCACCGGGTAGCCGCGGTCGAGTGTACGGATATTCGTTTCAAAGGCGTCCAGTACATTTTCATCTGCCGAAAAACGAATACTGATCGGGCCCGTTTCCGATTGGGGCATTCCGACGCTGAACCTGGCGGAAATAACCCTGGTTTCACCTGCCGCTATCTGAATATCGGCCGGGTATTCGCCGATAGCCTTAAAATGCCCCGGTACGTCGATGCTCAGATGACCGCCGGACGGGTAACCGGTTTTATTTGAAACGGCGATCTGCAAATCGAGTTCGTCGCCTGAAATAACCGAAGCGGGTACTTTGACGGCAAGGCCAAGCGGTTTTTGTACAAAGAATTTTTGTTCGGCATGTCCCGGCAAACCGTTGTTGCCAATACCCTCCAGGGTAGCGCGGAAGTTGGTAATCGCGTCGGAAGCATAAAACGACGCCGTCGCTTCGCCTTGCCGGTTGGTTTCTACATCCGGGTTCCAGTAAATGGTGGAGCGGAAATCACTGCGCTTTGCCGACCCCTGTTCCGCATGGTACTGCGGTGTGTAGAATTCCCGGGCGCGATCGAATACCCTGGGCCTGGCGGGCTTTGCCGACCTTATCCTTTTTTTCTCTTCATCCTTTATCCATACCGATCCGGAGGCCCGGGAGCGCGGCACCAGTTGATTGCTGCTCAGCGTTTGTCCGGTGGAAGTTTTGTCCGGTTCGGTCATCGGCACCTTGTAGGCAATGACTTCAACGGAAGAAATTTCACTCCGGTCCCTTTGAAAGGCATCCGCTTCAAACTCGCCGAATTCGGCGCCGAGCCCGCCGGTAACTACCTCAAGGGACTCAATATCCTGTACGGGGGGAAGGGTTCCCGAAACCCGGACACCGTCGATATAGTAATTGGTTGCATTGCTGCGCGAGCCACGTATGTTAGCCGATTCACTATCGACACTTTGGGCTCCCGAAGTTGCGGCCGTTATTGCGTTCAAGTTACGGGTAGGCAGGTTGCGGATCTGTTCAGAAGTCAACGCCTGGCCGCTCACCGTATTATCCTGCATGATAAGCGGCACCTTGTATGCAGTGACGACAACTTCATCAAGTACCCTCCCTGCCTCAAGTGCCGTATTCAGATTGGCGATCTGGCTATTGATCAGGCGTACTCCGGTGGTCCGGTTGGGGCTATAGCCGGTGTAACGGAATTCAATATCATAGGTTCCCGGAGGGATATTGGAAAGGGTGTAGTTGCCGTCAATATCGGTAACGGCGCCCCGGTTTGTACCGACGACAATGACCGAAGCGCCAATCAATGCTTCCCCGTCATCGGCCAATACCTTTCCCCGCAGATGTGCTGCTCCGGCCGATGCGGGCTGGTAGCTTAGCGTTGACTGGACTCTGCCCGTACCCAGGGCAATATTGCTATCGTACCAGTTGACCATGAAGTATTCATCACGCCAGTAATGCAGGTGGGTATACTTTTCGAGGTCAACGTTTTTAAAGGAAAAACGGCCGTTTTTATCCGTCTCGACGCTGGGGCCGTTGGGGAAGAGAGAAACCGTTGTCCACTGCAGGGGCTTGCCGTTTTTGCGGTATACCGTACCGGCTATGGTGGCCTGTTCGCCCGGGTTTACATAGGCGACCGGATTGGCCTCCAGCACTTCTTTCCAGACGAAACGCCGCCAGCCCTGGGTCATCAGCAGGTAGTCGAGCGCCTGTGCGGATTTGGGTTCGCTGTTGTCAAAATAGAAATTTGGCTCTTCAATCCTGCCTTTGACATCCTGTTCCAGCAGCAGGCTGGCCAGCAGGTGTCCTTGCTTGTCGTCGGCAAAGGTGAGTTGCTTTTCATCGGCTACCGCCAGTGAAAAATGTCCCTGTACGGGCCGCCCGGCATCGTCTTTTATCCTGATATGCAGGTTGACTTTCTCCCGCGGCAGGTAATTGGCCTTGTCGGGCGTGATCGAGATATTCAGACCCTTGTCGCGGTGTACAAAAGCGAGGCGTTCGGCGCGTTCGTTTTTGTCTTCGTCGAAAAGGGTAAACCTGGCGATACCGGCAGGCAGATCATTGACCGGAACGGTCACTTTTTGCGTGGAAGTCCCGGATGCATTTGCCGACTGTTGCCCTGCTCCGAATAAAATCTCTCTGTAAAAGAAGGGCTTGTCGCGGCTGCAACCAACCAGGTATGCCTTTTTCGATTGTGTTGCCGACACTTCAAATGTCAGGGTTTGTTCGCTGCGCTGCTGCAGACGCAGGGCCATTCCCTCCTGTTGCGCCTCGGGGAGGTCGAACAATTTATCGGAAGCCACGGGTTTGGTCAGCCGAACGCGGTATTGCTTTCCTGAGACCGGCAAATAGTCGAAGGCCCCCATACCGTCGTGGTAACTGGAGAAAGTGGCGACGGTATGGGCCTGGTCGTCCAGCACCACCCCTTCCACATCGGCGGGTTTGCCGAATTCATTGAGTGCCTTGAAGGCCATGCGGCAGGGTATGCCGGCCACGACGTCGCCGCCTTCCGGGAAAAATGCGAGGTCTATTTTATCCAGCACGATCGGGATCGCCCTCGATATGGCTTCTGTCTGGCCTTCGTGCTCGATGGTAATGTTCAGAAGGCCATCGGCGGTTTCGATCTTTTCAGGCAACTGGAAGTGTACCCAGGCCCGGCCGTTTATATCCGTTTCAGCCGTTCCGGCAGCAATTTCCTTGCCGCTCAGGGCGGCCGTAAAACCGACTTTCCTGTTGGACAATGCCTTGTTGTCGAGGCTAAAAGCGTCGAAGCGGGCAATGGCCACATCACCCGGACCGAATGCCTTGCGCTCAAACTCGAGTTTCAGATTGAGGTTGGGCAACACCACCTTCTGGAGCGTGATTGTGCGTTCGAACAATTCGCCGGTATTTTCCATCCAGCGGGTATACGCTTTTATCTTGTATATGCCGCCCGCGATATCGGCCGGAAAATCGAACTGACCGGCAGCGGTACCATCGAGGGCAAGGCAGGTTTTTTGTGCCACGAGTGAGCCCTTCGGATCGAACAGTTCAACATACAGGATCTGGCTCATCAGCGCGGGCTGCAGATCGCCGGCATTTCGGATGTAAGCGTTGAACCAGGCGGTTTCTCCGGGTTGATACAGGGAGCGGTCGAGGTGGAGGTAGAGTTTTTCAGGGGCGGTTTCATTCTGACGGCGGTGGAGTTTTTCCTGCAACTCCCGGAATACGGTACTGTCGCCGGGAGGTGAAGCCTGTCGTTTGAAGGTTGCCGTTTGAAGATAATGGATGTGTGTTTGGAGTTGGGGGGAGAGGCTTGTTGTGAGGTAAGCCAGTAGCCAGAGTGTGATTGGGTGTAGCATAACTAGGAAGATTTTAGGGGCAGGATGCGGGGCGAAAAAACAATTACACAAATCCTGTTGAAAAAAAGACTGCGGGTACGTGGACGCTACCGCTGCATGTGTGAACGACTTACGCGATCGGGTAAAGGAGTTTTTGCCTGTTTTTTACATGGCGTAGTAGTGGTGAGGTGATTTTTGCTTATATTACCTTCAATAGTCGGAATTTCATGCTGCTAAAAAAAGCAAGCGCCGAATTATTTCCCAAATAATCAATCTACACTCACCGCCTCTTAAACCGCCAATCATATGATCATAATCCGATACTTACATTCCATATTGCTTTTCACCACCGGTTGTCTGTCGGCGCAAATGCCGGCTCCGCCAACCGGTTTGGTCGCCACCGGATACGACAGCCACATCGAGTTGTCGTGGAAAGCAAGTACTTCTTCCAATATCACCGGCTACCAAATATACCGTTCTACCGATGGTGGCATGGGTTTCGACCTGCTCAAAAATGTCGCCCCCTCCGAAACCTCGCTGATTGACTGGACGGGCGATGAAGGCCAGGCCCTGACCCGCGTTTATCAGGTCAGGACGGCAGCTCCCGGCAATGCATTCAGCGCATTTACCGTCCCGGTTACCGCGGAAACAAAGGTGATGAGCGACGAGGAATTGCTGGACATGGTGCAACGGTACACCTTCCGGTATTTTTGGGATTATGCCCACCCGGCGAGTGGTCTGGCGCGCGAACGCAACAACGGCAACCCCCAGGTGGTCACCATGGGCGGCTCCGGATTCGGGGTGCTGTCGATCATCGTCGGCGCAGAACGCGGGTGGGTAACCCGCGATGAGGCCGTTACCCGCATGATCCAGATTGTTTCCTTCCTCCAGCTGGCCGATCGTTTTCATGGTGTGTTCCCGCACTGGATGGACGGCAATACCGGCAATGTTTTTCCCTTCAGCCAGTTCGACAACGGCGGCGACCTGGTGGAAACGGCTTTTTTAATGGAAGGCCTGCTGGCAGCAAGACAGTATTTTGATCAGAATACACCGATCGAGACGGCCTTGCGCAACGCGATCACCGGCCTTTGGGAAGATGTGGAATGGGACTGGTACCGGAAAAACAACAGCCCTGTGCTGTACTGGCACTGGTCGCCGGAATTTCAGTGGCAGATGAACTTCCAGATTCGAGGATTCAACGAGGCGCATATTATTTACCTGCTGGCCATTGCTTCACCCACGCACGGCGTGCCGGCGAGTCTGTATACCTCCGGCTGGTCGGCGGGCAATTACAAAAACCTGAACAGTTATTACGGTTATCCGATCTATGCAGGGCCATATGCGGGTGGACCGCTGTTTTTTGCGCATTATTCCTACCTGGGTTTCGATCCGCGCAACATAAAGGACCAGTTCTGCAATTATTTTGTGCGCAACCGGAACCACGCCCTGATCCACCGCGCCTATTGCACCCTCAATCCCGAAAACCACGAAGGTTATGGCGCCGACTGCTGGGGATTGACGGCCAGCGACGACCCGTTCGGATATTCGGCGCACGATCCCTACCCATCAAACGACAACGGTACCATCACGCCGACGGCGGCGTTGGCATCCATGCCCTACACCCCGGAAGCCGGCCTTGATGCGCTGAAATATTTCTATCGTGTACAAGGTGAAAAACTGTGGGGTAAATACGGCTTCTACGATGCCTTCAACCTGGATCAGAACTGGTTTGCCTCTTCTTATCTGGCTATCGACCAGGGGCCCATTGTGGCCATGATCGAAAACTACCGCACCGGACTGCTCTGGAACCTTTTTATGCAAAACCCCGAGATACAACCGGCCCTGGATGCCATCGGTTTTCAACCCGATGCCAGCGGTACAGCGGAAAACAATCTGGAACAATACGGATTTGACGCGCATGTTTTTCCCAATCCCGTTGCCTCAGGCGAACTGCTGAATCTTGAGATTTCATTGCTGAAACCCGAGACTTTGACGGCCGAAGTGGTCGTTCCGCAAGGCAGGACAGTGCGGATTTTATTTGAATGCAAAACA
>CALMBD010000175.1 GCA_937861115.1 uncultured Bacteroidota bacterium | reverse complement strand
CCGGAACCCACGGAACACCGATGATCAGTTCGTTCACAGCGCCCGTTTTCAGCGAGAACGGACCGGATGCCTGAAGGGTACGGCGGTCGCTGAAGGGAAGGCCTGCCGTACACATGGACCAACCGGTAGGATCGTTCGGCGCATCAGACAAGGCATACTTTACGGGAACACCGCCGCTCTGGTAGCCGCTGCCGCCATACAACAAAGGCGAACCGTCTTTCCAGGTACCGGTCAGGTAGTTGTAAAATTCTGCGGGCAGGTCGGGGTCGGTCGTTCCCGGGAGCGGGTTACCCACGCTCGGGTTGTTGTAATATACGAACGACGACATCCCGATCTCGAGGCCAAAAGTATCGAGCGGGCCGCGGAAATAGTCGACACCCAGGATGGGTACTTTATCGCAATAGGTGGTCACACCCTGGTCGCAGTTGCAACCCGGCTGGCCGTCAGTAGCGTCCTGATTGTACACATACATCAGGTCTTTCGTCGTATCGCAACCAATGTAGTCGTCGGTGTAGCAACCCAGGTCGGGGTCGACCCACATGGCAAAGAACGTAGAGTCAATGCGGTCCGGAGCGCGGTTGATCAGTTTGTAACGCTGGAAGGTCATGTCGTTCAGTTCATCGGTCGTGACATAACCGAATGACTGAACCTGGACTTCCATCTGGATCGGACGGCCCATCGTACGCGCATGCTCGGCGCCGCCGCCCTGGTCGTTGTAAATCCAGAACACCATCTCGTCGGGATAGCGATCGAGTTTGCACCCGCGAATCTCGATAGAGGGGTAATCGCCTTTGAGCGGGTCGTACAGGCCGTCGAGGTCTTTGTCGAAAAAGCCTGCGAGGCCTTGCTGGGTAGTCGGAAGGTCGAAGCCCCAGACTTCCACAAAATTCTGGTTGCCGGTAGCCGGCCAGCCTTTTACCCCGCGGGGGATGTCGGCCTTGTCCAGTTTGCCTTCAGCCAGGTTGGCGAGGTGGCGGCGAATTTCATTGCCGGTCACCTTGAAGTGCTTGTTCCAGTTGGAGCAAATGGAAGCCTCTGTAATACCTTCATCCGAAAGCGGACCAGGCCAGAAGTCGTTGTCGCCACCAGGGCGGTAGTCCTGGCATGCCAGTTTGAGGTTGCCGGCGCCGTCAAGACCGCCGAGCCAAACCGAGCCGGCGAAAATGGACGACACCTCTGCCTGGCCGGACGAAACATCTACCTTGGGAACGATGTAACGGCCGTCGTCGAAGTTCCACCAGCAGTCGCCGCCGCCCAGCAATCGGGCACGCACGTTGTTGATATCCTGGTCGATTGCGCTGGTAGACGCCGCGCAAACCGCGCGGTAATTTACTTTATTGGAAGCTTTGCCCGGTCGCCGCACGCCGTCCGGGACGTGGGCCAGAAGCCCTTCCCAGGCGATGCAGGCCAAAATGACCGTCATCCAAAGTCTGAAAGTACGCATGATATAAATATTTAACATTGATTTATCAAAAGTCCGGTTTAGAATCCTATTGCTGCGCCGATATAGATACGGCGTGGCAGTGTAAAGTTATTTGGATTGCGCACAACCCATGAATACGAATCCAGGTATGCCTGGGTGTTGCGGCCCGTATCACCGATGCCTTCCACAATCGTCTGGCCTTCGGCAGTAGCGAGGTAGCCGTCGTCGGTCGGTGATCCCGTTGCGGAGTATACACCGAGTACGTTTTTCCGGTTGAGCACATTGGAAACACGCAGGTAGATATTCAGGTTAAGCGGATTTCTGCCGGCCGGCGCCAGATTGAACGATTTGTCGATACGAAGGTCGATATTGAAACGCCAGGGCAGGCGGTTGCCGTTGATAGCGCCCACTGTACCTTCTCCACCGAAACGAACCGGGCGTATCTTGGCGGTGTATGGCCTGCCGGAAACGCCATAGGTCTGGATATTGATCCCGAAATTGGAAAGGATATCCTTGCCAGCGATACGGGGGCCATTGTAGCGTTTGCCTTCATCGAAACGGTAGTCGAGAATGGCATTGATGTTATGGCGCTCGTCAAAGTCGAGCGGAAACAACGCGCGGATATTGCCGCGTGACGTGAGTCCCCGCTGGGAGGTTGCGTTCGAACCCGTTCCGTCGGCAAACTGAAGCGTGTAGGCCAGGCGCAATTCCGCGTTCTGGATGCGGCGCAGGTCGTACTGTACCGTAAATCCTTTTACCGTACCGTAGTCGATATTGCCCACCGTGGTATAGTTGCCGATTACCGGTACGTACAGGATCGTACGGCTCTGGATCATGTCGCGCATTTCGCGGTAGTAGGCCGAGAACTTAAGTGCGGAGTTCTGGTTGAGACGCTGCTGGAAACCAACTTCGTAGTCGACCACACGCTCCGGCCTGAGGCTGGCGTTGTTCGACGTGGTGCGGTTAGGCACATAGAAGTACAGGTAATCAAGCGGCGTAACCTGCCAGTTGCTCGGCGGGCGCTGCACGAGAATGTCGTAGTGTGCGAAGAAGTTGGCGTCTTCCGAGATCGGGAACGAGAAGGCCAGACGGGGCAGCCAGTTCACCTGCGGCGTATAGTCTTCAAACGATGTTTCCGGATCATAGCGCGTATCAAAAATATCATCGCCGCCAATAGTGTCGCTCAGATAAGGTGTGATAACGCCACCTCCGAAAATCAGGTTACCGTCGTTGGCCTGACGGCCATCGCCGAAGTACCAGGTATCGCCGTCGCGGAAGGCTTTGGGCGTCGGGTCATTCTGGTCAACCACATACACCTTGAAGTCGTCTCCAATGCCTTCAGGGCGGGGAGGCGCCGACGAAGACAAATCGTTGTAATATTTTTTGGCAGAAGCGATCTCGTACAGGGAGTAGGGATCTTTCAACACCTTGGTATTCAGGTCAAAGCGTTCTACGCGCAAACCAAGGCTGAAGATCATCTTGTTGAACGTGAACTTGTCCTTGATAAAAGCTGCCTGATAGAGCGGGTTCAGCGCTGCCACCGGGAAATCGCGTACACCGTCAGCATCACGGCTGGTGAAGAAGTCGTTGAATGTAACGTTGCCGGTGAGCCTTTTGCCGTCGTAGGTGTAGCCGGTATAATCTACGAATCCCTGGTCATTGAGTTCGCGCGCCGAGAACATGCTCAGGCTCAGCTGGTCCGGGCGCAGTTCGTCCGAATTGATGTACTGGGTGAGCGGGATACCCAGCGATTCCCTGACTTTGCGGTAGAATTTGTCGTCGCCCAGTTCATCCTGAGAAAGTAAAGCATAGGCATACCGATCGATGGAATCGCCAATGATCGGCGAGAACGTCGCATCCCAGAATTTGCCGATAACAGTGAGCGAGTCGAGGCCGTTAAACTGCTGGTTGACCGACTGGTTCGCCAGGGTCCATAAGCCAATCGGCGACACACCCCAGTTGCGATCCGTGCGTTGCTCGTTGAGCAGACCGAACTGGATGCTGTGCGTACCGGAGCGTCCCAGACGGAGGTCGAAACCTGCGGTAGCAGTAAGGGTCATGATGTCGTTCTCGTTTTTCGAGAAGTTGTTATATACCAGACCGGTATTGGTATGCATGCCGCTCCAGATATCGTCGTATACTGCCGACACGCGGCCGTTTTGCGCGAGGTAGGAGTTGAATGCCGCGCCGGGATTGTTTAGATCCTGAAGGGCGAATTCGTTATACGCGTTCAGTTGGGGGTTCGGGATGACCGTTTGTCCGGAAGCATCCACATAGCCGGCTTCAAATCCGGCAAACTGGATCAGGTTGCCCTGGTGGACAATCATACCGCTGTCGTTCGGGCCGGCTACAGGCAATTCGTTGAACTTGAACCGGCCGATATAGCCGTAGTCGAACAGGCGGTCTTCATGGCGCGGGTCGTAGGTACTGCCGGTGCCGCGTTCAAAACCGAACTGCAACTGGTAGTTTGCGTTGGAGATCGTCACCCGACTGGCATCGCCCGTACCGGAATCGCTGCTGCCAAGCCGGTGGCGGAGGCGGGCGATACCGCGGTAGCGGCGTCCGTAGGTGGTGGGGTTGTTGTCGGAGTTGAGCAGGCGCCAGTTACCGCTTCCATTAGCGGCCTGGTTGGGCCGCGTCGGGGTAAACTGATCCTGAATATCTTTAAATGTACCGGTGACGCTCAGATCGACGTTGTCGGTCAGGCGGAAATCCAGTTTCCCTGTCAGGTCAATATCCCGGCGGTTTTCATTAGGCCGGTAGTTCATGGTATTGACGCTGTCCTGAGTAAGCTGTTCGGCAGCGGAAACGATGTTGCCGTTGCTGACGAGCAGCGGGTGCTCCTGGATGCGCTGTATCACATCCGGTTTTGCCTGGTAAACGGGCAAAGCGGGCGGATCATCGTCTTTTTGCGACCAGTACTGGCCGGAAAGACGGAAACCTACTACCGTACGGGTCGAGCCGTCGTCCGATTTCTTTTTCCAGATCGGACCGCTCAGGTTGCCCGTGGCCAGCAGCCAGCCGTAAGGGTCGAGGCCGTGCGAGTTTTCCACTTCCAGGCCGCCGTGATAATCGCCGGCCGGGCCTTTGGTGATCAGCGAGATAACACCGCCGGTTACGTCGCCGTATTCGGCGCCCAGACCACCCGTGATGACCTGCAACTGCTCGATGTCCTGAACCGGCGGCAGGGAGCCGGTGACACGAATACCGTCGATGTAGTAGTTCGTGGCATTGGAGCGCGAACCTTTGATGTTTACCGCGCCCCCGTCGATCGAGGTAGTGCCTGCCGTGGTGGCCACGATGGCGTTTACGCTACGCGTGGGCAGGTTTTTGATCTGGTCGGACGTAAGTGTTTGCCCACCGGAGGTCTTATCCTGTTCGATGAGCGGCACTTTGAAGGCCGTCACGTCCACGCCGCCCAAAAGCAAACCACTGGTCATGGTAGCGTCGAGAAAGGTGATCTGGTTGGTGAGCACCTTCACACCGGTGATGCGCTGCATGGTGTAGCCCGTGTAGGAGACCTCCACGTCGTAAGTGCCGGGATCCAAAGGCGACACCCGGTAATTGCCCTCGTAATCGGTGATGGTGCCGCGTACGAAGTCGGCGCCTCTCATCACCTTGACGGTTGCTCCTATGAGCAATTCGCCGGTTTCATCCGATACCTTGCCCTGCAACACCGTTTGGGCAAGTACGGCTCCGGCACTCAAGAGCATCGCAAATGTTAAAAGTAAAGAACGTACCATAGAACAGAGGTTGAAAAGTTGTGTATTTGAGCAAGACAAGAGGTGTTAAAATAACTCATCTGAATCGTTGCCTCGCCCGAATGCTCTGAAATTCCGATTATTTTATTGGTTAACGACTATTTTGAAAATGGCTGCAATGATAGTAAATCAGACAGGCTGAAGGGTAAAGAAAGCAAAAGAATGTTCGCATTTTGACAAATCACAGCTTTAATACCGCTTTGATCTTGTCGAACAGCACTTCTGCCAGGCGTATTTTCGACTCCTTTGTCCACCCCGCAACATGGGGTGAAAGCACCGTGTTTTCCATCCGGTTTAGCCGCCCGTACAGTTCCTGCTCCGCGGCGGAATAGGTGGCGGTTTTTTCGTTTTCAAAGACATCCAGACAGGCGCCGCCCATTCGTCCGTTTTCAAGCGCCGTCACCACGTCTGCCGTTTTTACACATCCGCCGCGCGCCGTATTGATGAGCACAAACCCGCTTTTGCACCTGCCGATAAATGCCTCATCCACCAGGTGTTTTGTTTCGTCCGTCAGCGGCAGGTGCAGGCTAATAATATCACACCTGGCTTGTATGGCATTCAGGTCGGTTTCCGTTACCCAGGCCATTTCAGCGGCATAACCGGCAGGTTTGTACTTATCATAGGCCAGCACCGTCATTTCCATTCCGGCCAGTTTGCGGGCAAACTGGCTGCCGGTATGCCCAAACCCCACAATCCCGATGGTTTTTCCGCTCAATTCCCAGCCGCGATTTTTTTCGCGGTGCCAGGTATTCTGGCGCAACTCGCGGTCGGCGCGCAACAGGTTGTTCGACAAGGCCAGCAACATCCCGAGTGCATGTTCGGCTACGGCGTTCCTGTTGCCTTCCGGACTGCTGACGACCGCGACGCCGCGTTCGGCGGCACAGGCACGGTCCACAATCTCCATTCCCGAGCCGAGCCGGGCCACGAAACGCAGTCGTTTTGCCGCATCGAGCATGCCCCGGTCTACCAGAATCTTGCTGTTGATGATCAGTCCGTCGTAATCCGGAATCACCCGGCGGGTTTCTTCCAGCGTAATATCCGGCAGAAAATCACAGACAAAACCAAGTTCCGTCAATCCATCTGTCAATACCGGATGACAATCATCCGTGATCAGCACTCTTTTCATGCTAAATGTCTGTCGAAATTAATGGCCTTTTATATTATGGCATTTGCCGAATGTGTGAATGACTACCGGTACAGGGTGAACAGGCCGGATGAATTCGTGAAAGAATTGCCCTAAAGTTGGCGGTTCGGCCTTCTTGGCGGAAATTTGCGGGCTGCCGGCATTGTGTTCCGGCGGCAAAGATATTTAGACCAATTTATGAAATACATCTTTTTTACTTTTCTGACGGCGATGGCATGCTCTGCCTGCCAGTCTTCAAAACCGGAGCCCAAACGCACCCTTGAATGTTACGTCCGCTTCCTCGAAACGGACGGCGCCATTCACGCAGAGGCCACCCTCCGGGAGGGCGATACGTTGCAACAACCCGTTGAAGTGCCCGGCGGGTTTTCCTATCAGGGCAAGACCATGAAATTGAGGAACCTGCCCGCTATTGCCTACGTAGACGATCACGGCGGCGGCTTCGATCTCAAGCACAGGTTCGACTGGAAAGACGAAAAAGACCAGGCGCATACTTTCGAAATGGAGATGTCGCCCGTTACGGAATTCGGCTTTGGCGTACCGGCCATTTCGCGCAGCAAGCCGCAGACTTTTCGCTGGAAGGGCGCTCCGCTCGACAAGGGTGAGGCACTGGTTTTTATGTGGGAAAACAGTGCCCTGGGACAAACGGTGCCCATGAACGTCATCAATTCAACACAATCTCAGGTCGATTTTCCGGCAGCCAAACTGGCCGAACTCGCCCCCGGCCAATGGACGCTCTACCTCGTCCGAAAAAAACTGACCAAGGCAGATGCCGGCGGCGTAGCGGCATCCGGCATCATTGAATACTATACCAGGACGGACTCGATAGAAGTCGGCGAGTAGTGCGTCATACGGTAAGGCGGACTTTGAGTAGCGCGGAGAGGCGTTCAAATGCCGCTTTCCAGTTGTCGTTGAGGAAAACCCACTGCCCTTTCCGGTATCCCTTTGTCAGCAGATAAAAGACATTCTGGCTTTTCCAGACAACCGGTTTGAGGTCCATCGTCTGCACGATTTCCAGGACATCGTTGAGCCATTCCACCCGCGGCGCCGACGATTCATCAAGGTCGATCAACTCGATTTCGCGGTACAGGCGTTCGCCCACTGCGTGGCGCACCGCCTCTTCGTCGGTAAGTTTCACGTCCCAGCGTTTGAGATCACCGGCAATACGGCGGAGTGTGCGGATGTCTTTTGTGTCGCCGTTTTTGAAATAGTTGAGCAACTCGGTGTTGAGCGCATAGGCCGCGATATTCCGCCAGGCATACGGCAGGGGCAATCCCGCTTCCTCCAAACCATTCATCAACTGGTAGTTGTCGTTGAACACCGACCGGAATGCCGATTCTGCCGAGGCAAGTCCGGCATCGGTGATCTCGCGAATGATCTTGATTTTTTCATCGGCAAAGAGGCTGGCCAGGGTGAATTTTTCAGGCCCGAAATACTCCTGCAATATGCCGATCACTTCACCCAGGTTGGCCACATTAAAGGCTTTGGAGGTCCGGTCCCACATGGAATCAAACCTGGCCCTGTTCATGGTGGCGCTGATATTGCCGATGATATGTTGCTGTCCGAGGTAAAGCACTGCAAAACACAGGGTTTTTTCCGCATGGCTCAGGCGCGAACGGATGACCAGCCGGCCGGCGGCAAACTGGGATTTACCGGCGTTTATTTTTTCAAAAAACTCTACGGAAGCCTTGTAATTGAAGAGGTTGAGCCCTTCCGGGTCGTCTTCAAACAGGGAGGCAACGGCGAAGTGCATGGCCACGCGTTCGAGGGTTACCCGGGTGGGCACAACGTTCTGCAAAAAACTCGCCGCACCGTTGGGCAACACGTTGCTCGGCGCTTCAGCCAGCCGCCGGACGAATTCCTGACGCAGGTCGACACCGGCCACGTCGTGGGCATAATCCATGGCGCGCAGGGCGTACTGGAGTATCTGGTTGGTTTCGAGGCCTGATATTTCGTCGAAAAACCACCCGCAACTGGTATACATCAGCACGGCATGACGCTGAATTTCGAGCAGGCGCAGCACCATCACTTCTTCCAGATGGCTGAGTTCGCGCCGGGTGTGCTTGGCCAGAAATTTGGCCACATTGTCCTCACTGCGATCGAGGATCACTTCAATATAGTCATTGCGTGCCGCCCAGGGATCGCGCAGGAAGCGTGCCGCCTCGTGTTCGAACACAGGCGCCAACTGATCGCGCAGCCAGTCGAGGGTATCGCGCAAGGGCTTGCGCCAGCGCTGGTGCCAGCCCTGGTTGCCGCCGGTATTGCAGCCGCAATCGGCGCGCCAGCGTTCGATACCGTGTACGCAACTCCAGGAGGAGTTCTCATGGATTTGCACCTCCCACTTTGGAGGAAAGAGTTCCAGAAACTGGCCGTAGTTGGTCAGCGTTGCAAGACCCTCGTCTTCAATATGATTGAGGCAGTTGGCCAGCGCCATTTCGCCGAAGCGGTGGTGGTGGCCGTAACTCTCGCCATCGGTAGCAATATGCGCCAGTTGGGGGGTATCGTCGTTGTCGAACAGGCTGGTCAGCCTTTTTGCGAAATTGGTACCGCTGTTGAGCAGCCCGTTGAACGCCACCTCCTGCGCGATGCCGCCGTGGTA
This sequence comes from uncultured Bacteroidota bacterium, assembly GCA_937861115.1. Lineage (GTDB taxonomy): Bacteria > Bacteroidota > Bacteroidia > Chitinophagales > Saprospiraceae > M3007. Next base: position 6,156 of record CALMBD010000175.1, on the reverse strand, counting down.
GAAAAACAGGGCAATGCGCCGGCCGCTGGGCAATTGGCACCAGTACGGGTGGCGGGTATCTATGCTCTCGGCATTCACCTCGGTCCAGTCCGCCTGCGGTCCGGTGGGCTCGCTTCTGACCAGCCGGATCGCCTTCGCCTGCCTTGGCGCGAGTATGGTAAACTGTATGCCGTGCGAGGCAAGCACCTCCAGGGTCTCGGTGTTTACAGCCGTCTCTGCCAGCCAGATGCCCTCTGGATAACGCCCGAAGCGGTGTTCGAAATCGCGGATGCCCCACCACACCTGTGTCACCTTGTCGCGATAGTTGCATAAAGGCAGGATGAGGTGGCTGTGTACCTGGGCCAAGGCGGAGCCGTGTCCGCCGTAACGTTCGATGCTGCGCTTGTCGGCCTTCTGCAACAGATCGTATGCTTCGGGGTCGTTCTGCTCCAGCCAGGTCAGCAGGGTGGGGCCGAAATTCCAGGATATGCGGTTGTAATTGTTTCTGATCTTATTGATCCAGCCCTGGTCGTCGAGAATACGCGCCGCTGCGTTGGGTGCGTAACACTCGAAGTTGATCCGGGCATTCCAGTCGTGCCAGGGGCGTGCCGACTCCTGTTGTTCTACTGTTTCGAGCCATGCATTTTCCCGGGGTGGCTGGTAAAAATGGCCGTGGATGCAAACGTACTTTTTTGAACGGGACATAGGTGCGAAGGTATGTATTTTGGAAAGCCCTCGTTGTATCTCCTTTTACGGAATAGATGAATTTCAAAACTCGGAATTGATAATCAACATCTTATAAAACACTGCGAAGCGGCTTTGCCATATACTCTTTTTTGTCTTGGCCGGGACTATTTACCGCCAATTACTATGCTGCCGGCCGGAAGCAAACAATAACACCGTTTTTTTGTATTTTGTTAGAAACCATTTAAACAGGACGGGTACATGAATACGTTGTCAAACATAATAATTACTGCCGGTTTGTTCATTTTGCTGTCGCTTGGCGCCTGCATGAACGATACGCCCGGCGATGGCGCCAAAGACCAGCGCACGGATCTTGTACGCGCCATTGAAACGGCGCACCACAAAACGGAGTATTTGTCCAATGCGACCATTTCATTCGACATCGAATTGCATTGGGGCGGCGGAAAGGCGCTACAGGCCAACGTCTTGCAACGCACCGACGGGACGCGGATTCGGGTCAGGAAAACAACCGGCAGCGACATCCTGTTCGACGGCGCCGACAAATGGTTGACTACCGCCGGCCAGGAAGACCCCAATGCGCGGTTCGACCTCTTTACCTGGCACTATTTCTTTAGCCTGCCCTGGAAACTCTCCGACCCGGGCACCCGCTGGCAGCCCTTGCCCGATCGTGTACTCGAAGGGTATGACTGCCGGTCGGGACGGCTCAGTTTCGAGCCCGGCACCGGCGACGCCCCTGACGACTGGTACCTTGTGTTTTCCGACAAAAAGGACGGGCTGCTGCGCGGCGCCGTGTATATCGTAACCTATGGCGGCAAAGACGCGGAAGCGGCCGGGAAAAACCCGCATGCCATCATTTACAGCGATTTTCGCCCGGTTGAAGGCATCCCGATAGCGCATACCTGGACCTTTTACGGGTGGGACACCGACAGCCTCGACAAAAAAGAAGCGCTGGGGACTGCCGTGATCCGGAATGTGCATTTTGCAGCGGAAAACCCGGAGGATTTTGCCGTACCTGCCGGCGCGAAAAAGATTTGATTTGCAACACTTCGTGTAAAAAACGTCCAAACCGGAAATATTCGCTTACCTTTGTCCTAAATTCACCCATCCGGTGTTTTGTCCGCCCTGGACAACGAAGTTTTTGTGAATGTGATAAGGTGTTGATGATTCGTCCGCCTGCTGAAAAACCGCCACATTCTACTTACGCTTTGCCCCATGAAGGATTGCCTGAGGCAATCCGCCGCGTACGAGATCGGATATTCCACATTTGGACCCGTTGAATTTTGGCTGCAACATGCTCAAAATTGCACTGCAGCCAAGGCCAACGTACAACTTACAATGCATTATTGAATGTTATTCAAAGAATTGCCGCTGATCGAGCCCGTCCTGAAGGCGCTCGAATCTGAAGGCTACACCCAACCCACACCTATTCAGGAACAAGCCATACCCATCATACTGGAACGCCGCGACCTGCTCGGTTGCGCCCAGACCGGAACCGGAAAAACAGCCGCCTTTGCGGTGCCTATCCTCCAGTTACTGTTTGAAGAGCGCACCGCCAGCGGAAAAGACCAGCCGAATAAACGGCCGATCCGCTCGCTCATCCTGACCCCGACCCGCGAACTTGCCATCCAGATCGGCGAAAGTTTTACGGCATACGGCCGCCATACGGGCGTGCGCAACCTCGTCGTTTTCGGTGGCGTATCGCAGCATGCCCAAACAGAGGCGCTGCGCCGCGGCACCGACGTTCTTGTAGCGACGCCGGGTCGCCTGCTCGACCTGATGAATCAGGGCTTTATCTCCCTGCGCGACATCGGCATTTTTGTACTCGACGAAGCCGACCGCATGCTCGATATGGGCTTCATCCACGACGTGAAAAAGGTCATCGCCAAACTGCCGGCCAAACGGCAGACACTGTTCTTCTCGGCAACCATGCCGCCGGAAATCGCAGGACTCGCCGATTCCATTCTGACCGATCCGGCAAAAGTGGAGGTGACGCCCGTTTCCTCTACTGCCGAAAAAGTGAGTCAGGCCGTTTATTTTGTAGACAAAAAAGACAAGAAACACCTGCTCATTCACCTGCTAAAGGATAAAAGCATCGCTTCGGCGCTGATCTTTACCCGCACCAAACACGGCGCGAACCGTGTGGCCGGCGACCTCAGTAAAGCGGGCATCCGGGCAGAAGCCATCCACGGCAACAAGTCGCAGAATGCCCGGCAGGCCGCGCTGAGCAACTTCAAAAACGGCCGTATCCGCGCATTGGTCGCTACCGATATTGCCGCACGCGGTATCGATATCGAAGAACTGTCGCACGTCATCAACTTCGAACTGCCGAATATTCCGGAAACCTACGTTCACCGCATCGGCCGCACCGGCCGTGCAGGCGCCAGCGGCATTGCACTCTCGTTCTGCGAAGGAGAAGAAATCCCCTACCTCAAAGATATTCAGAAACTTACGGGGCAACTGGTACCCGTGGTGACGGACCATCCGTATCCCGCTGACCTGACCGCCCCCGCGCTGCCGGAGCCGCGCCAGCAAAAGGACAAGCGCAACGGCAAAAAGCAGCCCCTACAAAATAACCGCAGCCAGGCCGGCAACAACCGCCCCGAGCCACGGGAAGGCATTATTCCACTGCCCGATCGCAAACCCGATCAACAACGACAGGAGAACCGCAACGACCGCTCGGGGCAGGCGCCCCGCAACGGCGACCGGGACCGCAGAAGAGACGGCCGCAGCGGCAGTGAACGCACGGAAGACCGCCGGAGACCGGAACAGCAGCGCAGCAACCAACGCGATCAGCGGCGGCCGGAGCGCCCCGTTCGGGAAGGAGAGGAGCCGCGCAACGCTCGCCCCGAACAAAAGCCGCAGTCGATAGAAAGTTTCAAGCCCAACCGCAACCGCTTTGCATCCATACTCGAAGTGGCAACGATTGAAAAACAAAACCGGCCGCAAAAACCCAAACCTGATTACAGGAAAGAGGGCGAACAGCCGCCGGCCGGTCCGAAACAGAACGGCTACCGCAGGAACAACCGAAACAACAGGGGCAAATAACCGGCTACTGTCGCTTCATCCCGCGTTCTTCCAATATTTTTGGATTGATCTCCAGCGCCTTGCGCATGGCCTCATCGCTTTTCATGACATCCCCGGAAGCGCGATAGGCCATGCTCAGGTCCAGGAGCGTGGCGGCATTGCCCGGCGCCAGTTCGACCGCCCTGGAGAACCAGGTGATCGCTTCGGCATGCCGGCCCTGTACGCCATTGGCTACGCCGAGCAGGCGCGCCGTCTCGGGGTCCTGTGCATTGAGCGACCAGGATTCGGTCAGGTACTTCATGGCCGTTCCGAGATCGGCCTTTTGCTCGCCGTAGTATTTGCCCCCGTCGCGCAGGGCAATGGCCAGCCCAAGCCCCGGCTTTTTATCTTTTTCGGCCAGCCGGAGTGCCTGACGGTAGTCGGCAATCGCAGCATCAAAGTTTTTTAGCAGGTAGTTGCAGCCGCCGCGACTGAGGTAGGCATCTTTATAGTTCGGGTGCATCTCAATGGCCTTGTTGAGGTGTGCGATCGCATCGCGGCATATTTTCTCCCGCTGTGCCGGATCCGTTTCCTTTGTCGCCTTATCGAACAACACCCCGCCGCAGGCATTCCGGATCTTCGCGCTCCTGCCGGAGGTTTCCACATCGGCAAAAAACAACTTTTCATTGCTCTGCCATACCGGGTTGCGCGTTATCGTTTTGAGGGAATACAACAGTACAATACCGCCCATTACCCCCAGGGCAAGGTTCAGGTTGCGGCCAGAAGAAAACCGGACCAGCCACGCACCCAGCACCATACAAAACCCTACGGAAGGCATAAAGGCAAACCGCTCGCCCATAAAAGTGCCGACGGGAAAAACAAAATTGGACACAATGCTCAGGGTCATCAGGTAGAACAAAATACCATACCGAACCGGGTCGCGGCGCTGGATACCCGACAGGGCATATACCAGCATGCCGCCGTATAACAACAGACTGAGCCATACCGCAGGGCTGCCAAAAGTCATCATTTCTATCTGGCGCGGGTAGTAGTCGTGGGTAAGCGGGTGCGGGACAAACAACAGTTGCACGTATTTCAACAAGGTGTAAAAAATCGTGGCAAACTTTTCTGAAGCCGTGAACGGCACCCACTGGTTGCCTTCAATTTTCAGAAAGGGGTTGTTCATAATCTCCATGATGGGCTTGCCCCCTCCAATGATCTTTGGCCAATGCAGAACATTGCCCCGAATCACATAAAACACCAGAAAAGCAACAACAACAGGCAGCAAAACCTTCAGTATACGAGCCAGTCTGCTATCGCCCGGCGTTTCTTCGCGAAAAAACCACAAGGCCAGCGGAATAACGCCGAGAAAAGTAACGGCGTTTTCCTTGGCCAGGCAGGCCAGAAAAAAGGACACCCCTGCTGCTGCGCCCCAGATGACACCCCTGGAATCAAACGCCCGCAGGGTACAATACAAGGCGCCCAGGCTACCCAACAGGGTCACGATCTCGTCGCAGCCCTTGATATTGGCCACTACCTCCGTATGGATGGGATGTGCGGTAAACAGAACAGCCGTCATCCACGATAGCAGCAACGCGTAATTGTCGCCAAAACGCGGTCGGAACAACAGCAGTAAAGTCCTGTACAATAGCGTACAAGTGGCTGCAAAGAGCAGTACAGTGAGTAGATGGAAGGCGAAACTTCCCGGCCCGAACAATTGATGCACGAGCGCAAACAGCACCAGCGTAAGCGGACGGTAACGTCCGCCGGATACCAGATTTTCCTTGCCCCGCTCCTTGAAATAGCCGTAAAAAGTATCGTTGGAAAGGATGCCGGGAATGCCGTCAACACCCTTTTCCGTAAACATGTTGCTCGTGATAACGATGCTGTCGTCGAGCGTAAATCCGTGACTCAGCGTATTCGCATACAGCAAAAAGGCAAACCCGAAAATCAATGCACTTTGCAGCAGGGTATTTTTAAAAAAATCCGGCAAAGCAGCCAATACTGGCATGGAAAAACCGGAATCGGGCGCAGTAGCCCGGACGGATTTTGCTGCGGGTGCTTTGGGGACGGATTTTCGCTGTTTAGACATGGCAGGCTGTTGGCAGTGGCAGTTACAGGGACAAACGGTTTTCAGGTATGACGGTAAAAGGCATGATTATTCCGTTTGGGCAAAAGTAATGCATCTGGTCATCTGTTATACAAAGAGGACCGGCACAACATTATGCCGCTTTTACTGCTTTTCTCCGCTAAGCGTCCGGGCAGATTTCCGGAATGCCTTATACACGCCCTTCCCAAAGGCTGATCCGCTGAACACTTCCGTTTTGGCGCGCTCTTTTTGCTCTTCGGCCGGCAAATGGTGAAAATCCCGGCATTTGTCGGAGCAGCAGCCTTCATATTGTGCGCCGCAGTTGTCGCATTGAATGAAAAGGATATGGCAGTAGTCGTTCGCGCAGTTGACGTGTGTAT
>CALMBD010000174.1 GCA_937861115.1 uncultured Bacteroidota bacterium | reverse complement strand
CGGCGGCTGAACCTGTATTATGAAGCATACATTCAGCCTTCCCTTGAAGACGCCCATAACTTCCGCTGGATGCTCGACAGCACCCTGGAACTGCCGTTGTGGAAGGGACTGAGTTTTCAGGTGCATTACCAGTACAGCCGCGAACAGGTAGTTGTGACTTCAGTGAAGTCCGATGATTCGATCCTTTCGTTTGGCATATCATTCAGAAACCATCCATAATTCGTTATGATCCTCCGTCGCATTTTCAACCCGGTCAAAATACTCGGTTACCTCTGGTTCGAACTCGTCACGGCTGTGATTGCAGCCGGAACGGTATACATCCTGAACGAAAGGGCGATGGTTGCCGCGCTGCCGTTTTCCATAGCGGCCATTCTGGGCAGTGCGCTGGCAATATTCGTGGCTTTTCGCAACAACAGCGCCTATGCCCGATGGTGGGAGGCCCGCACCATATGGGGCGGCATCATCAACAACAGCAGAATTTTTGCCCGTCAGATCATTGCCAATGCGGATCACGCGGTGGCAGCCGGCAAGGCTGATCCGGAATCGGTTGAAGCCTACAAGCGCGAACTGGTGTATCGCCAGATAGCGTTTGCCCATGCCCTTCGCCTGCACCTGCGTGGCCAGCAGCACAGCGGCGAATACCGTCACCTCGTTTCTGCTGAAGAGTTTGACGCTTTGCAAAATGGCCATAATGTGCCAAATTTGCTGCTGCAAACGCAGGGAGGCCGCATAAAAGAGGGCGTCCGCACCGAGATGTTAGGGCCTTTCGATAATATCAGCCTCGAACCGACGCTTTCGGGGTTGAACAACTTTCAGGGCAGCTGTGAACGCATCAAGAATACCCCTTTATTGCGGCAGTACGACTTTTTCACACGCCTTTTCCTGCTGGCTTTCATCTTGTTGCTGCCTTTTTGCCTGATCGGCGATTTCGCCAAAATGGAGATCGGGCCGCTCATGCCCTTCGTTTCTGTGCTGATCTCCTTTGTGTTTGCCACCATGGGAAAAGTAGGGGAAGTAAACGAAGACCCGTTTGAAAACCGTATCACCGATGTGCCCCTTACCGCCATGTGCAACACCATCGAGCGCGATCTGAAAGAAATGCTCGGCGAAACCGGATTGCCGCCCAAATTGCTGCCTGAAAACGGCTACCTGTTTTAATACATCGTCCACTATCCACCATCATTCCATTATGAACATTGCCATTATCGGAACCGGAAACGTCGGAGGCGCCCTTGCTCAGGGGCTTGCGCGGGCGGGCCACCGCGTGCGCCTGGGTGTCCGCGACCTGCAACAATTCAAAGGGAAGCACCTGCTTGATTCATCGCCCGGGATCAGCGTACATACGGTACACGACGCCGTGCAGGCTTCCGACACGATCATACTTGCCGCTCCTGCGCAGGTAGCGCACGAGGTAGCGCAGCAGCTCGGCGACGTGTCGGGCAAGATCATCATCGATGCCATGAACGGCGTATTCATGCGCCCGGAGGGCTTTGCCAACACAACCGATGCCATACTGGCCAACTGCAACACATCGGATGTGGTAAAGTGCTTTAATTCAACGGGTTTTGAAAATATGCTCGACCCGCACTACGGGGCGACTGCAGCGGATATGTTTGTTGCCGGCGACAGCGCCAGGGGCAAGGAAACGGCTGCACAACTGGCCCGCGATCTCGGCTTCGGCGAGGTGTGGGACTTCGGCGGGCTGGACAAAGTAAGTCTGCTGGAGCAGTTTGCCCTGTGCTGGATCAATCTGGCGATCATGCAAAAGCAAGGCAGGAACATTGCCTTCAAGGTGCTGAGGCGTTGAACAAGGCAGTATAGTGCTGCGTCCTACTCCCAGGTGGCTATCTCCTCGGCGTGGTTTCCTGCTTCGCCGGACGCTGCAATAGCCGCATCGATTTCTGCGATCAGATCGTGGATCATATTTTCTTTTGCCGACATCACATCCAGGTGTTTGCTTTTTTTCATCAAACACAATTTTCGGAACATCTTCAGCATATCGTGTTGCCGCGCATACTCCAGTGCTTCCGGAAAGGACATTTCGCTGACATATTGTGCCGCAATTTCGTCAGATTTCTCCTCCTCCCGGATCGGATCGATGGGGATATCCTTTTTCTGCATGACAAAATAGCCGGAAATATTGCTGTGCCGTTTAAATCCGAGGCTGGAAAATGACCCTTCGACGATCCCGTCGACGTCGGCAAAATCGAACATGGCGACATTGACCATATTAAGGCCCTTGGCAAAAGTAATGGCCACCACCTTGTAAATGCTGTTGTTCTCGTGGAGGTTACTCACGTTGATCAGGGCGCGTTGCTTCTTGAGGTAGCGTTTTACATCCTGGTTGTCGCTGAGATCGTCCGGAACATAGGGATATAAAAATGCGGTGCCTTCTTCGGTTATGACGAAAAGGCTCTGCGCGATCTTGTTGTTGTAAAAATTGAAGTTCCACAGCTGGTAAGCGCCCGCCAGCCGCGTAAAGATAGCCACCCTGGAGCCCCTGGACATCAGGGTGGAAGGCACCTCGATCGCCTTGTTTTGTATCGAGATCAGGTTGCGGTGCAGTGCCAGGTAGAAGCTGACTGTTTTCAGTTCATCCAGTTGCAGGATAGAGTGTTTGACATAGCCTTGCAGGTCGAACTTGTCCGTTTTGTTTTCATCGACCAGCCGTTTGTCTTTTTTGCAGAAGAAAACCTCCCAGGCGAATATCTTGTCGTCGTGGGTAGTGCCCTGCAGGCAGCCCCTGATGTACTCCATGTTTTTGTTGCCCACTTCGACCGCCCCGATCAGTTGGAGCCGCTTGCGCAATTCACCGGTGCCCCTGAAAGTGGCATACATGAATTTTCCCTCATACATCGCCTCGCCTTCGTATTCCTCCAGGTCTTCGGCGCCTTTACGGATATGGATACCCCTGATATAGGATTTATGCTTGCCTTCTTCATTGGCCAATGACGACACCTGCATCAAAAAGTTGCGGATCTGAAAACCCGTAAAACTCAGGTAAAATCCGACATAATGTGTGAAAGAGTCGTTGTAGTCGTTTTTCAGCGCATTGATGTCCTTTAGCCCGAGGCAGGCCAGGAACATGTCCATGTAATCGTCGGAGAAGGTAATTTCCTGGTTCGAAGAGGCTTTTTTCGCCTCATCCTTTTTTTTCCAGAGGTATTTGCCGTCAAAATCCTTGTAGACATCAAGTTTGGACTGGCCGGCGGGGTTATCATCCGAACTCATACTCCGGTTCTCGATTTTTCGGACCAGTCTCCGGGCCTTTACGGCTGTATGGTTGCAGATGTAGGTCTTCAGCGATTGGTCGCTTTCCTTGAACTTCGACCCCGTTTGCGGGTCATAGTTGTCAAATCCGTACAACTGCGCTTCCGATTTCTTGTCGTATGATTCTCCCGGATGCTCGGATTTGAATTTTTCGATCAGCCGGCTGTTCAGATAGATAATCAGGTCGGCCCGTACCGGTGTGCGTTTGACGGTTTTTTCCATCTGCTAGTTTTGTGCAAATGTAAAGGGATATTGGGAATAATACCCGGAATTATTCCGGAAATTATTCCAGATATTTTTTCGTAATCATTATGGGCTGCAATTTTGCAGGACTGACTTGGGGTTCCCTATTTTTGGAAATCAATTGGCGCCGTATTCCGGACATCCCAAAAATCAGGCCTGCCCGGATGAGGAGCAGGCCTGAAGGGTGACTCAAAAAGTCGGGAACCCACAAATATAAACCATTTTTTGGCCAATAATAAAATTTATTCCGTTCATAACGGCTGAAATTTTACCGGGTTCGGGTGGGCTTGGAAAGTCGGGACACTTTTCTGCAGCACCATTCTTTCCTATCAGGATTCCAGTCTACAAACTCCCCTCTTGCTTATGGCAATGTTACTGGGGCTGGTAGCCCTTTTCGCTCTGCTCAGGTGGTGGCTGCGTATTATCATCACCCTCCTGAAACTTTTATCCAGGAGCATCGCACTTTTCCTGATTGTCATTTTGGCGCTGATCCTGTATTACCAGCCTGATCTGCTCGCCGGATTTCTTCGCGGCATGTTGTTCGCATTGCTGGGATTTCTGCGCGCTCTGGCCGGTTAAGACAGGTTAAATCATTCATTTTCAACGTCTATGACACCATTACTACACCAGACAAAAAACACATGATCGCCGGAAGGCATTTTTAACGATTGTACAGGGAGGAGCGGCGGGGAAGCCCGCCGCTCTGTTTTTTGTGGGCCAAATGCCCCGGCAGTTCTTCCCTTTTCCTTTACTGAAAGACCACTTTTAAACGCTTGTTAACTTTTTGCGCTCCATTTCAGGCGGGAAAAGACTTAATTTTGCGCCGTTTTCCAGGAGGCAGAAGGTCCTCTGCTGCCTCTGAAAAAATCGCCTTCATTCCACCCAGTTTCCCGGAACATACCGGTCTCGACTTTATCATGAAAAAACTACTTTTCCTTTTGCTGCTTTTGCCGGCATCGCTTGCAATGGCGCAACAAAGCGCCAAGCCACCTGCCAAAACCGCAACACATACCGCTTCTGCCGGCAAGATTACGCTGGTATGCAAACTGTGGAGCGTTCCTGTCAATACAGACAGTATCAATCTATATGAACTGAGCGGCCTTGCCAACCGCGTTGTGGCGCGCGCCGGCCGCCGTTTGCCCGACAGCGCTTTCGTTTTTGTCCTGCCGGCCTCCAATCCGCGTATCTATGGTGTCGGTCTGGCGGATAACGCCGTTGCCAGGGTCATCCTGGGTCAGGAAAAAGAGGTAACCCTGTGGGCCAACTGTGCATATATAGAGAAAGCGCGTACCGTCAACTCCCCTGCCAACAAGGCCTATGAAGATGTACAGCGGCAGATTGCAGAATTCCAGCGGGTGAGCGATATCCTTCGCACCCAATATTACAACGCCGACGGCAACCAGGGTGCTGCTGCACGCAAGCCGGTAGAAGCGCAGGTAAAACAACTGGCCGAATCAAAAAAACGCTACCTGGATTCACTGAAAACGGCATCTCCCATGCTGTGGCGCTCGGCCAGCATGCAGGTCATCCCGGAATATCTCGCCGACAAGTCGGCAGCGCCATCCGAAATTGACTTCTACGGCAACCACTTTTTCGATAATGCCGACCTGACCGATAAGGCCTATGAAGAAACCCCGGATGTATTTAACGGCTTTGAAAGTTTCGTGACCAAACTGATGCAGATCGCCACGCCGACCGAAAAGGTAGATCAGTTCATTGCACAGTACCTGGCCAAATTGCCGCCCAAGTCGAAAACCTATCGCATGGCGATCGGTGGTGTGGTCTCGTCCCTGAAAAGCAGCAACGGGCAATTGTATCCGGCCTACGCCACCAAATACCTCGACCTCTACCGCAACAACAGTATGGGCGAAATCGGCCGCCTGGAATTTGAAATGAAACGGGCCAGCACCTTCATGCCGGGCTTCGAGGCCCCCGATCTTGCCGGCATGACCCCCGACAGCAGTTCCTTTTCGCTCAAGCAATTGCGCGGAAAAGTCGTCATGATCGACTTCTGGGCCAGTTGGTGCGGACCCTGCCGCAAGGAAAATCCCAACGTGGTAGCGAACTATAAAAAATACAAAGACAAGGGCTTCGATATCCTTGGCGTAAGTCTCGACAAGGACCTGGCGGCCTGGCGAAAGGCTATCGATTCCGACGGACTGCCCTGGCACCACATCAGCGACCTGAAAGGCTGGCAAAGTGATCACGCCGCCCTGTACTCGGTGTCGTCTATCCCCCAAACCCTGCTGCTCGACCGCGATGGCCGGATCATCGCCCGCAACCTGCGCGGGGAGCAACTCGGCGAAAAACTTAAAGAAATATTCGGCGAATAAGCCGGGGCGTGCGTCGTAAGTAAGGAAAACGGGTAATTGCCTGGTACCAGTGCAGGAGCAACTGGCGCTTAGTGGTGGCACACATGAGTCATCCCGAATTTTCCTGAGTGAATGACCTCGGAGAGGTCAAATGTTT
>CALMBD010000173.1 GCA_937861115.1 uncultured Bacteroidota bacterium | reverse complement strand
CGTATATGCCGCCGCGCCGTTCGAATTGCTGAAGGTGCTGCGAAACAGGTTGAGTACCGACCAGTCCTGCAAAAGCGAATGATCCAGCACCGTGCCCGGCAGGCCTGCTCTGAACCAAAAGTGCGGCATAACGGCCAGCCCGGCTGCACCTGTACATACCAGGGCAAACACCCAGCGCCTGTTGTTGAGCAGATACACCCCGACTGCAAGCATGACGGGCAGGATCAGGGCAGCCATTGAGAAACGGGTAATCAGGGCGAGGCCGGCGAAAAAGGCCGCACCGGCTGCTGTCCCGATTTTGCCGGTCTCCAGTACCCGCAACCCGTGTGCCAGCGACGCCATCGTCATTGCAAGTCCCAGGGCATCAGACATGACGGTCAGTCCGGCGCGCAGAAAACAGGGCGCTAATGCCAGGCCGACACCTGCAAATACGAGGCGGCTTTCCATCCGCGCGCCGGGAGAGAGTACCAGCAGGCAGCGGTTGAAAAAATACAGCGCCACGCCCGCCGACAAGGCCGATACGATCTGCAAGGCCGCGACCGCGTTCAGCCCGGCGCCCTGCAAGAGCGCCCCGGCCAGTGGATATCCGATGGCAAATTCGGCGTCGCCCCGACCCGCATGGGCATATGGCAGCCCTTGCAACAGATCGAAGCAGGCCCTGCTTAAACGCAGGTACTCATGCGCATCCTGGCCGTATAAGCCGTTGAAAGAGAGCACCATGGCAAGCACAGCAAGTGCGATTACTGTTACGGCCGGCAGGGAACGCAGGAAAGGGTTGGGTTGCATGAGACTGTTTTATGGCTATCGCCGGCAGACTTATTTGCAAAAGAAAGCCGTGCAAGACCGTATGCATGTATTAAACTTGCCCGGCAAAAATAGCATCCCTTTGGCACTCATCACTCGCAACCCTCCACTCGCTACGCATGGCTAAAAAAGTAATGGTCAGCGGATGTTTCGATCTGCTGCACAGCGGACACGTAGCATTCCTGCAGGAAGCCGCCCGGTTGGGCGATCTGTATGTATGCATCGGCTCCGACGAAAACGTCCACCAACTCAAGGGGCGTTACCCCGTCAATCCCCAGGAAGAGCGCCGGTTCATGCTTGAAGCCTTGTCGTGTGTACACCGTGTCAGGGTAAACCGCGGCATGGGCATACTCGATTTTACATGCGAACTGGAGGACGTCGGTCCGGATATATTTTTTGTAAATGAAGACGGACATACACCGGCAAAGGAGGCATTATGCAAGGAACGGGGCATTGAATACGTTGTATCGCACCGCATTCCGCCGCAAAACCTGCCGCAGCGCAGCACCACTTCGCTGCGGATCGAGTGTACCATTCCCTACCGCATCGACCTGGCCGGCGGCTGGCTCGACCAGCCCTGGGTGTCGTGCCACCATCCCGGACCGGTGCTTATAGTCAGCATTGAGCCCAACTTCGATTTCAACGACCGCAGCGGAATGGCCACGAGCACCCGCGAAAAGGCCATCGAATTGTGGAAAACCGCCCTGCCTTCCGGCAACCGCGAACAACTGGCGCAGACCCTGTTTGCTTTTGAAAACCCGCCCGGCACCAGCGAGGTTTCAGGCTCACAGGATGCCATTGGTATTGTATTCCCGGGATTGAACAAACTGCATTACCAGGGCAATTACTGGCCTGAAGCCATCGAAAGCGTACACGATGAGCATGTGCTGGAGTGGCTGGAGCAACACCTTTACCTCGTTACCCTTGGGCCTCGGGTACAAGGCTATAATGTCCTCTCCGATACCCATATCACGGCAGAAGGGGCCAAAGCGCTCGCCGATGCCGCCAACGATTGCTGGAATGCCCTGCTGGCGCAAGACGTCCACGCTTTCGGCGCCAGCTTCAGGCGGTCGTTCGAAGCCCAGGTCGCGATGTTTCCAAACATGGCCGGTGAAGCCATATTCGATATGATCGACCAGTACCGCGATCACGCCCTGGGCTGGAAACTCAGCGGCGCAGGCGGTGGCGGCTATCTGATCCTGGTATCCGAAGAGCCGGTGGAGCGGGCGATACAGGTGAAGGTCAGGCGGAAGGGGCCTTGACTACCGGTCAAATGCGCAGCATTCCCGTGGCGGGACGTACAGAGAACCCGCAAACTGCTATCAACAGCACGGCGGCAAACAAGCCTTGTCGTACGGGATGGCTTGTCATGGTCAGTTTGGACCTGGTGGCCTGTTGTCTCTGCGCGGCGGCAGAATGACCTGCATCAGGTCGGGCAACAGGGCGTCGAAACGGGTGCGTTGCTCCGGGGTACAGAGCGCTTTCAGGTCGGCGAAATGCTGGAAAGTGACCGATGCCCGCTCCTGCTGGATACGGGTCAGGACAGTCTGCAGGGAATCGCGCCGGGCTGTGTCGACAGTATCGTTTTTCAGCAGGGCAAAATATTGTCCCAGCGCATCGCGGTAGGCGCGGTCGGCAGTCAGCATCTGCTCGTGGTGCGCCGATTTCAGTTTTTCAAATTGTTGCTGCTGCGCGGCGTCGAGTTGCAGTTGCTGCACGATGCGCCGGCCCGGCTGTTCCACACCGGGCGGGTGCGGCGGGCGGCGGAAAAACAAAAATCCCAGGGTGCCGAAATTCAGCAGGAGCAGGGCGACGACGGCTGTGGTGAGGAGGGTTTCTTTTTTCATGGTGATACGGCGGTTGGGGCAGGGTGTTTTGTATTCTTTCAGGTTGTTCGGGCGTGCTATGCGCTAGTACAGGTCAAAATTGGCAGCATACAGTTGGTAGATCGATGTGTTGGGTGCTGCGGATTTCTCCGGATACCGCTGTGTCAGGGCCCAGATATTGGCTGTGAGCAGCAAGACCAGAAAGGCGGCAGCCAGCGCCAGGTAAGGACGCCGCACGACGTGCATCTGTGCAACAGGGCCGGTCGCGTTGAGTCTGGCGCGAATACCATCGTACAAGCTCGGGTCGGGTTCAGCCCGTTTGGCGCCTTCGAGGCTGCCGAGGATGCGGTCTTTCCATGCTTCTTTTTCCATAGGATGCATTGTTAAGTGTTTAGACGTTGTTCCCGTTTAAATCCTTCGGCCGGGAAAAAAATTATCGAGTTGCTTGCGCAAATTGGCTTTGGCGCGTTGCAGCAGCGACTCTACTGCCTTGAGCGACAGTTCCATCACATCGGCAACCTCCTGGCGTGGCAGGTCTTCCACAAAACTCAGGATAAACGCGGTTTTTTGCTGCCCCGGCAGCGACTGGATGGCCTGAAACAGGATGCGGGCGTTTTCCTTTTGCTCCAGCAAAACACCCGGGTGATCGAAGTGCGGCGGCTGTTCCGCATCGTCCGGCAGACCAACCAGAAACCCGAAGCGCTTGCGGCGATTGCGATAGTTCAGCCGATCTAGGGAAAGGTTGACGGCGATGCGGTAAACCCATGTATTGACCGACGACTTGCCCTCAAAACGGACGGCAGACCGGTAGATGTTTACGAACACGTCCTGTGTTACCTCCTCTGCCTCTGCCGGATTTTGCAGGTAACTGAGGGCGGTGTTGTACACCCGGCTCTTGAACAGATCGTACAGTTGTTTAAGGGCCGGCTCGCTTCCGAGGGCAATTTGGGCAAGGAGTTCCCGGTGTAACAGGGATTCATTCATGCCGGGTCAGAAGATGTTTCGTGTGCGAATAACGGGTTGAAATATTATATTGTTGGTTATTAGCAACTTATACAGATTCAGATGATGACAAAGTAACTAATGAACCAGTAAAGACGCCATACACTACACTACAAGAATTTTCGCCGGCTGAAGCCGGCGGTACCACACGGTACCACACGGTACCATACGGTACCATACGGTACCATACGGTACCCCGGTTACCCCGCGGGGCGGTGCATTCCCCGGAATGTAGCTGCCAGGATACCCGCCGATACGGCCGCGTTCAGCGACTCCGCACCGCCCGAGGGGTCGCGGGGGATGGTCAGTCGGTGGGTAAGCAGGCCTTCCGCCTCCGCGCTTATTCCCCTGCCTTCATTACCCACAACGATCAGTCCCCGCTCCGGCAATTCGGTCTCAAAAAGATTGTCGCCGTCGAGTACCGCTCCGGCGACGGGTGTTCCCGGTGTCTGACACAGCCATTCCTCCAAAGGTATTTCGGCGGTCTGCACCCGGAATATCGCGCCCATGCTTGCCTGCACGGCTTTCGGGCTGAAGGCATCCGCGCTGTCGGGCGAACAGATGACGGCAGGCAGGCCGAACCAGTCGGCGATACGGAGTATGGTGCCCAGATTGCCGGGATCCTGTATACCATCTAGATAAAAACAATAGTTATCTGCCGTAAGTCCCGGAGAAAGGTGCCCGTCGGGCATTTCGGCGACGGCCATAACGGGCGCCGGGGTGGTCAGGGTGGATATTTTTTTCAGATCGGCCTCCTCGACCGGGTTAAATATTTGCAAAAAGGGTTGCAGCAACGCGGCGTTTTGTCCGGCCCAGCGTTCAAGACCATAAATGGCGGAAACGGGAATGCGCTTTTGGGTGAGCAGTTCGGTCACCATTTTCTCGCCCTCCAGCGTGAATTTTCGATACTTTTGCCGGTACTTTTTTACCCGCAGGGCGGTAAGCCATTTGATTTGATTGTGCGATAACACCTTATTTGTTTTTTGCTGCCGTCAATGTTTTATACTCAATTTCAATGAATTATATACAACCAGGCGATAAGAGAAACGACGTGGAAGCAGCCGGAGACGCGTCCGACGGCCGCCTGTTGTGTGTGTGCCGGGCCAGGATTCTGTTTTTTATCCTTGCCGCGGCGATGCTGCTTGGGGCCTGCAATGTTACGAAGCATCTGGACCATGCCAAAGGCGAACGCCTGCTGGTGAAAAATTCTATCCAGATAAAATCGGAGAAAAGGCTCAAGTATTCGGTGCGTGCGCCACTGATGTACGAACTCAACGCGTTGTACAAACAGCAGCCCAACCGAATGCCCCTGGTGTTGTTTCGCCAGCCCAGCCGGCTCTGGTTCTATTACACCTTTCGCGACAAGAAGTCAAAACTTGCAAAGTGGGTCATCAACAAGATCGCCGAAGAGCCGACTATTTTCGACCGCCGCCTCACCCAGATCACGGCGCAGAATTTTGAGAACCAGATGCGGCAACGCGGGTACCTGCTGGCCCAATGCGATTATGAGGTCAAAGGCAAGGGCAAAAACTATCTGTCGGGTTCCGATCCCTATTTCAATGTGCGTTTCGATTCGGTGATGACGGGCAAACGGGTGCAGGTAAAATACATCATTGCGCTCGGCCCTCTTTTCACTATCGATACCGTGCGTTTTGAAAGCCAGGACAGTGCCGTCCTGAAAATTCTCACCGCCACAGCGGGCCGGTCGTTCCTGAAACGCGGCGACCCGCTCGATGGCCATACCTTCGATGCGGAAAAACTCCGGGTCACCAGCGAGTTGAAAAACCGCGGCTATGCCTACTTCACCCCCAGTTTTGTGACCTTCGCAGGCGACAGCACAGATACCCGGACCAATGTCACCGTGGAGGTGCTCACTCCCAGCGACAGCACGGTGCACCAAACCTACACCATCGGCAACATCGAGGTGTTCTCCAATGTGCGGCCTGATATCATGGCAATCCGGAACGACACCGTCATCGGCGGGATCAATTTCCGCTCCGCCAGCACGCAGTTCAGGGTAAAACCCGAACACCTGTACAATTCCATCAACATCAAACCGCACAGCCTGTACCGTCAGGAAGACTTCGACAACACGATCCGCAACCTGAACGCGCTGGGCATTTTCCGGTTTGTCTCCGTCAAGCCCAAGCAGGATACGATCAACCCCGGAATGATCAACGTGGAGATGCTGGTCACGCCCAACAAGCGCATATCGCTCGGCGCCGATGTAGACCTCAACTCCTCCACCAGTTCGAGCGCCCTCGCCCGCAACCTGCTGG
Organism: uncultured Bacteroidota bacterium; assembly: GCA_937861115.1. Classification (GTDB taxonomy): domain Bacteria; phylum Bacteroidota; class Bacteroidia; order Chitinophagales; family Saprospiraceae; genus M3007. The sequence continues at coordinate 13,282 of CALMBD010000173.1, read as the reverse complement.
GTATCTCGTCGTCGCTGACCTTCCGCAACCGCAACCTGTTCCGGGGTGCGGAGAACCTGCAAACCAATGCCCAGTACAACGTCGAGTTCGACGTCGCCACGCGAAACCGCTTTATCTTTTCGCAGGAATTCAAACTCCAGAACCAGCTTATTTTCCCGCGTTTCTTCGACTACCTCGGACTGTGGAGCAGCGTGCACCGCCTGCACAAAGACTCCTTGCGCCGGGAAAATTCGTTTTATAGAAAACTGAAAAACGCCGGCCAGGCGCGACTCGTGCTGAGTTATAACCACCTGGATCTCATTGACTTCTATGTTTATAACCTCTTCAACGCCTCTTTCGGCTACGACCTGCGCGTATCGGAACACCAGTATTCGTTCGACCACGTGGGTATCGATGTGTTGCGGCCAAAGATCCGCGCCCAGTTCGATTCGATATTCGGAGAGAACGAGTTTTTGAAGAACAGTTTCGGCAAGCAACTCTTCACCGGCTTTTTCCTGCGCGCCTTTAACTATTCCTACAACGGGACCAATAACCGCTTTGGCGAGCGCTGGTTTTTCAGGCTCAACACCGACCTCTCCGGCCTCGAAGAACTGGCCCTGCACCGCCTTTGGTCGTCCCTTTTCGGCAAGCAGACCTGGAAGTTGTCCGACCTCGACTTTGCCCAGTATTTTCGACTTGACATGGACGGGGTGTACACCCGCGATTTCCGAAAATCGCTGACCGGCGTGATCCGGGTAGGTTCCGGCGTCGCCGTCCCCTTCGGCGACGAGCGCACGGTCCCGTATGTAAAACAGTATTTTGTGGGTGGTCCTACCAGTCTGCGCGCCTGGCGCATTCGGGAGATCGGGCCCGGCGGTTACGTCCCGCGCGATACCCTGACCAATGAAATACGCCCCAACACTTCGCAGCCGTTTTTCCAGGCCGCCGACTTCCGGTTTGAATTCAATACGGAGTTGCGCTTCGATATCTTCTCCTGGTTCAAGGGGGCCGTTTTTGTGGATGGCGGCAATATCTGGACGCTCCGCAAAGACGACATGCGTCCGGGTTCGCAACTGGGCTGGAATTCATACAAAAACATTGCCCTCGGCACGGGTTTCGGCATCCGCGGCGATTTCAGTTATCTCGTCATCCGCTTCGACGCCGGTCTCAAACTGCGCAGCCCCTACGCCGACGATCAGGGGCGCTACTGGATACCCAACCGGATATCCAAACTCCAGCTCAGGGACTTCAACCCCAACCTTGCCGTCGGACTACCCTTCTGAATATGGACAGCCTGCTCGATACCTTCAGGGCGCAGATCAGCCCCGCATTCGTGGCACAACACGCTGCCCGGCTCAGCGAAAGAGAGGGAGGCATTTCGAAAGCCCTTGCAGGCATGGCGCCTGCCTTGCTCGCCGGTATCCTGAACAGGGCGGATGACCCGGCGTTTATGGCGCAATTGCACCGCAGCATTACCGGCGCCAACGGAGGGCAGTCGGCCCCTACCCTGCCCGGCGTCGTATTCGGCGCCAAATTGCCCGCCGTTGTGCATGCCCTGGCGGCCTATTCCGGCACCCGCACGACCACCGTCAATGCCTTGCTCGACAGCGTTGGCCCCATGATGGCCGGATTGCTGAAATCCCGCATGAGCCAAGAGAATCCCGATGCCCGGGGCATAACCAAAATACTGCGCGACGAAAGCAACAGTATTCTGGGCACATTGCCCACCGGACTCGCCTCCATCCTCGACCTGACGGTAGTGGCCACCCCGGAAACCCCTGCGCCTCAACCGCACTACAGCGACTGGCTGCTGCCCTTGCTGCTCCTGCTGGCGCTGGGCGGCGGATTGTTGTTTTACCTGAAAGCGTAGCGTGTACCGCACACCGCAGACGGCACCCTAAAACACCGGCAAGTCACTACCTTTGTCACCCGAAACCAGGCTCCTTTGAAACCCTGCAACCATTCTAACCAACCACTTCAATATGTATACAAACGTCGAACCGGCGCTGGAGCGCGAATTACAGGGCATCCGTGATGCCGGACTTTTCAAAGAGGAACGCATCATCACCACACCGCAGGGACCGGTGATCGATACCACCACCCAGCACGAGGTGCTGAACTTTTGCGCCAACAATTATCTCGGACTGAGCAGTCACCCCGCAGTGATCGAAGCAGCCATCGATGCGATACGAACGCACGGCTACGGGTTGTCGTCGGTGCGCTTTATCTGCGGTACGCAGGATATTCACAAAGATCTCGAAGGCCGCATTGCCGCATTTCTCGGCATGGAAGACGCCATCCTGTACGCTGCGGCATTCGACGCCAACGGCGGCTTGTTCGAGCCGTTGCTGGGTGAAGAAGACGCCATTATCAGTGACGAACTCAACCACGCGTCGATTATCGACGGAATCCGCCTTTGCAAAGCCAAACGCTTCCGGTACAAGCATAACGATATGAACGCGTTGGAGGACTGCCTCAAGGACGCCGCCGCGGCCGGCGCACGGCGCAAACTGATTTTCACCGACGGTGCGTTTTCGATGGACGGCACCATAGCGCAACTGGACAAGATTTGCGACCTGGCCGAGCGCTACGACGCGATGGTCGGCATCGACGAGTGCCATGCCACGGGTTTTCTCGGCAAAACGGGCCGGGGCACCCACGAATACCGCAATGTGATGAACCGCATCGATATCGTGACCGGCACCCTGGGCAAGGCCCTTGGCGGCGCATCGGGTGGATTTACGGCCGCCAAAAAGGAGATTGTAGACCTGCTGCGGCAACGCTCACGGCCCTATTTGTTTTCCAATACCGTCGCGCCGGCCATTGTGGGCGCCAGCATCAAGGTGCTGGACTTGCTGAGCGGTTCGACGGCATTGCGCGACAAACTGGAGGCCAATACCAGGTGGTTCAGGCAGGCCATGACGGCTGCGGGATTCGATATCATTCCCGGCGAGCATCCCATCGTGCCGATCATGTTGTACGAGGCGCCGCTGGCGCAGGAGTTTGCGCGCCGGTTGCTGGAAAAGGGTATTTATGTGATCGGATTCTTCTACCCCGTGGTGGCGCAGGGCAAGGCCCGCATCCGCGTACAACTTTCTGCGGCGCACGAACAGGCACACCTTGAAAAAGCCGTCGCGGCGTTCACCGAGGTTGGTATGCAGTTGGGAGTGTTAAAATAGTCGTTCAGGCGTAAATTCCTGTCGTTCGGCAGTTTTAATACAACGGAAGCCGGGATGATGCAACCATTAGCGCATTCCGGCTTCTTTGTTTCTAAAAGTAAAATCAAGCTATGAATAATCCGCTGCGCTGTATCATTGTGGAAGATGAACCCCTGGCCACTGAAATTCTCAGTGAGTACATTTCCCAGACGCCATTCCTGAGTCTTGTCCACACCTGCGACGATGCCATCCAAGCATTGGAAGTCGTGCGGGCTTATCCCGTAGACGTCATTTTTCTGGACATCAACCTGCCCAAACTGAACGGACTGGAGTTTTTAAAAACACTCGTTAACCCCCCGAAAGTGATCCTCACCTCGGCCTACCATGAGTTTGCGGTACAGGGATTTGACCTGCGTGTAGTCGATTACCTGCTGAAGCCCATCGAATTCAGCCGGTTTACCAAGGCGGTGTACAAACTCCTGCAGCCAAACCGCCTCCCCGATTTGCAGGCGGCCACAAAGCCCGCCCAATCGGTGCGGCCATATTACTTTTTTACGGTCAACAAACGTTCGGTAAAGATCTACCTCGACGAAATACTGTTTATTGAAAGCCTGAAAGATTCGGTGAGCATCGTCACCAAAGAGAAGGCATACAACACGCATTACCAGCTCGGCGAGTTGGAAGAGCTGATGCGTTCCGACAACTTCCTGCGCATACACCGTTCGTTTCTCGTCGCTATCGACAAGATCGAGTCGTTCTCGGCTGCGGAAGTGGAAGTGGCCGAGCGGACGTTGCCGATCGGCCGAAGCCATAAGGAAACCGTAATGGGGAGACTGGGGCGCGGGGCGTAGCGCCCGCCCTTACCCGTGGTTGATGCGTTCCAGCACCTTTGCCATACTCCTGTCGAAATTATCGCCGCTGATATCCAGCATGAGCACGCTTTTCAGGCGCTGGATGATGCTGCTGAATTCCTTTTGCAGGTCAAACAGGCGCTTGCGATCGTCTTCCAGGTCGCGCGCGTCGCTGCCGAGTTGCCTGATCTCGGAAATATCATTGTCCATTTCGGCGATCTTTGCCTGAATCCCCTTGAGGGCCGTGATCTGGAATTTGGAGTCGAACGCCACGGTGTCGAGGCTTACCGGGATAAACTTTTTATCGGCCAGCCACACGGCATACAGCGACGCGGCACTTTCCTGCCCGACCCAGCCCGATTGCAGGCTTTTCGAGGAAACGATGGAAATAACGGCATCGGCTTGTTTGATACAGTCCTGAATAAACTGCATGATGGAGGTGCCTGCCTGCATATCTTCCTCATCGAGCAGTACGTCGATGTTGTTTTTTTTCAGGAATTCGTTCACCTTGCGCGCCATTTCCTTGTCGTTGTGGTTGTAGGAAATGAAAGCGATGGGGCGTTTATTGGCGTCTGACGTAGTGGCAGAGGTGGCTGAATGCGGTTGCGAAGTGGTATTGGAACCCGATCCGGTACCGGCGCCGGAGGCCGGCTTTGACTTTGCCGCCAGTTCAAGTGCCGCGAAATTGACACGCGCCTGGATGCGTCCCCACTCGCTGAATTCGATCAGACCGAGGTTGAACTGTTTTTCGCCATTGTTGTATTGGGCCTGTAGCAAGAGGGCATCGCCACTGATCTGAGTGAGCAGGTTGAGGGCCTCTTTGGTCTGGCCGTTGGCGATAAGTTGTTGGATTTGTTCTTTCATCCGGTCTAAAGCAGTCAGCAGTTTGAAAATGATATATTGGGGCAGGGCCAAAGGTAGTAAAAGGTCTTACTTTTTTCCAAGACTACATTTTCAGGACATTTCGGGATTTTTTCGCCGGGCATTGTTTTTTTGAACACGGGCGCAGTACCTTTGCGCTCCCGAATCGAAGGAGCCGGGCATTTTGACATTACGGGCCATAGCTCAGTTGGTTAGAGCGCCACGTTGACATCGTGGAGGTCACAGGTTCGAATCCCGTTGGTCCGACAATTCAGTGTGAGGGTGTGAGAGTGAGAGTGTGGGTGTGAGAGTGTGGGTGTGAGAGTGTGAGGGTGTGGGTGTGAGAGTGTGTGGGTGTGGGTGTGGGTGTGGGGTACTGCGCATAACCGATGACAATATGTTTGATTTTGAGAAATTGGAAGTGTACCAGATAGCCAGGCAACTCAACCGGGATGTGCTGAAATTCATTTTTGCGCACCCGAAACTGGACCCATACCTCAAAGATCAATGGAAGCGATGTATGATCAGTTCAGTGCTCAATCTGTCAGAAGGCACCGGACGGGTTTCAGACGCGGATAAAAAACATTTCTTTACGATTGCCCGAGGTTCCATATTTGAATGTACCACGCTGCTTCAAATAGTTAAAGACCTCGACCAAATTGATGAACCCCAGTATCAGAAATTCTACACGCAGTACGAACAGGTTTCTAAAATGTTGCTTGGTATGTACCGCAGTAAAACATAACTTATTAACACACACACCTTCACACACACCCACACCCACACCTTCACACACACACACCGAATTCGGGATGTAGCTCAGTCCGGTAGAGTACACGTCTGGGGGGCGTGTGGTCGCAGGTTCGAATCCTGTCATCCCGACAATTTACAAACGCAACTTTCTGCATGTCAGATTGTTGCGTTTTTTTGTTGGTATGGAATGGGTAGCATTGCCGGACTATTCAATATTTTCGTCATGCCGATTTGGGCAAAGCCCAAGAGATTGTTCACGCGGGGCGCAGCCCCGGCGCGAGCGAGCGGGAAACAAACAGGTTTAAAAGCGCATGTGAAGCATGAAAAAAATTCCGGTAAGAAATATTGCCTCTGCCAAAGAGCCGGATTCGGGTCGGTTCAGTATCCGGAAGATTCAGGCTATCCTTAATGGCAAGGAGTTGTCGCACGACCTGCATCGGCACAATTTCTTTTTTGTGCTTGCCGTACGGACCGGCGAGGGGGTCCACGAAATAGATTTTACGCCGCATCAGGTGGTTGACCGGTCCGTATTCCTGTTGCGGCCGGGGCAGGTACACCAGCTTCGGTTGAACGCGGGCGCTACGGGTTACCTAATGGAGTTTGACAACGGGTTTTACCATCCAAAAGATAAGGCGGCCGTTCAGCGATTGCGAAAAGCAAGCAGCAAGAACTATTGTCTGCCGGAAGCAAGCAGGTTTGAAAAACTGGATACTGTTTTATCCAGCATTTTTGAGGAGCAAACAAATAAACACGAAGGGTATCAGGATGTCATTAAGGCCAATCTGGATATCTTTTACATTGAATTTCTGAGACAAAGTTCCAACCCTGAAAACCCTGCAACACCTGCCGGTTCTTATATTCAGGAGCGATACGAAGAATTTATTGAACTCCTGGAATCGCATCTCACCTCGCTGAAGCAAGTGTCGCAATACACGGACTTAATGAGCCTTTCTTCCTACCAGTTGAATGAAATAACGAAAACGGCAGTAGGCAAAACCGCCTCAGCACTTATCGATGAATACATTATCCTCGAAGCCAAAAGGTATTTGTTGGCTACTCCCAACCAGATAAAAGATGTCGCAGACCACCTGGGGTACGAAGATGTTTCCTACTTTATCAGGTTCTTTAAAAAGCATACAGGGTATTCACCCGATGTATTCCGGCGGAATTTCAAATAAATCCTGTTCAAGTTTAAATCCGTCCTGCCATGCTCCTTTTTGCCCGTTCTACCTTTGTGAGCGAAATTTAATCAGAAGCCACCCCAAGAATGGCTTCTGCTCACAACAGGCAACAAACATGAAGGCAAAAGCAAAACTGTTAGCATCGCTCAAAATCTGGATGGTGATCTATCCTTCCATCACCGCGTTTCTTTTTCTATTTGGTCAACACTTATCAGGACTCCCGCTGTACCAGCGAACGTTTATCCTGACCATTTCACTGGTGCCCTGGATGATGTTTGCAGGCTTGCCGTTCCTCGATTTTCTTTTACACAGGTTCCCGGGCAAAGACGCAGGGCGAAAGAAGTAAATCCCGGCAGTCAAATAAAAACGAAAAATGTAAATATTAAAAATGGAACAATACGAACAATATGACGTGATAATCGTCGGCGGGAGTTATTCCGGCCTCGCAGCCGGCATGGCTTTGGGCAGGGCATTAAGAAAGGTTCTGATCATTGATAACGGGAACCCCTGCAACAAAAACACACCCTATTCACACAATTTCTTAACCAACGACGGAAAAACACCAAATGAGATCGCCCGCCTTGCCAGGCAAGAGGTGGCGATGTATGGATCTGTCCGGTTGCTTGATGCGTTGGTGGTGTCCGGGGAAAAAACCGAAACCGGGTTTGCAGTACAGGTGCAAACCGGCGAAATATTTACAGCAGGAAAATTGATTTTTGCTACAGGCGTACGGGATGTTATGCCGGATATACCCGGCTTTTCAGACTGTTGGGGAATAAGTGCACTCCACTGTCCGTATTGTCATGGCTACGAGGTGCGCCATCAAAAAACAGGCATATTGGCCAATGGCGATACCGGCTATGCATTTTCCGCGCTTATCTCCAACTGGACGAATGACCTGACCCTGTATACAAACGGGAAATCCACATTATCTGATCAGCAAACTGAAAAACTCGCCGAACACAATATCCCTGTTGTGGAAGATGAGATAGTCCGGCTGGAACACGACCGCGGGTATCTGCAAAATATCTGCTTCAGGGATGGGAGCAAGGCCCCCGTAGCAGCGCTATATGCACACCTTCCGTTTGTGCAACATTCTGCTATTCCCCAATCACTTGGCTGTGAACTAACAACTGAAGGTTACATCCAGATTGATGCCGCACAAAAAACAACGGTTCATGGTGTTTATGCCTGCGGAGACAATGCTTCCCGAATACGAACTGTCGCAAATGCCGTTTCAACGGGCACAACGACAGGGTTGATGGTAAACAGAGCGTTGATTGAAGAAGTATTTTGATGGACTGACATCACTTTGAGTATGAAGTGATTTGCAAACCAGAATCTCAACCATAAAAAAGCGACAACATTTCAAAATGAAAGCATTCACAAAAACAAGATACGGAGGGCCGGAAGTACTTCAACTGGAAGAGGTAGAAAGGCCTGTATTGAAAGACGACCATATCCTGGTGAAAGTCCTGGCAAATTCTGCAAACCCCGCGGATTGGCATATCCTTCGCGGCAAACCTTTTTTTGCGCGATTTACATACGGACTGTTCAAACCGAAATTTAAAATACCCGGATCTGATTTTTCCGGCATCGTTGAAGAAACCGGGAAAAATGTAACGCATTTTAAAGCGGGCGACCGGGTAATTGGAGAGACGCTTGCAGGCGGCGCCTTTGCCGAGTACCTGAGTATAGCGGAGAGTGCTTGCGGTATCATGCCTCAGGGTGCAGGTTTTACTGAAATGGCCTGTGTTCCCATTGCCGGAATAACGGCCTTGCAGGCACTTGTTACGCACGGGCAACACCGGAAAGGAGAAACAGTCTTAATCAACGGGGCTTCAGGTGGCGTTGGCCATTTTGCCGTGCAAATTGCAAAAGCATATGGCGCCAGGGTAACTGCTGTTTGTTCCGGTAAAAGTGTTGACTTTGTAAAGTCGTTGGGCGCGGATCAGGTAATGGCATACGATACAGAAAACATACATCATCACGAGGGCCAATACGACCTCGTTGTTGATACGCACGGCAATCTTTTATATGATGACTACAAACGTATGGGGAAACGGGGTGTCATGGTCGGGTTCACAACGATGGGCCACATGATTTCTTTGCTCCTGAAGAGAGCCTTCGGCAAATTCCCCATAGCCCAGTTTACAGCCGCTGCCAACACAAAGGACCTGGAGACATTGGCATCATTGATTCAGGCAGGAAAGGTTAAGGTTCATATAGAAAAGACCTATTCCTATCGGCAAATTCCGGAAGCGATAAGTTACATTGAAGCCATGCATACCAAAGGCAAGGTGGCCATTACCTGGGAAAATGCCGGCACATGACCAAAAAACGCAGGCTACCTAAAAAAGTATTATGCCGGGTAGCCATAAGTGCTATACAACCAGACAATCGTCCTATTCTGCAAGCAGTAACACGAATTACTTTTGTACTATTAATTTAAAAGCGCCGGCGCTTTAATTAAGATTTTCCATTCGCAGATTTTAGACTGCTGAAAACAATACAAGAACCTTCACTGTGTGAGGGCTGGACAACTATTGCCATAGTTGGAAAAACGAACGACATCTTTTCGCAATCAAAAAAACAGTAAAATATGAAACAAGTGCTCAAAACAATAACGAAACCACTGGCGACCGTAATTCTCTTTCTGTCCCTCTCGCTCACCTCATTTTCACAAACAAGCCGGTTCGGCATTTCCATCAATTCGCTGACCACAAATTTCAATTACGGAAAGTCTAATCACGATCTGCAATCGTACAAGAAGAAATTCACAGGTTTGCAAATAGGCTTTGCTTACCAGGCAGGCATATCGCCGATGTTTTCGTTAGTCCCGGAACTGTATTTTGCCATAAAAGGCGGCGTTTTAAAGGAGATCAACCCACTGACAACCAATAAATTAACCTTGCGGATTTACAGCATAGAGATGCCGGTACTGGCCCGCTTCCACTTCAATAAACTGTATCTGAATGCTGGTCCGTATACTGCTTACGCCCTGGGCGGCCGGATGAAAACGGAAGGCTCGGAAATAACACCGGCGACTTCGACAAAGATTTCATTTGGCAATGCCGCAAATGCCTTCAGGCGTTGGGATGCCGGGGTACAGGCAGGGGCAGGTTATAATTTCAATCTCAAGCGGTCTGTGCTCACGCTGGATGTTCGCTACGGCTACGGACTGGTCAATATTTCCAGAGATATTGAACGATACAACAGGATGCTCAACATAAGCCTGGTCCTTTCAAAAACGGGCAAAAGGGTTACCAAAGAAAAGCAGGGATAGATTGCCGCTTACGTCGGATTTCCAAAGTTTACCCGGCGGAAAAATGGCTCATTTTTCCATTGGCCATAACACTCCTGCCTGATTCAGTAAATCACTAACAACAAATCCATAAGTATGAAAATTATCATTGTAGGTGCTTCCGGCACCATGGGGAGATATTTGTCTGATGCGCTCGAAAAAGAACATGAAATTGTCCGGGCAGACCGCAATAGCGCCGGCATTCGGGTAGACATAACCTCGCCGGAAGCCATTGAAAACATGTACAAAAAGGCAGGCGCCTTTGATGCATTGATTTGTACTGCGGGCCCTACCTATGTCGGTCCCTGGAAAAACCTGACCGACAAGGAATTTCGCAACGGTGTGGAAGGTAAAATGATGGGGCAAATTAACCTGGTGTTGATCGGCCAACACTATATCAATCCCAAGGGATCGTTTACCTTGATCACAGGTGAACTGACCCGCGAGCCGCAGAAGAATTTTGCCAATGCCTCGGCGGCTAATGCGGCTGTGGAAGGGTTTGTCCGGGCCGCAGCAATTGAATTAGAGCGCGGCATTCGTATCAATGCCGTAAGTCCCACGGTAATCGAGGACTCGCCGCAGTACTTCCCCTTTTTCCCGGGCGAAATACCGGTCACCATGAAGCAACTGGAATACGGCTTTCGCAAAAGTGTTTTCGGCGCCAATACGGGTCAGGTTATTAAAACGCATTAGGGCGATTGTTTACGCGGGGCGCAGCCCCGGCGTGATGTTGATCAGTCCGACAACGTACACGTTTCGGTTACGTGTGGCCGCAGGTCTGAATACTAGCGTCCCGAAAGTTTACCAGCACAATTTTCTGTTTATCAGAAGGTTGTGCTTTTTTCTTTTAATGGTGGAATGGGTTGAGCGCTCAGGCGCCTTTGGGTGGTTTGGCGTGCCGGGATTGGGCAAAGCCCAAGGAATTGTTCACGCGAGGCGCAGCCCCCGGCGCGAGCGGATAAAAAACACAAAAGCCCGTTCCGGGCAGAAACAGGCTTTGTGTATTAATAACTAATACTCATTTTATCAGAATAGTATGGATAACCCGACATAGATTGCGTTAGTCTTGACGTGAGACCGGTCAAGCAGATAGTAAGAATCGGTAGTGATTGTTTTGCTATTGTCGCTGATGTCAAGCAAGCCACGAACGCCGCGGTATCCCATGGCCAACCGAATCGTGCGAGCCGTGTTAAGCCCGAAGTCAATACCTGCGCCAAAGGCAAAGCCAATGTCACCTTTCTTTGCAGACAGTACGGCATTCGGATTGTCAATGCCATTATCGCCAGATGTAATGAGGCTGCTCCCCACCCGAATTCCCAATTGCGGACCCGCCACAATATTAAAATTGACCGGATTGGTTTTGCCTGTATTGAGCGAAAGCAACAACGGGATATTGACGTATTTCAATTTGACCCTCCGCTCCAGCTCCCGTTCTGTATATTTCTGCGCAAGCGAACTGTAAATAACTTCACCCTGAACGCCAAAATGGTTAGAGAAGTTGAATCCTAACAGCGCGCCGAAGCCAAAGCCGAGTGTCACCTCGCCCTCTATCTTCCCGCCTGAAGCACTTCTTACATCAAATGAGGAAAATGTCGGCATGAATCGCAAACCAAATTCCGCTTTTTGTGCACCAGCGGTCAATACACCAAATAATAATAGGGCAATAGGAATACACTTGATAACTCTGTTCTTTAAAATTTGCATATTTTTTAGTTGAGAATGGATTTAGGTACAAAGGTGGCCTGCTCTGTCCCGACAAGTATTACACAGTTTGGAGAAAGAGTTACATCATTCACACAATTTCGCCTAATAAACGGGTGGGGGACAGGCTGGACGCAGCCTCAGCGCGAGCGGGTGCAACTTCGACGGGAGCAGGGATCAGTCCGACAGCGTACACGCGGTTACGTGTGGCCGCAGGCCCAAATATTAGCGTCCCGAAGGTTTACCAGCACAGTTTTCTGTTTATCAGAAGGTTGTGCTTTTCTTTTAAAGGTGGAATGGGTTGAATGCTTAGGCGGCTTTAGGTGGTTTGGCGTGCCGGGATTGGGTAAAGATCGGGGGGGGGGATTGGTTAGGCGAGGCGGAGCCTCGGCGCGAGTGGATCGGGAACCATATACACTTCTTATGGGTTAAGTGTTTATTGAACAGGCTTGAGCATATTGTCATACTTTTTAACTTAAAATTTGAAGACATGTCAGACAGCCCAAAAAATTCACAAAAGAATCCTATCATTGAGTTCTTATGGAAAATACTTCTGTTTATATGCGGTGATGAGAAGAAAAAGATAAATCGAAGTGTACTGTGGGCAGTATTTAACACAACTGCTACTTTCATCCTTTTAACATTTACCCTTCTCCAAGTTAGACAAGTTTCGCGTACTACGAAGGGGGAGGTTTTGCAAAAATTTAGCGAAAATTTCTTTAAACCGGAAACAAGAGAGCTTCTTATGTTATTTGAATATGGCTTAATTAAGTTCAAGGAGAATAATATCAATGTTGATACTGTTATGGGGCTTCCTCAAAATTTTGGATGTTTTGTTAGAGCTAATAGCTATCCCCCTACCTTGAATTCGTTTTTACTTGATACTACCAAAACAATATTTTCTTCTTATGAGATAGATGATTATGTTCTTGGTCATTTAGAAAATTTAGGGATGTATTTGAAGATGGAGATGGTTGATATCGAAGAAATTTATTTGAACTATGGTTGGTATATTATGCTTTTCTGGGAAGACCCAGAAATGGAAAAGTATATTTTGTGGTGTAAAAAAATCTATAAAGGCTCTGCAAGCGCACATTATGTTTATTCGGAATATTTATATCGTCAAATAAAGAGGTTTGAAAAGGAGCATCCTCCTACCTATTATAAAAGAATGATAGCAGGTTAGTTCCTTTCTTTCACTGCCTTACCGTTTTTAGTAAAAAATTACAATAAAGCCTCGAAGAACTCCCAAAAAACCTCGATGCTTGGATTCAGTGGTACAATTACCAGCGCACTCATAGCGGAAGGTATTGCTTTGGCAAAACGCGCCATACCAAACCTTGATTGACAGCATACCTTTGGCCAAAGCAAAACAACTCAACGAGCAGTTCCAGACAGCCGACACTGCCGGAAACGCCCCCTTAGAAGTAGCCCTTGCAGGGGGCTTTCCAGCAGGGGCGGATGGCTCGGAAATGCTCACTGTTCCTGATAATC
>CALMBD010000172.1 GCA_937861115.1 uncultured Bacteroidota bacterium | reverse complement strand
GCGCTTTGGCCATCAGCTTGGTCTGACGACGCAGTTCATCCTGGATGGCAGCCGGCAAGCCGACGCCTGGCACGGATTTATCCCGCCCGAACGGGTGCCTGCGATGAAAAACCCGTCCAGGGGCTATGTTTTTTCCGCCAACCAGCACTCCACCCCACCCTCTTACCCGTACTATTATCTCGGAGGCTTCGAGGATTTCCGCAGCCGGGAAATACACGACCGCCTCGAAACGCTGCACAATGCGACCATCGACAGTATGAAAATGTTGCAACTCGACAATTTCAGTCGCCGTGCCGCCGATGCCCTTCCCGCCATGCTGCAATTGCTCGACCGCAGCCGGCTCGATGCGGAGGGCAGGAAAATGGTCGATGAACTGTCGGCCTGGGATTACCGGTATGAGGCCGGCTTCACTGCTCCGCCACTTTTTGAGGTATGGTTCGATTCGTGTTACAGCAGAACCTGGGATGAAATGGAGCCGGCGCGCCGGGCGAAACAAGCCATTCTCATGCCCGACACCTGGCGTTTTATTGAAATGCTGGGGCAGGATACCGGGAACATATTCTTTGACCATCCGGAAACGCCGCAGCGTGAATCGGCAAGCGATATTGCCAATGAATCCTTCGCGCTCATGCAGCAATATTTCAGGGAAAAGCCGGAGAAGCGCAGCACCTGGGGAAAATTTATGGGATTCACCCTGAAACACATGGCCCTGATTGATGCATTCAGTCGGCTGGACGTCGTGGTAGGCGGCCACCGCACGGCGCCCAATGCCATGCAAAAAACGCACGGCCCTTCCTGGCGGATGGTCGTCGACCTGGGCGACCAGGTGCGCGGCTACGGCGTATATCCGGGCGGACAAAGCGGCAACCCCGGCAGCCGGTTCTACGACAACATGGTAGACACCTGGGCAAAGGGAGAATACTACGACCTCCTGGTGCTGCATGCGCCCGACGAACCCTCGTCCCGTATCATAGGCAAACAAACATTCAACCCTGACACAAAATGAGACGCTTCCTTTCCATCATACTTTTCGTGTTTTTTCTGGGCAGCCTGAGCCGGTTCGGCCTGCCGTGGTGGTCGCTGATCCCCATAGCAGCTATTGCAGGCTGGCTTTTCCCGATCCCGCCTGTGCGCAGTTTTGCGGCAGCATTCGCCGGAGGGCTGTTGCTCTGGCTGATCTATGCGCTGATACCGGACATGGCCAACGGCAGTATGCTTTCAGCCAAAGTGGGGTTATTGTTTCAGGGCCTTAAAAGTTGGCAGGTATTGCTGGTCACAGGCGTGCTGGGAGGTATCCTGGCAGGGCTTAGCGCCCTCTCAGGTCGCCTGGCACATGATATGTATGTCGGCCGTCAGCCAAATCGTTAATCACCTGGAATTTTTCACCGGTTGAAAATCCGGCATATCAGGTCTGCGCATTACTTTTGTGGTGCAATTGTATTTTACCGGGTCTTTTGAGCGCCCAATGCTCTTTTGCAAGACTCATGCGATAATAACCTTCCCCACGGGGACATTCATTATTACCGGTAATCCGCCCAATTTTGAAGTATGGCAAAACCGGCAGGTTGTACACCAACTGCCGGTTTTTGTTTTTGGGTCATTTCGCTTTAAGGTTGGCACGCTGATGACACTGATTGAACAGATTAGCGCGGATTAATATGTAGAGTGGTTGGCACGCTGATGACACTGATTGAACAGATTAGCGCGGATTAATATGTAGAG
>CALMBD010000171.1 GCA_937861115.1 uncultured Bacteroidota bacterium | reverse complement strand
GGCTATGGCTGCAAATTTTGCCTTGCCTGAAATAAAATTTGCTCGCTTTCGCTCCGGCACCGGAATTTAAACACGCTCTGACTCAAACAGCCTCGTAACCATGCCGCAACATTTTCATCTCAACGACTATACAATTTTTACCGGCGACCTGCGGGAGACTTTCCCCGACTGGCTGAGCGAGCGCAGTTATGCGCAGGTCATATTGTTGACTGATAAAAATACCCACCGCCATTGCATGCCTGTTTTTCTGGAAAAAACAGGACTCCCCGAGACTATACCTGTCATCGAAATTCCGGCAGGCGAACAGCATAAAAATCTCGATACTTGCGGGCTTATCTGGCAGGGCATGCTCGATACCCGGCTCGACCGAAAAGCCCTGGTTATAAACCTCGGCGGCGGCGTGATCGGCGATATGGGAGGTTTTTGTGCAGCGACCTGGAAACGTGGCGTCGATTACGTGCAGGTCCCCACAACACTGCTCGCCATGACCGACGCAGCAATTGGTGGTAAACTGGCCATTGATTTTCAAGGAGTTAAAAATACAATAGGCGTATTTCGAAATCCCGCCGCCGTGTTTGTCGATCCCGTATTTCTGCAAACGCTGGAAAATCGGGAGTTGCGCAGCGGCCTAGCCGAAGTGCTCAAACATGCACTGATCGGCGACCCGGAACTCTGGCGCCTTTGCACCGCAGCCTTCCAGAAACACGGGGGCAGTATACACGGACTCGGAAGTCCGTGGTACCTGGAGGCTTCTATTGCCGTTAAGGCCCGGATCGTGCAAGAAGATCCTTACGAAAAGGGACTGCGCGCGTTGCTCAATTACGGCCATACCATTGGCCATGCCCTGGAAAGTTATTTTCTTGAAACGGCAGAGCCGCTCACGCACGGCGAGGCGGTAGCCATCGGTATGATCTGTGAAACATGGCTTGACGCGCCGGAAAAGGCAATTGGGATCGCCGATATGATTTTCCGTGTTTTTCCCCACCGGATAATACCGGAATCCGCTTTTCCCGAATTGTGGAACTTGATGTTGCAGGACAAGAAAAATGCTGCGGGACAAATTCGGATGGCCATACCGGGAGCGGTTCCCTATACCATAAGAATCCTGGAGCCAAACCAGGAAGAAACAAAGCGCAGTCTGCTGTTTTACAACAATTTAGAAGTATCGAATTAATCCACACACCGATCACCCATCCACGACTATATCCATGTTTACAGGCATCATCGAAACCCTCGGCACCGTCCGCGCCATTGAAAAAGACCAGTCCAACGTACATTTCACCATCGAAAGCCCCATTTCGGGTGAATTGAAGATCGATCAGAGCGTGAGCCACAACGGCGCCTGTCTTACGGTAGTCGCTTTGGGAGAGGGCTGGCACCGGGTGACGGCTGTGGAAGAGACCCTACGCCGCACCAACCTCGGGTTTTGGGAAACCGGTACGCCGGTCAACCTCGAACGCTGCCTGCCCATGGGTGGCCGGCTCGACGGCCACATGGTACAGGGTCATGTCGACACGGTGGCAACCTGTGTGGAAGTTTTGGAAACCGGCGGCTCCTGGCGATTTACTTTTCGCTATATGCCCACACCCGATCACCTGCTGGTCGACAAGGGCTCCGTATGCATCAACGGGGTGAGTCTGACCGTGGTGGAGCCACACGACGATCTCTTTTCCGTAGCCATTATCCCGTACACCTGGGAACACACCAACTTCAAGAACCTGCGGGCTGGCGATGTCGTAAACGTTGAATTTGACATAATAGGCAAATATATTTCCCGGTATCTTGCGCTGTACAAATGAAAGCACCTGTTTCATGCGCAAGGTTTCCCTTATTCTCGTTTGCTGTCTGGCCGTTGCTGCTGTATGCCAATTATCCGCCCAGGCCATTCGCGGCGTCGTTCTGGATAAAATCACTGAAATTCCGCTTCCGGGGGTCGTTCTCGATCTGCCGGACCTTGACGAGCCGCGCGGCGGCATTTCCGACACCAACGGCATGTTTGTCATTCGCGACCTCCCTCCGGGCCGCTATGCACTCCGGGCGCGTTATCTCGGGTATGAAGACGAGTTCCTGCCGGATATACTGGTAACCAACGGCAAAGATGCCGGCGTGCGTATATTGCTGGAAGAGGGCGGACAGGATATACAGGCTGTGACGATATCCGGCACGAAAAAGACAAAACCGGTCAATAAACTGGCCAAGGTGAGCGCTATCGCACTGAACCCCGAAACCGTGGCGCGCTACAGCGGCGGGCGCAGCAATATCGCCCGGATGGCGGCTAATTTTGCCGGCATTGGCGCCACAGACGACTACCAGAACAACCTTGTCGTTCGCGGCAACTCCCCGACCGGACTCTTGTGGCGCCTGGAGGGTGTGCCCATCCCCAATCCCAGCCACCTTGGCACCTATGGCAACAGCGGCGGTTCTTTCAATGCTTTGAATCCCAATATTTTAGGCCAATCGGATTTTCTGACCGGCGCCTTTCCCGCAGAATTCGGCAATACCATTGCCGGCGTGATGGACATGAATTTTCGGGCGGGCAACAAGGAGAAGTTTGAATTTACCGGTCAGATAGGCGCGTGGAGCGGTGTGGAGGCTACGGCTGAAGGCCCCGTCTGGAAAAAACAAAACGGCTCGTTTGTCGCAGGATACCGCTACTCCTTTGTCGATCTCCTTCAAAACCTGGGTGCGCGGGTGGGTGGCAACTATGTGCCGCAATACCAGGACCTCAACTGGAAAGTCGATCTCGGGAAAGGGCGGCACCGGCTCGGTTTTTTCGGCCTGGCAGGTAACAGCCATATCCTCGTACAGGGCATGGACGTGGACCCTGAAAATCTTTTCCACTCACCGGCAGAAGACTCTGAACTCAGCAGTACACTCCTGACCACCGGATTGCGCTACCAGGTAATGCTCGATACCGTATCGTACCTCCGCACGGTATTGGCATACAGCACCAACCGGATCGACAGTAAGGGCTGGAACCTGGAGCCCAACGGCGGGCGAAACCAGTGGCTCGACGAAACGAACCTCGATCAGAGTCTGCGCCTGTCGTCGCTGTGGCAACGCCGCCATACCAAAAGACTCACCCTCCGGGCGGGCGTGTTGTTGCAAAATGCCGCCATCGATACGCGGTTGCTGACGCGGCGGGAAACACCCGATTATATTCCGGTGCGGGACTACGACGGGCATCTGTGGCTGCTTGAAACCTTTGCCCAGGTGCAATACAAAGTAAAAAAGCGCTATTCTGTCAACATCGGCCTGCACAGCCAGTACCTGCCCCTGTCCGGCAAAACGACACTCGAGCCCCGCGCGGCGGTTAAACTCAAATTACCCAACGCCAACGACATCATTTTTGCCTACGGCTATCACGCCCAGACGCCCGCCACAGCAACCCTGTTTTACGTCAATCCGGATGGAAGCACACCCAACCGGAAACTCGATTTTCTGCGCAGTCACCAGGGCGTGGCGGCCTGGGAGAAAAAATTTTCGGCGGAATGGCGGGTCAGGGCCGAAGCCTATTTTCAATGGCAAACCCATGTGCCGGTGCGCATGCAGCCCGACGGATTTTCCCTGCTTAATTTTGGTTCCAGCTTCGCACTATGGGATTTTTCGGGCCTTGCCAGCAGCGGAAACGGAAAAAACTATGGCCTGGAGTTGACCCTTACAAAGGTCTACAAGGATGGTTTTTACTTTTTGTTGTCGGGTTCGCTGTTCGAATCGAAATACCGGGGCAGCGACGGCATCTGGCGCAACACCGCCTTCAACAGCCGCTATATTCTGAATGCCCTGGCAGGCAAGGAGTATCCCCTGCGCAATCGATGGACCATTACGTCGGATGTGAAAATCAGCACGGCAGGCGGGCGCTGGTATACGCCGGTCGATCTTGACCAAAGCATCGCCTCGGGTGTCGAAATTTATGATGAGACCCGACCCTATTCGGGGCAGTATCCCGCGTTTTTCCGCCTCGACGCCAAGGTGGGCATGCGCTACGATGCACGGCGGATGACCCACCACCTTTTTCTGGACTTTACCAACCTGACCAACCGGCGCAATGTATTTGCCTATCGTTATTTCAGGGGGACGGAAGTGGTGAGCACGCAATTTCAACTGGGCTTCACCCCTGATTTTGTGTACAGGATACAGTTTTGAGTCCCGGTACTCAGGAACCGTTTTCCTTCAAAAACGCGCGAATCCGTTCGTTCAGACTCGACATTCGTTCCCCGTGCTGACTTTCATCAAGGCCCAGGAGTTCATCCTGTTCGCTTACCCGCAGGGGTACGATGAAGCTGGTCGCTTTCAGGATGATCCAGGAACCGCCGAAGGTAAATACACTCACGATGGCCAAAGCGAGCAGATGGCTCATGAAGGTGGCTGTGCCGCCGTATATCAGGCCCACGTCTTTCGCAAAAACGCCCGTCAGCAACATACCCGTAATACCGCCGACGCCGTGGCAGGGGAATACGTCGAGCGTATCGTCGATGCCCGTTTTGTTGAAGTAAAACAACACGATATTGCTCACGATGGCCGCCGCAAAACCGATAAAAAGGCTCTGGCCGATGGTGACAAATCCGGCTGCGGGGGTGATGGCGACCAAACCCACCACGGCGCCGATGCAGGCGCCCATTGCCGAGGGTTTGCGGCCCATCAGACCCTCATAAAACACCCAGGTCATCATGGCGGAGGCAGAAGCAAAGTTGGTCGTAGCAAAGGCCAGCGCTGCCGTCGAGTTGGCGCCCAACGCGGAGCCGGCATTAAAGCCGAACCAGCCGAACCACAGCAGTCCCGTACCGAGAATAATATAGGGTATGTTGGCCGGACCATGGTGGTTGCCCGTTTGACGCGTTTTGCGGTGGCCCAGCACCATGGCGCCTGCAATGGCCGCGAAGCCTGCGCTCATGTGTACCACCGTGCCGCCCGCAAAGTCGAGCACACCCATCTTGCGCAAAAAACCTTCGGGATGCCAGGTCCAGTGCGCCAGCGGGGCGTAAATGAAGAGGGTAAACAGGCAAATAAATACGATATAGGCCGTAAACTTGATGCGCTCCGCAAAACTTCCGGTAATGAGTGCCGGTGTAATAATGGCGAATTTTAACTGGAACAGTGCGAACAACACAAATGGTATGGTGGGCGACAGGTCGGGATGCGGGCCCAGGTGTACGCCCTGAAACATAAAATAGGTAGTCGGGCTTCCGATAAATCCACCGACAGAGTCGCCAAAGGCCAGGCTAAAACCAACAACTACCCACAGAAAACTCACGACACCCAGCGAGATAAAACTCTGTAGCATGGTCGACACTACGTTGCGGAAACTCACCATGCCGCCGTAAAAAAATGACAGGCCGGGCGTCATCAGCAGCACCAGCCCGGCAGCGACCAGCATCCACGCCGTGTCGGCAGGATTTATGTCGCCTGCAGGAGTTTCCGGCGCCGGAGTAAACAATGCAGCAATCGAAATTGCCGTCAGAAGGAGGAAGGCGATAAGCCATTTCTTGCGCATTTCAGAGAAGTTTGGTTTTTCAAAAAAGAAATCAATCCCGGCGGGCATGGGGTGTCGCCGAATTTTACTGTCGTGAAAAAATGGAAAAAGCAGAAAAATTTGGTTCAGGCGTAAAAAGCGCCGGTACACGCCACCAAAAATAGCGTATACCGGCGTTTTTTTGCAGATTCGACACAACTTTTGAAAAGTTATCCCGCTCCCGGAACGAGGTTATTTGCCGCTCCCGGATTTAAAATTGCCCGGCCCGGTGATGATCCGGAAAGCGAAAAAGGTTGCGCCAAGGGCCAGGCATAAACCGAGTGCCGACATAAGGTAAAACTTGACGGTCCATTCGAAAGCGACTTTCAGGCGCTGGGCCAGACTGATTCGTGTCTCCTCGCCTTCGTACATCGAAAACCGGATCGTGCAGAACTCGTTCTCCTCATCGTAATCGCCCAGTTGCACGCCCAGTTCCTGGAGCTGTCCTTCGATTTCCAGAATCCTGTTCTCCAACCCGATGTATTCATCGATACGGCCGCTGCGGCTCTTCAGATCGAGCAGTGAATTGCGTATTTTTTCCAGCGAGACGCGCTTCGCATTCAGTTGGAGAAACTCATTGGTCTTATCCGTTTTGGTGACCGAGCGGGCAATGATCCTACCGATTTTTTGTATTTCCACATAAAAACTGTCGAACTTTTCCGGCTGCACACCGATGATCAGGTTCAGGTTGCGCCGGCCCTCGTTGCCGGTGTTTTGTTCATACTGAATCACGGCGTCGAAACCTTTTACGGTACGCTTCAGGGCTGCCTCGTCTTCTGCGAACCGACTGCTCTTCGAGCGCAGGGTTGCGATTTTTTCATACTTCTGTGTCAGTCCCGATCCGGCCGGCCCCTCCTGCGGGTGCGGGGTCGTCTTTATTTTTTCAGATGCGTAGTTTTTGCGCGATATGGAATAGTCGTCGCTGCCGGGGCTGGCTATGTTCACCACACCGTTTTCAAGGGCAATACCCGGGTAAAAATAGCCGTATGTCAACCTGCAGATGAAAAGCAGTACAAAAAGCCCGAGGCTCCAGCCCAGCATTTTTTTCCATTGGAAACCGTCAGATGCTTTCATAGTAAATTAAAACATTTTAATATTCTGTTTGAAAACAAAAATAGCACGCAAAATATTGATTTAAAGCCGGTTATCTCTTTTCAAACAGCCACCATGCCGGCCTGCGCCGGACGATTTTATAATTACTGGAAATATATTGCCTGATGTGACCAACGGCCTCATCCGGATCGTCGGTGAACAACAACAGGTCCATGTCTTCCGGCGAAATGGTTCCCTGTTCCGCCATGAATTGAAGGAAATCGCGCAGGGGTTGGTAAAACTGCGTGCCCATGACGACAATAGGAAAGTTCTCGATCTTTTTGGTTTGCACCAGCGTCAGTGTTTCGAAAAATTCGTCCATCGTGCCGAATCCGCCGGGAAAGATCACAAAGGCAAAAGAGTATTTAACCAGGAGCACCTTTCGGACAAAAAAGTAGCGGAACAACACAAACTTGTCGAGATAGGGGTTCTCTTTCTGTTCGTGTGGCAGCACAATATTGCAGCCTACCGACAGCCCCCGGGCTTCCCGCGCACCGCGGTTGGCGGCTTCCATGATCCCTGGCCCGCCGCCTGTCATGATAGCCATACCCAGTTCGTCGGCGATACGCCGGCTTACATTGCGGGCCGCTTCATAGTGCGGGTGCCCTTCCTTGAATCGCGCGGAGCCGAAAATGGTTACGCAGGGACCGATGAAGTGTAACTTTCGGAATCCCTGAAGGAACTCCCAGAATACCCTGATTACAAAAAACAGTTCAAAACTTCGGGTCTTGGGGCCTTCCAGAAAACTGGGTTCGTGGGGATCAATAAGTGGTTTTGATTTAGGCATAGTGTTGTTTTGGTCGGGACGGAATAGTCAAACAAATATGAAAACGTAAATGAAGGGATCAATGCACGAACATGCGAATTTTTTCTGCGAATATCCACCAAAAATTGTTTTGCGGAAGTCATAAGGCTCCATTGGCGCGGGTCGGCGGGATTCGCGGAAGTAAACGTACCTTTGCGGCCCATTGACCCTTTATTGATTCTATACACCGTTTATGGCCGAAAATTTTGTTGATTACGTCAAAATAATGTTTCGCTCCGGGAAAGGGGGCGCAGGCAGTGTGCATTTTTACCGCGGCCCGGCGATGCCCAAAGGGGGGCCTGACGGCGGCGACGGCGGTCGTGGCGGCCACATCATCCTGAAGGCCGATCCACAGGAATGGACATTGCTTTCATTGAAATATACCAAACACATCTATGCCGAGGATGGGCAGAGCGGTCGTGGCGGACTCAAAACAGGGTCGGACGGCAGCGATGTGATCGTGAAAGTGCCGTTGGGAACGGTGGCACGCGATGCCGAAACGGGCGAGTTCCTGATGGAAATTACTGAAAAGGGAGAAGAAAAGATACTGCTGCCGGGCGGCAGAGGCGGTAAAGGCAACAACTTTTTCAAATCGTCTACCCACCAAACACCCCGCTATGCCCAGCCCGGCGAACCCAAAATTGAAAAGTGGGTTATTCTGGAACTCAAGGTATTGGCCGACGTGGGCCTTGTCGGCTTCCCCAATGCGGGCAAGAGCACGTTGCTCAGCGCCGTCACGGCGGCCAAACCCAAAATCGGCGATTACCCCTTTACCACGCTGGTACCACAACTCGGTATCGTCAAAGTGCGGGAGGGCCAGACGTTTATCATGGCCGACATTCCGGGGATCATCGAGGGCGCGCACGAGGGCCGCGGACTGGGTCACCGGTTCCTTCGGCACATCGAACGCAACAGCGTCTTGCTGTTTACAATTCCTGCCGATACCGAACGCGTCATCAGAGAGGAATACGCCATATTGACCAAAGAACTGGAGGAGTTCAACCCCGACCTGCTCGACAAACCGCGCCTGCTCGCGATCACCAAGAGCGATCTCATCGACGAGGACCTTGAAAAAATGCTTCGCGAAACACTGCCTTCAGGTGTGGAAGTGGTATTTATTTCAGCGCTGACAAACAAGAACCTCCAGCAATTGAAGGATGTCTTGTGGAAGATGTTAAATGTCGAATGACCGAATGCCCACGTCGTCTCCCCGGCGCGACCGTTCTGCATCATTCATCATTCATCATTCATCATTTCTACAACGCCCCGTACTTTTCCAACAGACCTCCCAACGCTTTTGCATCCGAGGCGATATAGTCGGCCCCGCAGTCGAGCAAGTGCGCTTCGTGGCCGTCGTGGATGTGGGTTGCCCCGAGAAAACCCACAACCCGGAGCCCGGCTTTCTTGGCGGCAGTGACGCCGGTCGGACTGTCTTCCACCACAATAACATCAATCGGGTCGAGTTGAAGTTGCTGCATGGCGTATTCAAACACGTCGGGATGTGGTTTGGGGCGTTCGACATGTTCGGCGGAGAAAATATGTCCGTCGAGTGCATCATGCAGGCTTACGTGCCGCAGACAACGTTCTACATGGCGCACGCTGCCGTTCGACACCATACTTTTGGGTGTCTTCAGGTTGCGAAAAATGGCGGGCATTCCGTCGATAGCGCGCAAGTCGCGCTCAAAACCCTCGATATGTAATACCCGCAGGCGATCGAAATAATCATCGGGAATCTGAATACCGTATTCGCGGCTGATGATGTCGATAATGTCGCGCTCGAGCAGGCCGGGAAAACGGCGGCTGTATTCCTGTTCGGTCATTCGAAAACCGTAGCTCCCGAGCAGTTGCAGGGTAGAGCGTACGGCGATGATCTCGGAATCGACAATGGTTCCGTCATTATCAAAAAGGACGTGTTTCAGCATGGCGCAAAAGTAAGGGAAAGCGTGAGTCCAGACCTCATAGGTTTTCAAAACCTATGAGGTCTGGGGCTGTCCGACCGGCGAATACCGCTTACTGCTTGCGGAAATATTTTGTCAGTGCCTCATTCCCGGAAAGCAGGACAAACGCATACATGCCTTCCGGCAGTGTAGCAAGGTCTACCTCGTGTCGAACGCCTTCTTCCCGTACGGTACCCGACAAGACGAGCCGCCCCGATTGGTCGAATATTTGCCAGGCGGCCTCGGCGTCCAGTGGCGCCGGGAGGTGCAGCGTGAGGATATCCGTAGCGGGTGAGGGGTACAGCCGTATACCGGCATCCTTGCCTGCAGCAGCCGTGACAACCGGGCTGTACGAGAATGTGCCGTCGAAATCGACCTGCCTGAGCCGGTAGTAATTGACACCCCTGACCGGCTGGTCGTCGGTATACTGATAACTGCCGGGCAGGAAAGAGGTACCTGCGCCGGCGACGCGCCCGATCTCTGCAAACTGGCGCCCGTCGCTGCTGCGCTCGACGGAAAAATAATCGTTATCGGTCTCGGTGGCAGTGCGCCAGAACAGATCAACGGAAGCAGAACCTGCCTGCGCCCGGAACGACAGCAATGTAACAGGCAGTGCCGAAAACTCGCTGATCAGGATATTGTCGAGGGTGATGGTACCTGTTCCGGTGGAGAAAATAAATTTAAACTCATTCAGGCCCACTCCGGCACCGGCTGCATTGGCGTTCATGTCGTTGAAAATGAGCGTATTATTCACCCAAACATCAATCTTGTCATTGGCAACGCTGGTGGTGCTGCCGTCGGGCCCGGAATAGTTGGCCGAGGCGCCGGAGTTGTTGCTAAACAGGGTAACGTGGTTTTCACCGTTGAATGTCACGCTGTTGACGCTACCGTTGATGTTTCGGATTTGAAACCCGCCACCACTGATCAGGTTGATGCCGATTTTGGTATGAAAAGTGGCGCCGGCATCACCGGCGGTGATGTTGGAACTAAAGCCGTCGCCAAAATATAATTGTGCTGCAGTTGTTTGGTTGGCAGTTGCTGCGGGCACCTCCAGGTCAAACTCCGCCTTCATCAACACCGGGGTGCTGCTAAAATCGGTATTTCGGATCGCGCCGCCGGCGTTGGCATTCGTTCGTACAAATTCGAGCCGCCCTGCATTGATCGAGACCGTTACGCCGCCACCCGAAGCGCCCAGCACGTCGAATTGGGTGTTGTTCGGCGGGGCCCCCACATAGTCGGCAAGTACGGTAGAGGAGTTAAAATCCTGTGCAAATATCTGACTATGTGCAGCATATGGAAGGAAGGAGCAAAGGATTACAATACCGTACAGGTGCTTCATAGTTGAAAAGGTTTGGTACTGGTTTTTTATTAAACGGTGTATTGAACCAACAAATCTACTGCTGTGCCGCACATCTTGTTTTGGGGTGATCGTTACTTTTTTGTAAATAACAGAATGTGGGTAGACGCGGATCGGTCGTTATTTTTTACCGACTCCATATCAGAATAAAAGAAAGTAGAAAACAAAAGGCTGCAAGGGCGATTCCCCGTAAGGGGATACTAAACCAGTATCGTTTTGCCAGAAACAGGTAAAAGGTCATTGTCGAAATATCCAGCCATTGCATTGGCAGGGAATTGAGCAATACCTCGAAGTGTTCAAGGGCAAGTATGATGTTAACCAGACCGATAAACATCGCTCCCGAACTGTGGCTGGCATTAAATCCGACCCAGGCATTCCACATGGTGGTTTGCCGGGTCAGTACCGGGAAGTCTGCCTTCATACGTTCAACGGTTTCCGCCTGCCTGGCCAGAAACTTGTCGCTGAAAAAGGTGTACACCAGGTGTATGGTGCCCAGCACCAGAAATATCGTGCTGCCGGTAATAATCAGATATTGTTCGGGTGCCATTTGATTTGCATTTTGCCTGGGAGTTTAGTCTTAACCATCACCTTTTCACAATTTGCCGTACAAACCGCCCGCTTTCCATTTGCACACTCAGGAAATAGGTACCGGCGGGCAGCACACGCAGGTCGACAGGCAGGGCAAGTTGCCTGGTCTGGTGTGTTTGCATAAAAATGACCTTCTGTTGTACGTCGGAGAGCGTAAGGGTAATGTCTTCCTGCCGTTCCAGCTCAAGTGCAACCGAAACCAGGCCGTTTGTCGGGTTCGGCGACAGCGAGAACCTGCGCACCGACGTCGGGAGTGTGGTGGAGGAGATTTCCACAAATATGGCATCTGTAAAAGAGCGGCAACCATCGGGGTCGCTTACTTCCAGGGAGTAATACCCTGATACTGTGGCCACGTATACCTTTTCCGTGGCGCCCGGTATGGGTTGTCCGTCAAGGTACCACTGGAAATTCAGGTTCATGAAGGTAACCGCGATAACCGAGTCCCCCGAGGCATATATAGGCGGCGGTACAAGGATGGCTGTCGAGACGCCGAATTCCGAAGATTCAGATTGGCAAACGGGCCCCTGGAACACCACGGTGTACGGACCACCCTGGTCGATCAGCAAGGTTTGGCCCGTTGCTCCAGGAATAAGCGTGCCGCCGACAAACCATTGGTAGGAATATCCGTTCGGGGCTTCAGTCGAGGTCAGCGTCATCGTATCTCCTTCACAGATAGCCATTTCGGGGGCTGTAATGACAGGTGTCGGCGGATCGGGCATCGCATTGGTCATTTCAAAGGTGTCGATTCGCGCACAACCGTTGGCATCTGTGGCAGTGACACTGTACAGGCCGGCTTCGAGATACACGATGAGGTTGCCGGTCTGCCCGTTTGACCAGGCATAATTAACCGGCGCAGCGCCGCCCGTCGTTTGCGCTTCGATGATACCGTTGAAGGTGCCTGTGCAGATATTTTGCTGTATGACACTTCCAGACAACTGAAAGGTTGAGCACAATTCCTTGACTTTCTGTATTTTACCACTGGCAATAAGCGCAACATACAACTCGCCGTCACGGTCTTCGCCGAAACTGCTGTACTGGTTGGCGCTGAGGTTGGCGAGTACGCTGGCACTGAAAGTGCCGTTGGCGTTCTGTCGGATATTCCACCAGCGGCCACTGCAGTAGTCGGCGAAAATATACTGCCCGTAGAGGTCGGGATATTTTGATCCGCGGTAAACGAATCCGCCGGTGACCGAACAGCCATTGGCATTCGAATGCAGGTAATCAAATATCGGGAAGGTATAGTTGGACGCAGGCTGACAGCCTCCGGTGAGGTAGGCGGCGTTGCCTTCGTAACAGCGCCAGCCATAGTTCCGGCCGCCTGTACCGGCGGGTTCAAAGTCGATCTCTTCGCGGGCGTTCTGGCCTACGTCGCCGATCCACATATCGCCCGTCAGCCTGTCGAAGGAAAAGCGCCAGGGGTTGCGCAGGCCGAGCGACCATATTTCCGGGAAATAGGCCGGGTCATTGACAAACGGGTTGTCGGCAGGTATGGTATAAGGCTCTGAAGCGCTGCTGTTGCTGACATCAATGCGCAGTATTTTGCCGAGGAAGGTGGTTTTTTTCTGTCCGTTGCCCTGGGGATCGTCGGCCGAGCCGCCGTCGCCGAGCCCGGTGTACAAATACCCGTCGGGGCCGAACTTGATGCTGCCTCCGTTGTGGTTGCTGAAAGGCTGATCTTGCGTGAGCAGGATCAGTTCGCTGTTCGGGTCGGCCTTGTTGGGATTTAACGTATCGCGGGTAAAGCGCGACACCCGTGTGTCGCCATCTGTCTTGCGGGAATAATTGACATAGAAATAGCCGCTCTGAGCATAGTCGGGCGGGAAAGCCAGGCCCAGCAGGCCGCGCTCGTTCTGCGCCGACTGCACCCGGTCGACGATGTTCAGGAATGTGTCCTGCAGGCGGTTTCCCAGGCTGTCGAGCATCCAGATCATGCCGCGTTTTTCCACAATAAATAAACGACTGTCGCCGCAATGTGTGATATCGACCGGGAGTACGAACCCCGTGGCATGGTCAATGAGTTGTATTTTGGGTTGTGCAAAAACTGCGAGAGGAAAAAGAAAAAGGATAAAAAATAGGAAGTTTCTGTTCGTCATGGACGGGTGCCTGTGAGGTGAAAAGTCAAATATGGAAGTAAAAGTACCCTCGAATCCGCAAACCAAAAAAAGGCATCAAAGGGATGTCTTCAATTAGCGTATTTGCAGCAATCGCCGGCTGGAAATCTTAACATCCATCCATTTTTCGGTATTGAGCCGCTCCAGTAAATTTGGATGCGTTCAGCCGCTTCAAAAACCGGGTACTCACATTTGCTTCAAACATTTAAACACAACCGACATCTCCTGTGAAACTGTTTACCGGGAAACACCTGTTTCTGGTCGGCGTACTACAATGCCGTTACTAAGTCAGCACTGCATGGACGAAACTATGCCTCTTTGGGACAATGGGAATGTGGACTTTAAAAAGAAAACCGCCAATAACAATAAAACACCTGCCATGAAATTAAATCCTGTATCCACGTTGAGGATTCCCGGCAACCTGAAGATAATCCTTGAAGACGAGGAATACTGGGAAGACGATTCCTTTGATCCCCTGCTGATAACCATTCAACCTGTTGTATATCAGGGGAAAAACGTGATTTCTTTCCAGGCCGAATTCGAGCCGCCCGATGATTCGGACGACATCGACGGCGACGAATGGGAAGAAATCATACGCGACTATATCCGGGAAAAGGACCCCGGACTGGAAACCCGCATCCACGGCGATTCGGAAAGTTCGACTTGTGTGTTATGGACCGACAATGAGGCCGATTTCAGGAAAATGCTGGGCTTCATGATCGAGGTGCTCGAACAAGAGCTCGGATAACCCGGGCTTGGTATTAATAGTTCCGGGATACCCAGATATACTCAAAACAAGGCGATCATGCCATTTTTTAATCAAAAACAATAAACCAATGAAAATTCACGCCACTATTTCGGTTATCTTGCTTCTGACCTTTTCCCCGGTTTTCTCCCAGTCCACTGACCAGTTGCCGCCTGAGGGCGGTGGCGAGTATATTTTCACTACAGATAAACCCTGTTTGTCCGGGAGTGAACGTACCGCTATTATGGAGCAGCTCGGAGAAAACATAACTGCACTAAAAAAAGAAGGAAAACTGAAGGAGGATATTCAAAAAATGGTCGTCAGTTTTGACTGGCCTCTGAGGAAAGACCCCGGACTGGAATTCAACGACTATTACGGCATATCCAATTTTGTCGATCAAAATGCCGGAGGCGGTATTCTCGATTACAACTGTGACAGCCGTACCTACAATGGACATCACGGAACCGATTATTTTACATGGCCTTTTCCGTGGTACATTTATGACAATAATTTTGTTGAAGCCATAGCCGGAGAGGCCGGAACGATAATCGGAAAAGACGACAACCAGGATGACGACCATTGCGCATGTAGCGGAAACTGGAATGCCGTTTATATTCAGCACGCCGACGGATCTATTGCCTGGTACGGCCACCTCAAGAAAAATTCCCTGACGCCGAAAACGGTGGGACAAACGGTCTCCAAAGGCGAATACCTGGGCGTTGTAGCCAGTTCAGGGTGCTCGACCGGGCCACACCTCCATTTTGAAGTATATGACAGTGGAAACAATCTGATTGATCCCTATCAGGGCAGCTGCAATAGTTTGAACGCCAATTCCTGGTGGGCATCACAACCCGCATATCGGGAACCAACTGTTAATGCGGTATTGACCCACAACGCAGCACCCCTGCAGGGGTGCCCGGGCGTAAATGAAGACCCCAATATGTCGAATGACTTTTCACCCGGTCAGACCATCTATACCGCAGCATACTATCACGACCAACTCCAGGGAGATGTATCGACATATCGAATCCGCAAACCCGACAATTCGGTATGGCAAACCTGGAACGCCACATCACCCAGTACATATAATGCATCCTGGTGGTACTGGACCTGGGTGCTTCCCGCAGGAGGCCCTTTCGGCACCTGGTCATTCGAAGTGGTGTATTACGGGCAAACCTTTACCCACCCCTTTAATTACGCCCAGGTGCTCCCTGTTGCGCTCCGCACTTTTTACGGCAAGGTAACCCCAGATCAAAACATTATGCTCTACTGGAGTACGACATCCGAGGCGGGTAACCGGGGCTTCGAGGTGGAGCATTCCACAGATGGCATACAATGGGATAATCTTGGTTTTGTCCCCGGAAATGGTACATCCGCCCAGATTAATACCTATGGTTTCCTGCACAAAACCCCTGCAAGCGGCTTCAACTATTACCGGCTCAAGCAAATAGACGACGATCAGAACGTTGAATATTCTTATGTTGTAAACGTGGTGTTGGAGCGGAATGGCAATATTCAACTTGCGCCAAACCCTGCACGAGGCATCATAGAAGTGTTAGGCATTGGAGATGAACATCCGGAGGTGATACTGTTCGACGGAATGGGGAACAAGGTCAGGGAGTTGATATTGGACCGATCGACCATCAGCATCACGGATATCCCTGCCGGCCTGTATTTTATGTCGATATGTATTGACGGGCAATGTACTGTAAAGCGGTTTGTCAAGACCTAGGCTATTCATCAGATGACGGCAGTCATCCGACGAATGCCATCTCCGGATGAATCGTTTCGTAAACCACACTATTCTCCCACAAACTGCATTATTTCCTCCACAAAATTGCGGTGATTGGCCAGCCGGGGCACCTTGTTCTGGCTGCCAAACTTGCCGCGGGCGCGCATCCAGCGATGGAAAGTGCCGCGGGGCACGGTGTGCAGGTGCAGGCGCTGGAGTGCCAGCCCCTTGAAGCGTTTGGCCTCATAGTCCGAATTGATGCGCTGCAGCGTCTGGTCGAGCACCTCGTTAAAGCGCTCCAGGTCGGAAGGCTCCCGCTCGAACTCGACGATCCATTCGTGTCCGCCACGACCCTTGTCGCCGGCAAAATAGACGGGAGCGGCTGTGTATTCCGAAACGATGGCGTTCAACTCGCGGCATGCTTCGGCGAGCGCCTTATCGGTGTCGCCAACCATAACCTCTTCGCCAAAGGCGTTGATAAACTGCTTGGTACGACCGGTGATGCGGAAGCAGTGCGGGTTTCGGCGCGTGAACATCATCGTATCGCCGGGCAGGTATCGCCACAGGCCGTTGTTGGAGGAGATCATTACAGCGTAATTTTTCCCTACCTCCACATCGGCCAGCAGCACCGTTTTGGGGTGTTCTTTTTCCCATTCCTCTGTCGGGATAAATTCGTAGAACACACCACTGTCCGCAAAGAGCAGCATGTCCTTTTTATCCAGGTCGCATTGCGCGCCGAAATAGCCTTCAGAGGCGTTGTAAATTTCCTGGTATACGAAATTATCGCTGGGTATCAGTGCCTTAAATGTTTCGCGATAGGGTTCAAAGCCCACGCCGCCGTGCATATAAGCCTGCAGATGCGGCCATACCTCCAGCATATTGTTTTTGCCGGTTTGCTCGAGGATCAGGCGGAACAGGACGATAAGCCAGGTAGGCACCCCGCCGAACATGACGATATCGTCGCGGCGACCGGTGAGATCGGCAAAACGCTGGAGTTTTTCTTCAAAGTTGGGCAGCAGCGCCGTTTTGAAATCGGGCGTATGAAAAGCGCGACCAACAACCGGCATATGGTGGGTCATCAGCGAACTGATATCGCCGATACGGGTTTTGGGATAATCAGCGAATGTCTGGTAACTTCCGGACAGCAGCAGATTTTTTCGCCGGAACACCTCCATGTCAGGTTTGTTGTGGTACAGCAAGGTCAGCGAATCCCAACTTCCGGCGTAGTGGTTGCTGTACAGGTTGCTCATCGGAACGGGGATAAACTTGCTTTTGTCGCTGGTGGTACCGCTGCTTTTGCTGTACCAGTTGACCTGTCCGGGCCAAAGCACGTTCCGTTCGCCGCGCATCATACGATAAATCTGGTCTTTTACCCCTTCATAATCATGGGCGGGCACACGCTGCGCAAACTCCTCTGCATTCCGTATGCCTGCGAAGTCATATTCCTTGCCGAATTCAGTATTGCGCGCTGTATCGAGTAAACGTTGCAACCACCGTTCCTGGGGTTCTTCCGGCCGTTTCATATAGCGCTCGATGCGCCGCATACGCAGGCGCATGTACTGCTTGACGAGTTCGTTGGCCAACCATTTCATAGGCAGCGAGCAGTTAGTTCGATTTGTTTTGCAGATACAAAATTACGACATAGCCGGTTAGGCAGGTTCACAGTTTATCAAAGGACTCAAAAATGTTTATTTTTCAAGACATTTGGGTCTAATTCCGTTGTTGTCAATGAATCTCGCCAAACATAAAGACTTTGATTCGTTTTACGAAGCTTTGTTGCCTGTAGAAAAAACCATTTGTCTCCGGTTGCGCGAATTATTGTTCACCCATTTTCCGCAAATAAAGGAGCAGTTCGGGTATGGTGTACCCTATTACCGGCTCCACAGCAGGATATGTTTCATGTATCCGGCATCTTTTCCGTACAGTGGCCACGATGCCGGGGTTGCTTTTGGCTTTACGCGCGGCCACCTGCTTTCCAACGAGCAGGGACTGCTCGACATGGGCGCGCGCAAGGAGGTGGCTTACGTTCGTATTCCATCGGCAAGCGCCATACCGGAAGATGCACTGCTGGAGATGCTGCACGAAGCGGTGCTGCTCGACGCCGAACTGGCAGGCAAGCGGATCCGCCGCAAAAAGTGAGCATTAGTGTCCCAGGTACAACACCGTATCCAGCACCGGCCGGGTGTTCAGCGAAATCTCGATGGGCAGGCTTCCAAACGCTTCATGGGGAAAATGCAGGCTGTCGTACCCGAATGCAACGATCCAGTGACGGCCTTCCGGTACAGATTCTATACAGCCGCGCGCGTCTGCGCCCGTTTGGAACGATGCATCGAAAAACGCCGCGCCCTTGTCGTAGCCCGGAAAAGTATCGCTGAAGTATTTCAGGTACACCGTAGAACCAACCAACGGATAGTTGTGGTGGGTAGTTTTGATACAGACTTTGGTAGGCAGGGGTACTGTTTCCGGGCCTTTGGAGCAGCCGGAAAAAACAAGGACAACAGCGGTAATCAGGAGTATGCGCATAGTGCGAATGTAGTGCGGAAATCCTTTTCCGCCTGAAAGTTTTAAATATAATACGGTACCTCTTTTCCTTCCGGAAACAAGGTGCAATACCTGATTTTTCCTGCAACGCGAAAAACAGGAAAAACCGGTGCTACCTATTCAACGTTCTGACGCCCAAACCGGTTGGCTATTCCCGGCAAAACCGACATATTTTTTACCTTTGTGGCGCCAAACCAACATCCTGCCAAAGGTCATACAGGCTCTAACCAAACTTAACATCCACCACATTATGGCAACGACAGCAAAAAAATCCCCGCAAAACGGCCAAACAGTGCCTAAATCCCCTGTTTCCGGCAACCGCATTATTACGCTCGACGAGTTTATCATCCGCGCCGAAAAGGACTTCGATTTTGCTACCGGCGAATTGACGGGTTTACTTCGCGACATCGGTGTGGCGGCAAAGATCATCAACCGGGAGGTGAACAAAGCCGGCCTGGTCAACATTATCGGGGTAGCCGACAGCGGTGAAAACCAAAGCGGCGATATGCAGCAAAAACTCGATGTGTACGCCAATGAAAAACTGATCGAATGTCTCCAGAATTCCGGCGAGTGCTGCGCCATCGCTTCGGAAGAGAACGACGACATTATTCATGTGCCTTCCGTAGGCTCCAAGAAAAGCCAGTATGTCGTCATGTTCGACCCGCTCGACGGCTCTTCCAATATTGATGTAAACGTTTCTGTGGGCACTATTTTCGCCATTTACCGGCGTAAAAGCGACTCATCCGGTCCGGCTACGAAAGCGGACTTCCTGCAGGCGGGTGTTAAACAGGTAGCCGCGGGTTATGTATTGTACGGTACCTCCACTATCCTGGTGTATACCACAGGCCGCGGCGTGAACGGGTTCACCCTCGACCCCAGCATCGGTGAATTCTGCCTCAGCCATCGCAACATGCGTATGCCGGAAAACGGCGCTACATACTCCGTTAATCAGGGCTACTACTCCAAATTCGACCTCGAAATGCGCCGCTATATCGACAACTGTTCCGATCAGAACTACGGCCTGCGCTATATCGGTTCTATGGTAAGCGATATACACCGTATCCTTATCCAGGGCGGTATTTTCCTCTATCCCAGCACGCGCAAGTACCCCAAAGGAAAACTGCGCCTGCTGTACGAATGCAACCCGCTTTCCATGATCGTCGAACAGGCGGGCGGCAAAGCCATGAACACCCAACTCAAACGCGTACTCGATGTGGTGCCGACCGAACTGCACCAGCGCTGTACCATCGCCATCGGTTCGCCCGCAATGGTAGACGAGTTGAAAGCGTTTATAGAGCGGTATTCGGCTTTACCCTTGTAAATGCAATACCGAAAGCGATAAAAAAAAGCACCTGTGACCTTATTTGTTTTGTTTTCACTGAACCTGATCAGTCCTATGCTCGGTATATCTTTTACCAATATCTGCGAGGCAAAGGGCAGTATCTATGTGGGCGTTTATGCAAAAAAGGCCGATTTCCTTAAACCGGAAAAAGCCTGTTTCAAAAAGATTATTCCTGTATCGGTGAAGGGTAATCTCGATTTCGACTGCTCCGAACTTGCCCCCGGCACTTATGCCGTGAGCTGTTTCCACGACCTCAACGACAATGGCGAGCTCGACACCAACTTTTTCGGGATACCCGTCGAACCGTACGGTTTTTCCAATAATGCGCGTCCCAAATTCAGGGCGCCCAGGTGGGAAGAAGCGTGTTTTCAGGTAAAAGAGGGCGGCTTGCAGATCAGTATCCGCCTGGAAAAATGGTAAAGGCGGCTGTGTTTGGCCGGGGCTGGTTACATTTGCACGCTAACAAGGTTTTATTGCTGCATTGTTTCATTGCTGACATTGTCTATGCCAACAATGAAACAATGCAACAATGTCAGCAATCCAGCAATAACCACACATGATCCGCGCAGAAAACGTAGTAAAAACATTTGGGGAACAGGAAGTGCTTCAGGGTATCAACTTCACTTTTGAAGCCGGAAAAAACAACCTCATCATCGGGCGTTCGGGAGCCGGCAAAACGGTTCTGCTCAAAATCCTGGTAGGTCTGCAAGTCCCCACCAGCGGCACGGTCTGGTACGATGACGTCAATTTTACAGCCCTCGACAAGCAGGGCATGCGCGCCATCCGCATGAAGATCGGCATGTTGTTCCAGGGCTCTGCCCTTTTCGACTCACTGACGGTGGAACAGAATATCCGGTTCCCCATGGATATGTTTACCCATAAAAGCCCGCAGCAAAAGCTCGAACGCGTCAACTACTGTCTCGAACGCGTCAATCTCAGCGGCAACAACAAAAAATACCCTTCCGAACTATCCGGCGGTATGCAAAAACGCGTCGGCATCGCGCGCGCTATCGTACTCGAACCCCAATATCTCTTCTGCGACGAACCCAACTCCGGTCTCGATCCGAAAACCTCCATCCTCATCGATGAACTGATCAGCAGCATCACCAAAGAAAATAATATCACCACGATCATCAATACCCATGATATGAACTCGGTGATGGAAATCGGCGAAAACATCTGTTTCCTGCATGAAGGCCGCCTCGAATGGAGTGGTACCAAGGAAGAGGTACTCGCTTCGGACAATGAAAACCTCCAATCTTTTATTTTTGCCTCGCCGTTCCTTCAAAAACTCCGTAAAGCGGCGTTGAAATGAACTTTCCAGCAAACAGGTTGGTGCGTTATGGAACCTCGACCGGGCGCCGCACTCAAAATGAGACGCCCGACCGGAGTTGGCCCGGCGGCGTTCTCGTGGTGTTTTTTGCGTTTATGCTGCTGTTTTCCTGCAACAAACCCGCTCCCCAAACCCTGTTCTCCGAAATAGCCGCCTCCGAATCAGGTATTGATTTTCAAAACCGCCTTCCCGAACAATCGGACGAGGGTATGGATATCGTCCGGTACCTCTATTACTACAACGGCGGCGGTGTGGCAGCCGGCGACCTGAACAACGACAGCCTGCCCGATCTGTACTTCACGGCCAACCTCGGCCCAAACAGCCTTTACCTGAACAAAGGGGGCTTCCGTTTTGAAAACGCCACCGCAAAGTCCGGCACTGGCGGTACCGGCTCCTGGAAAACAGGCGTCACCTTTGCCGATGTTAATGCCGACGGCTGGCTCGATATTTACGTGTGCCAGGTAGGCAATTACAAATCTTTTAAAGGCAAAAACCAGTTGTTTATCAACAACCGGAACGGAACGTTCACGGACCGCGCTGCCGAATTTGGCCTCGATCTCTCGGCCTTTTGCACCCAGGCCGCTTTTTTTGATTACGACCTCGACGGCGATCTCGACTGCTTTATCCTTTGTCACAGCGTGCATTCGCCCGAATCGTATAAAGACACGGCGATCTCCCGCCGGTACGACCCGCTGGCCAGCGACAGGCTGTTCCGCAACGATGGGGGAAAGTTTACCGATATCACCCCTACCTCCGGGCTGCACGACGGCAAATCAGGCTATGGCCTCGGCCTCGTCGTCGGCGACGTGAACGGCGACGGGTTCCCGGATATTTATGTCGCCAACGATTTTCACGAAAACGACTTTCTATACTATAATGTCCGGGGAAAATATTTCAGGGAAGGCATTGTAGCCAGCACAGGGCATACCTCCAATTTTTCCATGGGATGCGATATGGCGGATGTCAACAACGATGGCTTCCCCGATATCGTTACCCTCGACATGAAGCCGGAAGACGAGCCGACCCTCAAGGCCAGCCAGCCCCCCGATCAATACCAGGTGTACGAATACAAACATTCGTACGGTTATCACTGGCAATTCCCCCGCAATTGCCTCCAACTCAACAGGGGAGGCGCAGGGTTTTCCGAAATCGGGCAATTGTCGGGGATCGCCACTACCGACTGGAGCTGGAGCCCGCTGTTGGCCGATTTCGATCTCGACGGCCGCAAAGACCTGTTTGTTTCAAACGGCATCCCGCACCGGCCCAACAACAACGACTACCTCAAGTACATATCCTCCAATGAGGTGCAGCGCAATGCCACCGACCAGGACCTGATTGCAAAAATGCCTTCCGGGGCGGCCGCCAATTATTGCTTCCGCAATTCGAGCGACCTGCGGTTTGAGGATGTTTCCCAAAACTGGGGATTGGCGCACAAGGGTTTTTCCAACGGCGCCATATACGCCGATCTGGACAACGACGGCGACCTCGATCTGGTGACCAACAACCTGAATGAACCCGCCTCTGTTTTCCGGAATGACATACGGGCCGGTCATTTTCTGAAGCTCAGGTTTTCCGGCACGCCGGGAAATCCTTTTGGAATCGGCGCCCGGATACAGGTGTTTTCAGGAAAT
>CALMBD010000170.1 GCA_937861115.1 uncultured Bacteroidota bacterium | reverse complement strand
CCGTGTCGAACAGGTTGTAGTTCACCGAGTGCGACAGACCGCACTGGCCCTGGTAGGTGTGTACAGCGGCGGTGTCGAGGCAGCAGTTGTCGTACACGCTGGCTTTGCCGTAGGCCCAAAGGCTCGGGTCGAAAGCTTCGCAGCTCACCGTTACATTGGCCGGCGATACGCATACCGGTTTGATCTTGTCCTGCACCTCTACCTCGATCATACATTCATTATAGATGGGCAGGCCATCAGCGCCAAGACTCAGCAAGCCGTCGGCCTCCAGTTGATACACCCGCAAAATGACATTCTGGGTGGTTCCAACCTCGCAGCAATAGAACTTGATCGAATCTGATTCCGCTTTTGCGCGGTCAATTTCGCAAGGTTCCAGCCCTTCAATGCAGGCAGAATAGGGCGCCATACGGCGGATGGTAAACTTCACACTGCTGCAGTTATCGTAAGAGCCATCGTTAAATGTCGAGGCTTTTACCCAGGTCACACCGGCGCCGTCGCATCCGTCTGCCGGGGTGTAACAATCGTTCGGATCATCGATGCCGATTCCCACGATCGTGTGTTCGTCGCAGGCTGCTACCGGCGGCACATAGTCGCGCACGGTCAGTTTAAACGAACAGGTGGTCGTGTTGCCACAGTCATCCTGTGCCGTATACACAACGGTGTGGGTGCCGATCGGAATGCAGGGGGTCACGCCGACCGCACCGAGGGTGTCAGGGTTCCACAGGTTGTTGCCCGGGAAACTCGTCAGCGTACCGCCAACCGGCAGCACACTCACCTGGTCGCCCGTGTACGGATCGAATACCGTAATCTTCGCGCTGATGTTGTTGATGCGCGAGCAATTATCGGAAATGATCACGTCGGGCAGGTTGACCTGGGCGCAGCAAACGAACGGATCGGTACTGACGGTCAGGTTGGCCGGACAGGTCATTACCGGGCCCTGCTCGTCGGTGACTTTGATCACCTGGATATAATAGAGCGGGTTGGGGTTTGGCTGTGCCGGGTTGGTCGGCAGGCACCAGTCGTAGAGCGTCCAGGTGCGCAGTATTTTGTAGGTACCGTCGCAGACTTCCAGCACCTGGTCGACATAGACGGCATTCAGTTCGCAGAAGCCGACGCCGGGGTAAAGCGGGAAGTTTTGGTTGAATACATTTACGAAAGGCGCCCCGGTTACCGAGGGATCGGTATTGGCGTTGCCGCATCCCACCGTCACGTCGGCCGGAAGTGTCAGGTCTGTAACGTGTACGCGCTCAAAGTAGATGAACTGCACGCAGGTCGAGGTATTGTTCCAGGCGTCTTTGGCCGTCCACACACGCTCCACATAAGCGCTCAGGTTATCCATACCGAACACCGTTTCATCGCAAGCCAGGTCATGCCAGGTGTCGCTGTGTGTCAGCGTGTACGCCGAGCAATCTGTCACGTCCGGGTAGGCCGCGGTGATGCCGAGCGATACCGAGAGGTAGTCCGGCGTATAGTTGGTGATGACGCAATTCAGGAAAATATCGGCGCACTGGATGGTCGGCGCGAGTTTATCCTCGATCTTGATATTGCCCCAGCAGATGTTTCCGCTGACGAGATGAGTGACGCGGTAGGCATACGTTTTACCGATATCCGCAGCATTGATAAAGGCGGGCGACCAGGGTCCGTTGCCGTAGGGGACGATCTTGTCCAGTTCGACCTTATAGTCGTCGTAGCAGTTGTAGGTACCCTCCAGCACGTCGTCGGGCAGAATAAACTCCTCGCAATCGGCATCGAGCGATACGTGTACGAGGTCGTTGCAAACCAGGTTGGCCGGCGTTGCTACAACATTGACAATATTGGTAATTTTTTGAATACAGCCCGGATCATCCGGCCCTGCCGCTTTCGGCGTGCCGCCGTCCACAGTGTACACAATAACATACTGCCCTACCCCTGCGGAGGGATTGAACACCGTTGCGGGTACACCATTGACGGTAAAGCCCTGGCTGACGATGTTGTTGTCGCCGGGTGTACCCGTCAGGGGCACCGGAGCGGAGAAAAGGCAAAAATCGCCGCTCAGATCGGACGTGACGGTCGGGTTCGGGTATTTGCAGGAGTTGCCGATGGTCAGCACTTCACCGGTTGCGCTTTGTACCGTGATGGTATAGCCGAGGTCGTCGATATGGATACCGCTGAGGAAGTAGTCGCCGCTGTTGAGCGGGTTTTCCACAAACTGGGTACCGACTGCTATCGCGACGGGCGCAGCGGGCGGCGGCGGACTGGAAGCCGCGTACAGGCCGCTGACAGCCGTTACCGTCCATACTTTCCCGGCCAGCGATTCGATTTTGATCGTTTCGCCAAACTGGCCGTTGGTAAGGTTGGTGGCGTTGTTTTTACATACGCAGGCGTCGGAGATCAGTATCTTCGGAACGCAGCGCGGGAACGGCTGGATGGTTACCTGGGCCGTGCAGGAACCTGTGTTGTTGCAGGGATCTTTTACCTGAACCGTGTATTGCTGCGTCGTGCCCGCCTGTGCGCAGGTAAAGGTGACGGGAGCAGTCAGCAGCGTCAGGTTTTCCGGACCTGCGCAGTTGTCGCTGGCCGAATAGCCCACCGAAGCAGGGGTAATCGTGACGTTGCCGAAGGTATTCAGTCCGACCGTAATGTTCTGGCAGGAAACCGTTGGCGCCACGACGTCCTGAACGGTAATCACCTGGGTAGCCGTTCCGGTATTGCCGCACACATCGACCGAGGTCCAGGTGCGTGTGATGGTATAGGTGTAAAAATTGCAGGCTGCCGGGCTGGCGCCTTTGGTGCTGACCTGGTTGAAAACGATCGGTGTGGTCGCCGAGCAGTTGTCCGAAACCGTAACGCCCGTCGGGACGGCCGGAATGGCATCTGCGCAGGAAAGGGTGACGTTGGCCGGAACGCCGTTAAAGGCCGGCGGCGTGACATCCTGTACCGTGATGACCTGTACCAGATTGTTTACGTTTCCACAGTCGTCTTCTACGGACCAGCTGCGCGTGATCGTGTAGTTGTAGAAATTACAGTTGGCCGGGTCTGTGCCTTTGGTGTTGACTTCGTTGAAGGTCACCTGAAGGCCGACCGGAACGGCAATAAAGAACTGGTTGTTGTTGACGGCGCCGGAGGTTGCCGTAGCGGGTGCATTCCAGACAAAGTCGCTGTACTTGTTGCCGGTACCGCTCAACTGCAACGACGTACCGATGGCGTTGTTTCCGTCTTCCAAAACGCCAATATCGGTCGATAACATGCCGTTTGCCGGACCGCCTACAGCCGTAAACGTGCCTTCGTAACTCAGGAACTGCACCACCATGCCGCCCGTGACAAGTGCCAGTCCGTCGGGAGCGCCGTTTTGGAGTCCGTTGACCGGGTAGGAGAAAGAAAGGGTTCCAAAACCGTTGCTCTGGTTCGGGATAACGCCGCTCAGGCTCATCGAGCCGTAGGTGCCGCCACCCGAGCCGTTATACAGGAAGATGGAATAGGCAGACAGGTCGACACCTGCCGTACCGGCTACTTCGATAAATTCACCGACGTCGCCGCCGGCATTATCATAGTGTATTTCATTGATCCAGACCATTGACGCGCTGCCGCTGCCGTCGTCGCAGAGGTCCGTGGCAAGCAGGTTGGCAGCCGGCGGTACCGGATCGCTGCAGCTGATCGTGATGTCCTGGGGTATGGGCGGCACAAAAGCAGGCGCTACGTTGTCCACAACATGGATCGTTTGCATGAATACCGTGCTGTTGCCGCAGGCATCTGTGGCTGTCCACATCCGCATGACGGTCATTTCACCTGCACAATTGCCCATCATGGAAGTCTCCATCAATTCGGCCTGAATGATGCCCGGCAGGGGGCTGAGGGATTGTCCTGCATTTAGCGTAC
The DNA here is from genome assembly GCA_937861115.1 of uncultured Bacteroidota bacterium. Classification (GTDB taxonomy): domain Bacteria; phylum Bacteroidota; class Bacteroidia; order Chitinophagales; family Saprospiraceae; genus M3007. Next base: position 3,423 of record CALMBD010000170.1, on the reverse strand, counting down.
CGGGACTTTGCGCGGCAGGTCCGGTCCATGTGAAATTGCCGTATTGCTGTCCGGCGCCGGTTAATTGCAGGGAAAGGCCGATGGCAGGGGCCGGTTCTTCGGCAACACCGATATCCGTGGAAGTCATGCCGGCAGCGGGGCCGTTCTGAGCAACGAAGGGGCCTTCGTAACTCAGGAACTGGATCACGGTATTGGGCAGTTTTACGAGTGCCATGCCGTCGGGCGCACCGTTCTGAATGCCGTTAACCGGATACGGGAAGGAAACCGCGCCAAAACCGCTGCCTTCGTTGTCTATCGTGCCGCTCAGGGTCATGATGTCGTAAGTGACACCGCCGTTTCCATTGTACAGCATCAACTGGTATTGCGACAGGTCAAGACCCGCCGTACCGGCTACCTCGATGAATTCGCCGGCATCGGTACCGACATTGTCGTAGTGAATTTCATTGATGAAGATCACGGGCGGCACGCTTCCGGGGTCGCAGGCATCGGAGGCCGTTACGTTTGGCGCCAGGGGCAGCGGGTCGGAGCAGGCTACCGTGAGTTCTGCCGCCGGCAGGGGCTGGTTGAATACGGGCGGGGTATCGTCTACCACTGTGACGGTCTGCGTAACCGTAGCGGTGTTGCCGCAGTCGTCGGTGGCCGTCCAGGTATAGGTGAAAAACAGTTCCTGCGGGCAGTCGCCGTCGAGCAGCGTAGCGCCAACCGTCACTTCCACATCGGGGTCCACGTTATCGCTCGCAGTGAGCACGGGAACCGGAGGCAGCGGGTCGGAGCAGGAAACGGTGATATTGGCCGGCAAGGGTGCGTTGAAAACTGGCGGCACGTCGTCGCTGACCGGAACGGTCACCGGCACGCTGGCCGTGCAGTTCGGGTTGTCAGTGTCGCGCGCATAAGCGGTGTAGTTGCCCGCAGCGAGGCCGCTGAATACGTTGCCTGGCTGATAGTTCACGCCGTCGATGGAGTATTCGATCGCGAGGCAGGTTGTACAAACGGCCGTAATAGTGATCGATCCGTCTGTGTCGTTGGGGCAGGTTGCTGGCGTAGTGGCAACATCCGTGATGTCGATATCGCAACTGCACATCGGCGTACATACTTCCACGGCGAGCAACTGGCTCAGGCAACCCGTGGCAATTTCCCGGATGGCGCCGTAAAAAGTGGTCGTCGCGTTCACCACCGGCTGGAACAGGTTTGCCGTGTTGGCGTACAGTTCCGTTACCTGGGCGGCATCAAACCAGACGGCTTCATACCCTGCAGGAAGGTTTTGCAGGATGAGGCTGGCCTGTTGACCGGGCTGGATGATCGTCACAGAGGCCGGGTCGAGCACGGGTGCGGGGAGGGGCTGACCGTTGAAGCAGGCAGGGCAGGCCGCAAAGATCCAGCCGGAGTTGTTGAATACGTCGTCGGAGTTGAGGCCGGCGTAGGAAAGACCGGTACCTGTGGCAGCCATATCCGTTAAAAACAGGAAGTCGAGGCAGATGGGATCACCGTCTTTGTGCAAGGTTGCCTGCGATCCGAGTTGACTTGATTTGATCTCGATGGGGAAGCCGCCATTGCCTTCGGCGATGAAATTGCCGAGCGGGGTGATCGTCTGGGTAGAGCCGGAAGCGAGAATATAGGTTTTGCCGGGCGAGAAGGTGAGCGTTTCAAAAAGGTTGTCGCCAAATATCTGCGCATCGCCCAAAAACGTGGCCGAATGAAAGGTGTTATTTCCCGTAACCAAGGTCAATACCTCGCAGATCAGATCGTAGTACGTTTGATTGCCGCCGTTGAAGCCGTCACCGCAAGCAGGCGAGGGACTTGTCAGGTGTATGGTGGAAGTGCCTGCGTCGAAATCAAAAGTACCCTCGATACCGAAGGCGGGGCACAACACGCTGCCGGCGCCCACATAGATGTTCGAACTGCCGAAATGCAGCGACCTCGACGGTGGACCCGTCGATGCAAACGCAAAATCCGCCGTCACATCCTGTCCATTGGTGTTCAACGCCCCATCCAGATGCCGTATATTCTTTTGACCATGAAAAGCGTCGAGGAGCGTCCACCCTCCGGCATTTCCGTCAAAAAATACGTGGTTGATAAACGATTTGCCCGCAGATATGATCGTCTTGCCGGTGCTGTGCGCCATGAAATGCACCTCGCCTCCGAAGGTCAGGGTCATACCAGGAACAAACTTCAGGGACCCGAACACGTACATGCCGTTCTGATCCGATCCGGTCAGATCCGGTGTGTTCAACACGCCCGTCCAGTCCATGTTCCTGCAAAAAGCCAGCGATACATTTATCACGACCTGCTCGCCCGGAGCAACAAAACCGGCATTTTGATCAAAAAATACGTCGTCGAACGGCGTGGGAATACATTCGCCGCCCGCTCCGCCGCTCGACAGCGACCAGTGCGCAACGTCGTTCCAGTTGCCGCCGCCGCCAACCCAGTACAAGGTCCGGGATACAACCGGCAGGAAATTCCAGCCCGCGTTGTTGCCCAGGTCCGCGCTGTTGGCAGCGTTGAACGTCGCACCACCTACCGCGTGTATATCCTGCAGCACCGCGTAATTCACCGCTACTGTTCCGGATGCCTTTTCTATCTGCGCTGCATTGCCCGCCGATTGCGATACGATCGTTACATAATCCGTACAGATACCGTCGGCATCGAGCGTGCCACCCGGATTGATCGTCTGGATGCTGCCTGCAGCCAGTTCGTATACATGACCCGCACTGAAGGTCAGGTTGTCGTAATGGTTGTCGCCAAATATCTGCGCATCGTCCAGAAAGGTAGCAGAGTGAAACGAGTTGTTGCCCGTAACCAAGGTCAATACCTCGCAGATCAGATCGTAGTACGTTTGATTGCCGCCGTTGAAGCCGTCACCGCAAGCAGGCGAGGGACTTGTCAGGTGTATGGTGGAAGTGCCTGCGTCGAAATCAAAAGTACCCTCGATACCGAAGGCGGGGCACAACACGCTGCCGGCGCCCACATAGATGTTCGAACTGCCGAAATGCAATGACCTCGACGGTGGACCCGTCGATACAAACGCATAACCCGCCGTCACGTCCTGACCATTAGTGTTCAACGCCCCATCCAGATGCCGTATATTTTTTTGAGCATGAAAAGCGTCGAGGAGTGTCCACCCTCCGCCATTTCCGTCAAAAAAGACAAGGTTGATAAACGATTTGCCCGCAGACATAATCGTCTTGCCGGCGCTGCGTGCCATGAAATGCACCTCGCCTCCGAAGGTCAGGGTCATATCAGGAACAAACTTCAGGGACCCGAACACGTACAAGCCGTTCTGGTCCGTTCCCGTCATATCCGGCGTGTTCAACACGCCTGTCCAGTCCATGTTCCTGCAAAAAGCCAGCGATACATTGACCACGACCTGTTCGCCCGGAGCAACAAAACCGGCATTTTGATCAAAAAATACGTCGTCGAACGGCG
>CALMBD010000169.1 GCA_937861115.1 uncultured Bacteroidota bacterium | reverse complement strand
GTCACCGTACAACTATGAAACAACTGGTACTTTTTTGCCTCTTCGCATGCGGGGGTATCCACCCGCTAACGGCCCAGATTACCATCACCAATTCAGTCTTTCCTGTGGCGGGCGACACGCTCCATTATGCTTTTGGAAACCAGCCCGGGGCGATCAACCAGATTTTCACACCGCCCGGTTTCGGCCAGCAGTGGGACCTGAGCGGCCTTCAGCCGACCCAATACTGGAACCAGATCATGAAGAACCCGCAAGTTGGCGTGGCTAAAGCGTCTTTCCCCGGGGCTTCTATCCTGTACAATCCCCCGAACTCCGGTAACGAGGTATATTTGCAGGTTACCGGCAATCAGGTATTTAACATGGGTTATTTTGGTCTGGACGAGCTGGGCCTGGGCCTGAATTTATTGTTTGACAATGTACCGAACCTGGAAGAAACCTGGGCGCCGGTCAACGTCTTTGACATCCGCCAAAGTAGTTCCAATGTATTGACTGCTTTCGATGCACCGATTGCGCCGCCCATTTTGCTGAACCTGGTACCGACGGCCGATTCTTTCCGTATCCGGGTTACGTATCAGCGGATTAGCACCATCGATGCCTCGGGCACGCTGGCCATCCCCGGTGGCACTTTTGATGTGCTGCGGAAGAAACGAACCGAGTACAAATCAAGGGCTGTGGATGTAAAGGTGGCGCCGCTCGGGTGGATAGATATTTCGACCATCGGCGGCCAGCAGCTCCTCCCCCTGGGGACGGACACGATAACGACTTTTCATTTTCTGAACGACGTGTCCAAGGAAGCCATTGCCATATGCACACTCAATACCGCGCAAAACACGGTAACCGGTGTTCAGTACAAGGTCTTGCCTCCCCCTGTCGCTACCTTTACACCAACCTTTAATGAATCGCTTTTTGCCTATCCCAATCCGGTTCAACAGACACTTTATGTGCAATTCACAACCGGCGAATGGGCAACCTATCAGTTACGACTCATAAACGCGCAAGGGCGTATTGTACTTGAACAAACAGTGGAGGCAAGTAGGGCAAAAAATGACATTGCTATTCCGGTCGATAACCTCACGCCCGGCTTATATGAAGTGATCCTGCTGCGCAACGGGGTAGATGTTGGCCTGACCAGGATAGTGAAGATATAGGTCTATGTTTTAGAAACATATAAAAACAGGTGGCAAGAGCTTACTCACCTGCCACCTGTATCTCCCAAAACACCCATTATGAATCTCAAACATCTCCAGCCTCAATCCATCGGAATACGCTCCAGGTTTTCCGCCAGCCACATGTCGAACGACTGCAATTCCGGATTCAGTTCCCTGGAAAACTTCAGATCGCGGATGCCATTGAAGTCTGCCGCAAAATCGCGGTAGAACTGGAACATGTTGCCCAGGTCGTCGGCGCCCGGGAAGCCGAAACTGCGGTACACTGCGGGTTCGATCGCGTTGTAGGATACCGGTTGGCCCATGGCCCTCGACAGCGCGGCTGCCATATCCTGTCCGCTGACATGGTCGCCTGCAATGCCGATTCTTTTGCCGATCATCGCCTCGCCTTTTTTGAAAATACCATAGGCGCATTTACCGATGTCTTCGGCGGCAATGCTCGCCATCTTTTGGTCGCCCAACGGGAAGGTAATGCTGAGGCTGCCATCCGGACCCTTCTTTGGGCCCATGCCGAAATAGATCATGTTTTCCCAGTAAAAGGCCGTCAGCAGGTAAGTAGTCGGGAGCGCAGCAAAATACTGGTCTGCCTCACCCTTGCCGTCAAAGTGCGGCACTTTGTATTTTCCCTGCAGGGTCGGCATGCTGTCGTCGTCGAGCGGCACAAATTTCCGAACGTCCTCAAGGGTAGACCAGATCACGTGTTTCAACCCCGCCGCCCGGGCTGCCTCCGCCATATGCTTCGCATCGGCCATTTCCTTCTCCGGTGAATAGTGATCCCAGAAAAAGGTAACAAAATAAGCGCCGTAAGCGCCATCAAGCACGCTTTTCAGGCTTTCCGGGTCATCCAGATTGCCGGCTACTACTTCTGCGCCCATATCTGCAAGCGCCTGCGCCTTGTCGGAATTGGGGTCTCTGGTGACGGCGCGAACGGCAAATTCGCTGTTGGGGTCGTTCAGAATAGCGCGGGCAAGACCGCCTCCCTGTGCGCCGGTAGCGCCAAAAACTGCAATAATTTTTTTCTGAGTCATCGGATTGTTTTAAATGGTTTGAATTGAATATGAGGCATCAGACTAAACGCCTGCTCTACAACCTCTTTTGACGCTTTCTGTTCATAAATCCTTACAGGTTTCCTGAATCCTTTGGAATCCAGCCGGGTTAACACTAACTTAGTTCGCCTGTTAATCGTTGAATTAACGTATTCTCCCGACCTTTGCGAAATCCAAAACCGTGGTGTGCCCCATACCTTTTTCTTTACTGGAAACAATTAACATGTCTGACATCAATCCTCTTCTCCGGCAAAACCCAGTCGCGATTGTCGGTATGGCCTCCATTTTTGCCGATGCAGAAAATCTGGAGCAATACTGGGAAAACATCGTTCAGGGCATCGACTGCATACGGGAGGTGCCGCCCAATCGTTGGAATGCCGACGATTATTACGATCCGGATCCTTTTGCTCCCGACAAGACCTACTGCAAGGTAGGCGGCTTTTTACCGGAAATCGATTTTAACCCGATGGAGTTCGGCCTGCCGCCGAACCTGCTCGAATCCACCGACGCCTCCCAACTGCTCGGCCTTGCAGTGGCCCGCGATGCCCTGCTCGATGCCGGGTATGCCCCTGGCTCGGAGCGGTTCAATGCAGCTTTGCGCGAGCGAACCGGCGTCATCCTCGGCGTGGGCGGCGGACAAAAAATGATCATCCCGCTTACCGCGCGTTTGCAATACCCCGTCTGGCGCAAAGCGCTCGAAGCGCAGGGCCTGCCCGGGAAACAGATCGAGCAGATCATAGAACAGATCAAGGCGGCGTATATTCCCTGGACGGAAAACACCTTTCCGGGACTGCTCGGCAACGTCATCGCTGGCCGGATCGCCAATCGCTTCGATCTCGGCGGACTCAACAGCGTCGTGGATGCCGCCTGCGCGGCGTCGCTCAGCGCCACCAGGATGGCCATCAGCGAACTGATCGAAGGCAACTGCGATATGATGATCACCGGCGGCGTAGATACCGACAACTCGCCGTTCATGTACATGAGTTTCAGCAAAACGCCCGCCTTTTCGCGAAAAGGCAGCATCCGGCCGTTCGACCAGGATTCCGACGGTATGCTGATCGGCGAAGGTGTTGGCATGGTCGTGTGCAAACGACTCGACGATGCAATCCGCGACGGCGACCGCATTTATGCCGTCATCAAAGGTATCGGCGGCTCCAGCGACGGCCGCTACAAGAGCATATACGCCCCGCGCCCCCAGGGCCAGGCCCTGGCCATGCAGCGCGCCTACGACGAAGCGGGATTTGATGCCTCCACCGTCGGCCTGGTGGAAGCGCACGGCACCGGTACCGGCGCCGGCGACCCCTCCGAAGCGGAATCGATGAAAGGTGTTTTCGGACGGAAAAACCCGGCCCTGCACCACATCGCACTGGGCAGCGTAAAATCGCAAATCGGCCATACCAAGGCTGCCGCAGGTGTAGCCGGGCTGATCAAGACAGCCCTGGCGTTGTACCACAAGGTACTGCCCGGAACCATCAACGTAACGCGCCCCAACGACGCCCTGCACCTGGCCGACTCACCCCTGTACATCAACTCCGAAACGCGCCCCTGGTTCCGGAAATCAAGCCAGACGCCGCGCCGGGCCGGGGTCAGCGCCTTTGGTTTCGGCGGCGTAAACCTCCACATCGCAATGGAGGAACAGCAGCAGGAGCATCAGGTTCCCTACCGCCTCGATACGATTCACCGCCTGATCCTCCTGCATGATACCACAGCAGAAGGACTCCACCGCTTGTGCCGCGAATGGGCGACATCGCTGCAGGACGACACCGCAACCGAACCTTTTCGCCAACTGGCGCTTCAGTCGGCCAAAAGCCATATTCCGCCTTTGAATCCGCGCCTGGGCTTTGTGGCTTCATCCGTAGCGGAAGCCCGGCAAAAGCTGGAAACCGCTCTCAAATTGCTGACGGATAAAGCGGGCCACCCGGAATGGGAACATCCCATCGCCGGCATCTGGTACCGCCAGTCGGCTATCGGCCACGACCAGAAGGTTGTGGCGCTGTTTGCAGGCCAGGGCGCTCAATACGTCAATATGGGCCGCGAACTGGCCTGTACTTACCCGGCCATACGCGAATCGTTCCGCCACATCAACTCGGTTTTTGAGGCGAGCGGGCTGCAACCGCTGACCGATATGGTGTACCCTATTCCGGTGTTTAATGATGAAGACCGGAAAACACAACAGCAACGGCTCACCAATACCCAGTTTGCCCAGCCGGCTATCGGCACCCTGAGCGCCGGCATGTACAGGCTGCTGGCAGAAGCGGGTTTTGCCGCCGACTTCTATGCCGGACACAGCTACGGGGAACTGACCGCGCTATGGGCGGCAGGCGTCCTCGATGACGCTACCTTCTACGCCCTGTCCAAAGCCCGTGGAGAAGCCATGGCCTTGTCCGGCGAGGGTGATTCCGGGGCCATGCTGGCAGTTAAATCCGATTTTGAAGCCCTGCGGGCGGAAATTGCAGGTTTGCCAGACGTACAGGTGGCCAATATCAACTCGGGCACCCAGGTCATTCTGGGCGGCGCCACGGAAAGCCTTGTCCGCTTGCAGGAGCAATTGCAGGCAAAAGGGTTCATCGCCACCCTGCTTCCGGTATCGGCGGCCTTTCACACACCATTTGTCGCCCACGCCCATCAGCCATTCGCTGCGGCGATACAATCGGCCAATTTTAACGTGGCCTCTAAAATGGTTTTTTCCAATACTACCGGGAATGCCTACCCGTCTGATATCCGGGAAATGAAGGAAACCCTCACAGGTCACATGTTAAAGCCGGTGCTGTTCAAGGAAAAAATCGAGAACATGTACGCGGCAGGCGGCCGGGTTTTTGTCGAATTCGGTCCACGAAATATCCTGACCAACCTCGTGCGGGAGATACTGCAAGGCAAACCGCATATCGCCATCGCCCTGAATTCCAATCCGCAGAAAGACAGCGACAAACAGTTCAAGGAAGCCGCCGTGCAACTGGCCGTGCTGGGCATTCAGGTTCAGGATTTCGACCGGTACGCCCTTCCGCACAGGGAAAAACCAGCGGTCAAGGGTATGAACGTGCGCATCAGCGGAAACAATTTCGTCTCCGACGCCACGGCGCTGAAATACGAAGAGGCGCTGAAGCAGCGCTTTACTGCGGATCACAGCACACAAGCGACCGAAACAGCAATCATTTCATCTCAAAACACTTCCGCGCCCGGATTGGCGCAGTCGGCAGCGGAAGGCAACGATCAAACTATGTCTCATCAGGAAATAGAAATTTTACAAAAAATTCAGGCAGAACTCACACGCCTGAACGAACAGCAAAGTCAGGTAGTGGCCCTGCTGGAAAAATTGTCCCAGCCACAGGTCGCAGCGCCGGTGATTGCACAAGCAGCGGCGCCTGCCAACCTGCCGCCGGTGAGCAACGGAACATACCAAACGACTCAATCCGCCCCGCCACCTCCGGCAGCGCCACCGGTAGCCATCGCTCCCCCGCCCGTCAACGGAACACACCAGACCCCGGCACCCGCTCCGGTTGCCCCGCCGGCAACGCAGCCGGCGACGGGTATCGATTCTTCGAAAATCGAGCAAACACTCCTGACGGTCATCGCTGAAAAAACCGGCTACCCGGCTGAAATGCTCGAAATAGGCATGGACATGGAGGCAGATCTCGGCATCGACTCCATCAAACGTGTCGAAATTTTCGGCGCCATGACCGCTGCACACCCCGAGGTGCAGGGCATCAACCCGCAGGAACTCGCGGAGTTGCGCACCCTCCAGCAAATCGTGGTGTACATCGCAGGCAAGGCAGGCGCCACAGTCCAGGTGGCGGCTGCTCCAACCGTTGCAGCGCCGCCGACCAACGGCACGCACCAACCCGTAGCGCCCGCTCCCCCGCCGCCGGCCGCACCGCAACCGGCGCCAGGTATAGATTCATCGAAAATCGAGCAAACGCTACTGACGGTCATCGCCGAAAAAACGGGCTATCCGGCCGAAATGCTCGAAATGGGCATGGATATGGAGGCCGATCTCGGCATCGACTCCATCAAACGTGTCGAAATTTTCGGCGCCATGACCGCCGCACACCCCGAGGTGCAGGGCATCAACCCGCAGGAACTCGCCGAATTGCGCACCCTCCGGCAAATCGTGGTGTACATCGCCGGCAAAGCCGGGGCGCCGTCGCAAGTGGCCGCTCCTGCAGCAACGCCCCCTCCGGCGAATACAATGCAGCAACCGGCTGCTCCCCCTCCTCCGGTCGCACAGCCGGCAACGGGTATCGATCAATCCAGAATCGAGACGACCCTGTTGTCCGTCATCGCTGAAAAAACCGGCTACCCTGCCGAAATGCTGGAAATGGGCATGGATATGGAGGCTGACCTCGGCATTGACTCCATCAAACGTGTCGAAATTTTCGGCGCCATGACCGCCGCACATCCCGAAGTGCAGGGCATCAACCCGCAGGAACTCGCCGAATTGCGCACCCTCCAGCAGATCGTGGTGTACATCGCCGGCAAGGCAGGTGCAGTGTCGGAGGTGACTGGCGGAAAAAAGTAACAAGCGGGACAATGGAGGCGTCGCCTGCTCCCGGTATTACAGAATATGCCGGGGGAGCATACCCCAATGTCCCGCGCTCGATGGTAGCCCTGCGCTACCTGCCTGAACCGGACCAACTCGATATACCGGCGACGGGCCTCACGCTGGTCACCAATGAAGGAACGGCGCTGACAGCTGCGCTGGTGCGCGCATTGCAGCAACGCGGTCACCGGGTTGTGGTGTTGTCGTTTGGGGAAGACCTCGTGCGAAAAGGCGCCCAAAGTCTGCCCGAAGGCACGACGGAACTGACATTGCCCGATACCCGCGACGAAACCCTGGGGCAAATAATCGGTCAATTCACAGAACCTGTTGCCCGGTTCATTTACCTGCACCCGCACCTGCGTTTTCCGCTGGGTCAACTGGGCCTGCAGTTCAATCGGGAGAAAACGCTGCTGCGTGCCGTGTTCCTCCTGGCCAAACACCTCAAAGCGCCGCTGCACAGCACTGCGCATCAGCATAGAACCGCTTTCATGACCGTATCCAGGCTGGATGGCGCTCTGGGTGTCCAAAACCCCGGGAACGTTGCGCCACTCGGCGGCAGCCTCCCCGGACTGGTCAAATCCCTGCACCTGGAATGGCCCGGCGTCTTCTGCCGCGCGGTCGACCTGGCGCCCGAATTGCCGTCCGGGCAAGCGGCAACCCTGCTTGCAAACGAACTGTACGATGCCGATCAATGCCTGACCGAGGTTGCCTGGAACGCAACAGCGCAACGGCATACCCTGGTTGCCGAGCCAGTGCCTGTTGCTGAAATGCCGGCGCTGAACTCCACCATTAACCGGGACAGCGTTTTCCTGGTAACCGGCGGCGCGCGCGGGGTAACGGCTGAATGCGTGCGTGCCATGGCAACACAATTCAAATGCACTTTTATCCTGCTTGGTCGCTCTGCGCTGGAAACCTCCGAGCCCGAATGGGCGCAAGGCATTACCGATGCCGGGATATTAAAGCGCAAGGCGATGGAAGCGCTTCAGGCCAGGGGTGAAAAACCGCTGCCCAGGACCATTCAGCGGATGACGGGCGCCGTGCTGGCGCAACGCGAAATCCTGGAAAGCCTCGACTTCATCCGCCGGCAAGGCGCCAACGTCTTCTACGAAGCCGCCGATGTGACCGACGCCGGCGCCCTCAGGAGCGCGCTCGACCGCATTACCGTGCAAAGCGGCAAGATCACCGGCATCATGCACGGGGCCGGCGTATTGGCCGACAAGCGCATCGAGAACAAAACAGAAGCCGACTTTGACGCCGTTTATGATGTCAAAATCCAGGGTCTGCTGGCTGTCACGCAGGCCGTCGATATCGAAGCCATCCGGCACGTTGTGCTCTTTTCTTCCGTAGCAGGCTTTTACGGCAACGTCGGACAGACAGATTACGCCATGGCTAACGAGGCCCTGAACCGCATTGCGCACCTGTTCCGGAAAAATCACCCGGCAATTCAGGTTGTTTCAATCAATTGGGGCGCCTGGGATGCCGGCATGGTCAGCCCGGAGTTGAAAAAAGTTTTCGAAGCACACGGAGTCGCGCTGGTACCTTCTTCCGAGGGACCACTCGCATTGATCGATCAACTCAGCACGGCCTTCGAATCACAAACGCAGGTCATTCTGGGCGGCACCCTGCCCATGGCCCGCGCCCTGACAGACGGCCCCCTCGCAACCTACCGGATCAGCCGGCGACTGCTGGAAACGGCTAATCCTTTTTTAGCGCACCATGTGATACAGGGTCATGCCGTGTTGCCGATCATCCACGCATCGACCTGGATGGTTCAATCGACCGCCGCGTTGTACCCCGGCTTTTATGTCCGGAAAGCCGAGAAGGTCAAATTGTTCAAAGGCATCGTTTTCGACGGCACACAACCCGACGAATACTTACTGACTGTCAAAGAGTTGGAAAAAAGCGACACCCGGATTCATGTACAGGTCAATATCAGTTCCGACGCCGGGCTGAAATTGCCGGTGCAGCACTTCCAGGCATTCATTACCCTTGGCGACCAGCCTGCGCCTGCGCCGCTGGAAACCTTGCCGGATACCCGGAATATCACTCCCGTTCTGGCAGATGCCGCATCGGTATACACCGACGGCACCCTTTTTCACGGCACTGATTTTCAGGGGGTAAAACAAGTGCTTGAACTGAATGAGGCCGGTACGCTGCTCCTGTGCGAGCACCCGGGCATTGCACCGGAACGCCAGGGGCAGTTTCCGGTGAAACAGGTCAACGCATACCTGACCGACGTGATGTACCAGGGCCTTTTGATCTGGGTCCGTCGCTTTCAGGGTTGCGCCTGCTTACCGCTGCGCACAGAATGGGTGGATATTTACGGGCCGCTGCCGTTTGGCAGGCCCTTTTATGTTTCATTGCGTGTGGTACAATCCGATGATTTTGCCATGGAGGCTGATATCACGGCCTTCGATGCCGCAACAGGGATCGTTTATATGAAAAGTCACCGGGCAGGTGTCACCATCAGCCGCGATTTGAAATGGGAATAGCCATGTATAAAAAAGAAAAAATAGCGGTGATCGGCATGGGCGGGTTATTCCCGGGTTCGGAAACGCTGGAGCAGTTCTGGGAAAACCTCGTTGGTAACAAGGACCTGGTCACCACGGCCCGTTTCGAAGATTTCGGAGCAGACCCTAGTTTGTTTTACCACGAGGAAAAAGGCAAACTCGACCACTGCTACGCGCTGCGGGGCGGGTTTATCCGTGATTTTACCTTCGACGCCAGGGGCTACCGCCTCGACGCAGATCTGCTCAACCGGCAAGACAACCAGTTTAAATGGTCGCTGTACGTCGCCAGGGCAGCACTGCAATCCAGCGGCTATTATGAGCACCCGGGCCTGGAAAAATGCGGGGTGATCGTCGGCAACCTTTCCTTTCCGACGCGCTTATCCCGACAGATACTGTCCCCTGTGTATGCCGGTATGGCCGGCGAGGTGCTGGAGGAACTGAGCGGGCAGGAGGTTAAGGTACCGGCAAGCAATACCCATTACCCCGCCGATATCCGGAACACCCTGCTCACCAATGCGCCGGCGGCGCTCATCGCCCGGGCACTCGGACTTCGGGCCACCCATTATTCACTCGATGCGGCGTGTGCCTCCAGTCTGTACGCCGTAAAACTGGCCTGTGACGAACTGCACACAGGCAAAGCAGATATTATGCTGGCGGGCGCGGTGAGTGGCGCCGATCCGTTGTTCATCCACATGGGATTTTCCTATTTCCATGCGTATGCCCGGGAAAACGAGGTTTCGGCCCCCATGGACTTGCGTTCCGGCGGACTTACCTCTGCCGAAGGCGCGGGCATGGTGGTATTGAAACGGCTTTCGGACGCACAACGCGATGGCGACCAGGTGCTGGCTGTCATCGAAAGCGTCGGTTTATCCAACGACGGCAAGGGAAAATTCCTGCTCAGTCCGAATCCGAAGGGCCAGCGCCTGGCTTTTGAACGCGCATACAGCCAGACCGACCTTCGTCCGGAGGCGGCGGACTATCTCGAATGCCACGCGACCGGCACCCCTTTGGGCGACAAAACGGAATTCAACAGCATCAGCGATTTTTTTGCCCGCGACGGCATGGAGCCACCTCTGGTTGGCTCGGTCAAGTCGAACATGGGTCACCTGCTGACGGCCGCCGGTATGGCCGGTATGATCAAGGTCATTCTGGCGATGCAGCACCGGCTGATTCCTGCCACCATCAAGGTTTCTGCACCGCTGCGCTCGGATAACAGTAAAATCGGCGCCGATCAGATCGTTTTACACAACCGGCCCTGGAAAAACAAAGGGGCTGAACTACACGCCGGGATCAATGCTTTCGGCTTCGGCGGCACCAATGCCCACCTGATCCTTTCGGGATACAACAAGCAGGAAGCCCCTGCTCCGGCTCCGGCTATTCCTGTTGCGACCCAGCAAATGGCCATTGTGGGCATGGATGTTCATTTCGGCAACTGCGATAGCCTGGAGGCTTATTACCTGTCCCTTTTTACAGGTCGCCAGCATTTCAGAACACTTCCGGAGGAACGCTGGAAGGGCATGGACCAACTCAAGGGATTACATGAAACCTTCGACCTTCCCGATGTCCGGCAATTGCGGGGCGCATGGCTGGAGGCATACGATCTGGATTTGCTGCGCTTCAAAATACAGCCCCGCGAGGCGGAACGGCTGACCCGGCAACAAACCCTGATGCTGAAGGTCGCCTACCACGCCCTCCAGGATGCGGGAATGGATACCGATCAGGACGGCCCGGCCAATGTAGCCGTTATCACGGCCATGGAATCCGAACTGGAGATACACCACCGTATGGGCCGCTGGGATCTGTCGTGGCAGGTGAACAAGGCGGTCGAACAAGCCGGCCTCCAATTGAGTGATGCCAGTGAAGCGGCGCTCGGTGGCGCGCTTAAAGACGCCATTTTTCAGGCATACGACGACCACTCGCCCAGCGAACATACCGGTTTTATCGGCAATATTATTTCGAGCAGGATTGCTGCGCTCATGGATTTTACCGGGCCCGCATTTACCGTCTCATCCAATGAAAACGCCGTATACAAGGCACTTGAAATAGCACGCAACCTTCTGGCAATGAATGAAGTGGATGCGGTAGTGCTGGGCGCCATCGACCTGAGCGGAAGTCTGGAAAGCGTGCTCAGTCGCCAGGCTCTGAACCCGGTACATACCGGCCCCGCGACAATGGGCTGGGATGCTTCCACAAAGGGCTGGCTGATCGGCGAAGGCGCCGGGGCTGTAGTCCTGAAACGCGCTGTGGATGCGAAAGGGGATCGTGTGTATGCTTACCTCGACGATCTGGCGATCGTACAGACGGAACACAATGACTTGCGGAGCAAAGCGAGCGCCGGGGCCATTGAAGATGCTGCCCGTATGGTACTGTCGCGACAGCAATTAAGCCCCGCAGATATTGGCATGCTGGAGGTTTCCGCCAGCGGCATTGCGGAGGAAGATATGGCAGAAATGGAGGGACTTGGCCGGGCCTATCGACTGGAAAAGGAATCCCTCAATTGCGCAGTAGGCAGCGCCAAGGCGCATGTCGGGCACTGCTTTTCCGCCTCAGGCATGGCATCGATCGTAAAAACGGCCCTTAGCCTGTACTACCGTTTTATCCCGGGTGTGCCGGGCTGGGAAAAGCCGCGAGCGGCGGACTCGCTGGACACAACGCCTTTCTACGTGCCTGAAGAGGCACGCCCCTGGGTTCCCGAAGAGGGACAATCGGTACTCCGGGCTGCTGTCAGTGGTCTGGCTTCCGACGGGACCGCCGCACATGTGCTGCTGTCGGAAGGACATCATCCCAACCCGGCCAAAGCAGGCCCCTTTTTACTGAAGGGCGGCGAACGCCTGTTCCCGGTTCGGGCAGCCAGTGCAACGGAATTGATTGAACAACTGGCTGGTATCCCCGATCAACTGACCGAAAAAACATTTCAACGTATTTCCGACGAATATTGCGAACGGTTTTCCAGCCAAAACGGCGTCGGTACGCATACGGCAGTATTGGTAGCAGGATCGGAACAGGCCCTGCGCCGTGAAGTTCAGTTTTTCCAAAACCGGCTGACCGAAGCCTGGGCGGGCGGACAAACCCTGCAAACCCCGTCGGGTAGTTATTTTACAGCAGACCCGCTGGGTAAAAAAGGTAAAACGGCCCTGGTTTACCCCGGTTCGGGAACCGTTTATACCGGAATGGGGTCGGCGCTTTTTCAGGCATTCCCGGGTCTGTATGATGCCGTAAAAAGCCGCGTCAACCATTTATCCGGCGCTTTTTTCAGCGCCGACCTGTACCCGCGCAGCCTGCAGGCACTCGATACCGCCGGCAAAAAGGCAGCAGAACTGGCTCTTCAAACCAATGCCTTGCCCATGATGGCTATCGGCTGCACCTTTTCCGCGGTATTTACCGTACTGGTGCAGGATTATCTTAAGTTTCAGGCTGACTCGGTTGCCGGGTTCAGCATGGGCGAAACCAGCGCCATGTGGTATGGACAGGACATCTGGGATGCGCACCGGGCAGAAGAAAAATTCATCAACGCGCCATTGTTCCGGGAAAAGGTCGGCGGCGACATGACACTGCTGGCAGAATTATGGAACCTGACACCCGAAGCGGCACGCAAGCGTTGGTCGGCACGTCTGGTTACAGCGCCAAACGGCATTGCCGGACATGCTTCGCTGGCCGAATGGTTCAGGCAAGCCATAGCGCCTTCCGCTGAAAAAGTATTCCTCACCTTTATTCATACCGATACGGAGATCGTGCTGTCGGGCGATACGGCTGAAATAGACCGAATCCTGCAGCAGCACCCTTTTCCGAATATTCACCTTGCCCTCAACAACGTCGTGCACCACGACTTTTGCCGGAAAGAGGAGGAGGCATTCATGGAGATGCACCGACTGCCTGTTGAACACCCGGCTGACAAGGCATTTTATTCCAGTATTTCCCTCGGCCCCATGCCTGTTGACACGGAGTCGCTTGCAAAAAACGCCACCGAAGTGTGTTGCCGGGAGGTCGATTTTCCCCGTCTGGTGCGCAAAATGGCAGCCGACGGGCACCGGATATTTATCGAGTTGGGCGCAAATGCCACCTGCTCCCGCTGGATCGGAGAAAACCTGCCCGGACGGGAACACCTGGCTATCCCCGCCGACAGGAAAGGCGCCGGTGCGCTGCGCAACCTTTGCGGACTGGTTGCCGTGCTGCTCGCACATGAGGTCCCGCTCGACCTGAAGCACTTCTTCGAACCGGAGTCGGCCCGACGAAACAAACCAAAAGAACTGAATAAAACGCTGCGCACCGGCGGGCCGCGGTTCGAGACGGCAGCGCTCGGCGAGGCACAGCGCGCCCTTTTTGCAGGGCAAACCATCAGGCAATCCACCCTTGCCCGCGTTGCAACGCCTTCGCTGGCCCTGGCCGGACCGGACGATGCCTGGACCGGATTCACAGCACCGGAGTCCCAACCGGGCCCTCCGGCTATTTCCAATCACTTGACCATGGAAATCACTACAATTGATAAAAAAGACCTGAAAAAAGCCGAAAACGGGTTGTCTTTGCAGGACTTCAGCGATCCGGCTTACCGTCAGGGCAAAACGGTGATTTGGGACGAAAACGACCTGCTGACCTTCGCGACCGGCAGGATCAGCGATGTGTTCGGCCCGGATTACGCCGTCATTGACCATTACCGCCGCCGGGTAATGCTGCCCATGCCGCCTTATCTGCTGGTCAGCCGGGTCACCCGGCTGGAGGCACGGATGAATGAATACAAACCCTCGCTGGTCACCACGGAATACGATATTCCCTATGGATCGGCTTTCGCAACAGACGGCCAGATTCCCTGGGCAGTTGCCGTGGAGTCGGGACAATGCGACCTGCTGCTGATCAGTTACCTGGGCATCGATTTCCAGAACAAGGGCGATTATGTATACCGCCTGCTGGATTGCACCCTGACGTTCCTCGACGACCTTCCGTTTGAAGGGCAGACCCTGCGATACGACATCCGGATCAACAGTTTTGTGCGCAGTGGCAACAACCTGCTGTTTTTCTTCAGTTATGAGTGCTTTGTGGAAGACCGGATGGTATTGAAGATGGACGGCGGATGTGCCGGCTTTTTCAGCGACGAGGAACTGGCTGTCGGTCAGGGGGTTGTGTATAAACCGCAGGAACTGGCCGAGCGACAGGGCCGGGCCAGGCAGTATTTTGCGCCCTTGCTCTATTGCGACAAAACCGCCTTTTCACACGAAGACCTGATGTCGCTCATTCGCGGCGACCTGGTGAATTGTTTTGGTGAAGCATATCACCCGGCCGATCGCAATCCATCGCTGCGCCTGCCCCCCGAACAGATCTTGATGCTGGACAGGATCACCAAAGTTGATCGCCAGGGCGGCAGCGCGGGACTGGGCTGGATCGAAGCCGAAAAAGACCTGCTTCCCGACGACTGGTACTTCCCCTGTCATTTCCGCGACGACGAGGTGCTGGCCGGTTCATTACAGGCCGAAGGCGGCGGCCAGTTGCTGCGTTTCTTCATGCTCTACCTGGGCATGCAGAGGCTTACCAAAGATGCGCGTTTCCAGCCCGTGCTCGATGTGCCGCAAAAAGTACGTTGCCGAAAGGAAGTGCCTGCCAAAAAAGGCACCCTGATCTACCGCATGGATGTGAAAGACATCGGTCTGGCGCCCGAGCCGTATGTGGTTGCCGACCTTGAAATCATATACGACGGGTACGTCGCGGTATTTTTTGAAAACCTCGGCTTGCGCTTGCAGGAAAAGGACAACCCGACCTGGCTGAAAAATCCGGCGCAACTCCGGGAAGGCATATTTGTAAAACCTGTCGACTATCCCGTGTTGCTCGATGAATACCACATCACCCAGTTTGCACTCGGCCCGGTCTACAAATGTTTTGGCGATGAATACAGGGTGTTTGAGGGCCGGCAACTGTCACGCCAGCCCAATACCGACCTGCAGTTCATTTCACGGGTACGTGCCATTGAAGGCCAGCGCCACGTGTTCCACAACAAGCCTGTGATTGTCGCTGAGTACGACGTACCCGCAGATGCCTGGTACTATACCCAAAATGCCGTGCCGGAAATGCCATATTCGGTTTTGATGGAGGTTGCGTTGCAGCCTTGCGGATTTCTGGGCGCCTATCTGGGCAGCACCCTGGCGGCTTCTGAAAAAGACCTGTTTTTCCGCAACCTTGACGGCGACGGCGAAATGCTCCGAAGGGTCGACCTGCGTGGTAAAACCGTGACCAATCGCGCCTGCCTGGTGAGCCACACCAGTCTGGGCGGCACGGTATTGCAGCGCTATACCTTTGAGTTGTCGGTCGACGACGCGCCGTTTTACAAAGGCAATTCCTCTTTTGGGTTCTTTACCAAAGACGACCTGTCGAGCCAGGCCGGCCTCGATCAGGGCCAGCACAAGCCATCGTGGCTTCAGGAAAACGCCCACGCTGCGGGCAACAGCCTGACGATAAAACTCGATTCGCTGTTTGGAAAGATGAAACTGTTCCAGTCGACCAATCCGGCATCGCTGCAGTTACACCTGGCCGGCGGGCAACTTCGTTTCCTCGATAGTGCCACGATCGTGCGGGAGGGCGGCAAATACGGTAAAGGTTATATTTACGCCAGTAAAATTGTAAAAGCGCACGACTGGTATTTCACCTGTCACTTTTACCAGGACCCCGTTATGCCGGGTTCGCTGGGTGTGGAAGCCATCTTCGAGGCCATACAGTTATTTGCCCTGCAACAGGGGCTTGGGGCGGATTTGCACAACGCAGGGTTTTGGCAGGTGGCGCCGCACCGTACGGTGTGGAAATACCGGGGGCAAATCCTGCAACACGATCCGGAGATGCACCTGGAAGCACATATTAAAGACATAAAACGCGAGCAAAACGGCGTGGTGCTGACGGCAGATGCCAGTTTGTGGAAAGGGACGCTGCGTATCTATGAAGTGACCGACCTGGCTGTATTAATCGGCTCCGGCCAATAAAAACGATCAAATGACTGATACACTTACCACACCGGCCGTATCCAGTGGCTTTTCGTTTCCGCAAGCTCCGGGCTCTGCCAGGTGGTTCGGCCGGCCGGGGGCCCTTGCCTTCACGGCGGACGGCATGCGCAGGATACTGGAAAACCTGGACGCCCGCTGTTTTATCGTTCGGAAGGAGTCGGGCGAGATCGGTGTTGCCGACAGCATCGGCACCGACAATCCGGCAGAATTGGCGCGCATGGAACTCATCGCCACATTGCCCGCTTTTCAGCCCGAACAACTGGGCGACCCTGCGTTCCGTCGTACCTATGGATTGAAATACAACTATATGGCAGGCGCCATGGCCAACGGTATTGCCTCCGCCGAACTGGTGATTGCCCTGGGCAAGGCCGGCATGCTGGCGGCTTTCGGTGCAGGCGGGTTGGTGCTCAGTCGGGTCGAGACATCTATAGATACCATCCAGGCAGCGTTGCCGGATGGACCATATGCCGTCAACCTGATACACAGTCCCAGCGAGGAGGCCCTGGAACGGGAAGGCGTGGAATTGTTCCTGCGCAAGGGCGTGCGCGTGATAGAAGCCTCCGCATTTCTGGCGCTGACGCCACACGTCGTACGGTACAGGCTGGCCGGCTTGCGCGAAAATGCCGATGGTTCCGTACATATCGGCCACCGCATCATCGCCAAGGTTTCCCGATTGGAGGTGGCGGCGCAGTTCATGCGGCCCGCTCCGGAATCATTTATTCAACCATTGCTGGACACGGGCATGATCACACCCGAGCAGGCACGCCTGGCCGCCCGGGTGCCTATGGCCGACGATATCACGGTGGAGGCCGACTCCGGCGGCCATACCGACAACCGGTCGCTGGTATGCCTGTTGCCCGCAGTGGTGACGTTGCGCGACCAGATACAGCAGCAATACAATTTTCCCGAACCGGTGCGAGTGGGCGCAGCAGGCGGCATCGGTACGCCGGAGGCTGCCCTGGCCGCCTATTCGATGGGCGCCGCATATGTTGTCACCGGCTCCATCAACCAGGCCTGCCGGGAGTCGGGCTCTTCCGACCATGTGCGCAAGGTGCTCGCCCAGGCAGATATGACCGATACGATCATGGCGCCTGCTGCAGATATGTTCGAGATGGGTGTCAAATTGCAGGTATTGAAAAAAGGGACACTCTTTGGGTTGCGTGCCCAAAAACTGCTCGACCTGTACCTGGCCTATGATAACTGGATGGACATTCCGGAAAAGGACAGGCTGAACCTGGAAAAGAACCTGTTTCGCGGACCGTTCGATCAAATCTGGCAACATTGCGTGGCATTTTTCCAGGAGCGCGACCCTGAGCAAATTGTGCGGGCGGAGAACAATCCCAAACGCAAGATGGCACTGGTGTTTCGCTGGTACCTGGGACTGTCGTCGGCCTGGGCCAACCGCGGAGAGCCGGGACGCGAACTGGATTACCAGATATGGTGCGGCCCGGCCATGGGGGCATTCAATCAATGGGTAAAAGGATCGCGACTGGAAGATTGGGAACAACGCCGGGTTGCGGACGTGGCCATCCAGATGCTTCACGGCGCTGCTTATCTGAGCCGGTTGCAATACCTGTCCATGCACGGCATTCAGGTTGAGGCCCCGTTAAAAAGGGTACACATCCGGTAGCCGGAACATTGACACCTCCCATGCGCGGCCTTGCATGGCAACGGCAGCGCAGTACGCTTCAGTCAAATCAATATCGCGAACGAACCAGTCGTTCGGTTGAAATGAGCGCATCGCCTCCCCTTCATACCGAACGGGCTGTTCCGGTGTATGGCGCACATCGAACTGGCGCAGGGGCATTGTTAATCCCTGGCCTACACCTTTAATATAGGCCTCTTTTCGTGTCCAGAATTTGAAAAAAGTGTGGTGTTGCCGCTCTGGCGGGATCGACCCGAGTGCCGCCAGTTCGCCGGTTGAAAACACCAGTGCTCCGGTTTGTTCTATCTGAATATCATCGCGGATGTATTCAATATCCACCCCGACGGCTCCGTCGAGAGTGAAAGCGAACAGCGCACAATCATTGGAATGGGCCATATTAAAATATAATGGAGCCCTGCCCGGAGACAGTTCAAGGGATGGTTTTCCAAAAGCATTGTATTCGAAACGAATCGAGTCCGGCGCCACGAACAGGTAGCGTCCCAGAATATGCCGCAATATTCCGCGCCCGACAATAAAATGGGTGCGATGCAGGTCGAAGGAGAACTTTTCTGCCCGCCTGCGCTCATCCTGAGAAAGTGTCGCCCTATAAAATTGCAGGCGGGTATCTTCCACATCCAGGGGGGCAAACCAGACATGCACGGATGAGGTGTTCAGCATCAATTCATCGGGCGGAAAAGTCCAGGGAGGGTCTGTTAACATCATAATTGAACAGAAATTGCATCGCTTGGTGCGGCCAAAAGTCAAAGATAGTATCAAACAGCGTCACTGGGTACGGTCCAAAGTTGCACCTGTTCTCTCAGCCAAAAGTCATCTGTTTGACAAATCTGCGATTTTTGGTGGCTTGCAAGTGTACATTAATTACTTTTGGGAATTGCAATCACTGACTGTTTATAATCTTCTCTCCTCCCGTATCTGCGGCGGCAATCTAGTCCGCATGCTTCCATGAACAGTGAATTTGCCTGCATTGGCAGGATTCGTTCTGTGGTACTGAGTATGGCATTTCAGGCCCACTACCCGGAACGACAGACTACCGGTTACACTTTTTAATGGCCCCCTTAAAGGCGATATACCGTACTTCCCGGCATTGCGGAAGGCGTGGATATTGCCCTGTCCATGTTGTATTACCGTGCCACGCACTATTTATTTAAATCATTTTAATATTCACTAAAATTCTCGCAAATGAGGACTTTGACACATCTTCCTTTATTGTTGCGGCGAAAAACCAGGCTACTTTCGCTCTTACTATTGTGTATGGGTGTGGTTGCCGGTTTGAACGCCCAGACGGCAAACACTTATACCTTCACAACTTCGACAGGGGCTACGCTTGATGCTATGTCCGGTGCTTCCACAGCGATCGGGTCCAGCGTGGATGATACGCCGTCCGCATTGCTGGACATCGGATTCACCTTTGCATACGAGGGAACAAACTATACCCAGTTTTCGGTCACCCCCGACGGGTTTTTGAAACTGGGGTCACCGGTTGCCGTTGGCCAGTTCTCCAACTCGATCGTCAGCACAACGAACGTCCCCAAACTTTTTCCTTACTGGGACGACCTTGCCACGGGAACGACGGGTAACGTCACATACCTGGTAACGGGCTCGGCTCCTGACCGTATCCTGAAGGTCCAGTGGTTTGTGACCATACCCAGAATGACGGCCGGCGCGGCCAACAGCACCATGCAGGCCTGGCTGTATGAGACATCGAACAAAATTGAGTTCCGTTATGGAACGGTCGGCGGCAACTCAACTTCCGCCTCACTCGGCATCAACGGCGCAACACCTACCAATTTTCACAGTATTACCTCTGTGACGCATACTTCCAGCACGGTAACTGCCAACAACAGCAATACCGTTTGGCCTGGTACCGGAAGGCAATATACCTTCATGCCGCCACAGCCCTGCGCTGGCACACCATCAGGTGGCACTACGGTAGCATCTGCCAACCCGGTATGTTCGGGTGTGAGTTTTACACTGAGCCTTTCCGGCGCAACCCAGGGTCTGGGACTTGCCTACCAATGGCAATCGTCGTCCAATGGTGTCAGCTTTAATGATATAGGCGGCGCCAACAGTTCCTCCCTGACCACTACGGCAACCTCTACGACATGGTATCAGTGTATCGTAACCTGTAACAACAGCGGACAAAGCGCTACATCGACGGCATTAATGGTCAATGTAACCCCCGAGCCGGTGGGCAATACTTTTGCCAATCCGATCATCCTCGGCGCGCTTCCCCAAACGGTGACGGGCAATAACCTGGCGGCTAACTGCTGGACGAGCACCTATTCCGGCGCCAACGCACAGTCTTCTCCGGATGTATTCTACCGCTTTCAGGTAACGGATTGCAACGACAATATCGCGATTTCACTTTGCGGCTCGTCTTTCGATACTTACCTGCATATTCTGGATGCCACCGGAACCCAGATTGCATTTAATGACGACAACGGACCGCTTTGTTCGGGAGCACAGTCGTCCATCTCGCTGACCGCACCTGCCATCGGTACATACTACGCTGTGGTTGAGGGCTTTAGTACCAATACGGGCAACTTTACGCTGGCCATTACAACAACCGATATCACCCCGCCCTCCATCACTTGCCCGGCCAATGTGGTGACGAATAATGACCCCGGCGCCTGTGGTGCAGCCATAGCTTATTCGGTTACTGCTTCCGACAACTGCAGCGCTACGGTGACGCAGGGCATGGGCCTTGCATCGGGTAGCTTGTTCCCGATCGGAACAACCACCAACACTTTTACCGCTACCGATGGCGCCGGTTTGAGCGCTGCGTGCAGCTTCTCGGTAACTGTATCTGACAACCAGGCGCCCGTCATTAATGACTGCGGTGGCAACCAGGTACTGGCAGGCAATGCCAACTGCCAGGCAGCGCTGCCCAATCTGACGGGTAACATTGTCTTCAGCAACAACTGCCCGGGTATTACCATCACACAATCGCCCGTGGCCGGCACGGTCATCATGGGCAGTAGCACGGTTTCATTTACCCTGACCGACGCTGCCGGCAACTCCAGCCAGTGCTCCGTCAATGTATCGATCCAGGACAATACCCCGCCGACACTTAATTGCCCGGCATCTGTTGCCGTGGGCACGTCGATGGGTTCCTGCGACGGTGTGGCAACATTTGCCCCGACAGCAACGGACAATTGCGACAACAACGTAACGATTATGCAAACCGGAGGTCCGGTAAGCGGCTCCGTATTCAGCCTTGGCTCTACCGCTATCAGTTTCAGTGCCACAGACGATGCGGGCAATGTTTCCAATTGCAGCTTCAATGTGGTGGTTTCTGACGACGATGCACCGACGATCACGACTTGCCCGCCAGATATTTCGGTTAGCACCGACAACAACTGCGAAGCAATTACCGGAAATTATATTGGACTGGTAGTGGCGAACGACAATTGCTCGCCGAGTGTTACTGTTACGCAAAACCCGGCACCCGGCACGATCAGCGGCGGCTTCCTGACCATCGTCATGACGGCGACCGATGCCGCCGGCAATGCTTCTACCTGTTCGTTCCAGACGACGGCAGAAGACATGACTCCGCCGACGATCACCTGCCCGGCAACGCAATCGTTCAATGCTGACGCCGATTGCCAGACGCCACTGCCCGACTTTACCGTTTTGGCTTCGGCAACCGACAACTGCGGTGGATTTACCGTTACACAAATACCGGCAGCCGGAACTGAAGTCGGATTCGGCCAGACACTCGTTACCCTGACTGTCACAGACGGCGCCAATCTTTCGGCCTCCTGCGTCATGGAAGCATATTCTGTCGATGTCACACCACCGATAACAACCTGCCCGCCCAACCAGGTACTGGACACCGATCCGAATACCTGCACGGCTGTAGCCATGTTCATGTGTCCGCTGGCGCCCGACAACTGTTCGGGTTCTTCCAACCCGGTTCATATCCTGGGGCTGGAGAGCGGCGATGCCTTCCCGCTTGGCGTGAATATCGTGGGCTTCCAGGCTACCGATGCTTCGGGTAATTCTTCTTCCTGCACCTTTACGATCACGGTGGTCGACAACGACCCGCCGTACCTGTCCTGTCCGCCGAATATCGTTATGGATACCGATCCTGGTCTGTGTTCTGCTGTAGTCAACTGGTCCGATCCCACCACGCACGACAACTGTGGAGTACCGACGCTGGTACAAGCTGCAGGTCCTCTCAACGGCTCTGCTTTCCCTAAAGGCACAACCACCGTCCTATTCAGGTCAACGGACGGTTCCGGCAACATGACGACCTGCAGTTTTACAGTGACTGTAAATGACAACGAAGCACCCACGATCACATGTCCGGCCAATATCGTGACAGGCAATGCGCTGAACCAGTGCGGTGCCAATGTTACCTATGCCACGCCGACATTCAACGACAACTGCCCCGGTGCGACCATCATGCAAACCGCAGGTATCGCCAGCGGCGGTTTCTTCCCGGTAGGCACGACGACAAATGTGTTCAAGGTAACCGATGCTTCCGGCAATACGGCAACCTGCAGTTTCACCGTGACGGTGAACGACACGCAGGCGCCGACAATTACCTGCCCGGCCAACATCGTTCGCAACAACGACCTGAACCAGTGCGGCGCCGTAGTTACCTACGCTGCACCTGCATTCAGCGACAACTGTCCCGGCGCGACCATCATGCTGGTAAGCGGCCTGCCCAGCGGGTCTTTCTTCCCCGTAGGCGTCACGACCAACGTATGGAAAGTTACGGATGCCGCCGGTAACATGGCGACCTGTTCCTTTACCGTAACGGTACTCGACGTTCAGCCGCCCGTATTCAACAACTGCCCCGGC
This sequence comes from uncultured Bacteroidota bacterium, assembly GCA_937861115.1. Taxonomy (GTDB): domain Bacteria; phylum Bacteroidota; class Bacteroidia; order Chitinophagales; family Saprospiraceae; genus M3007. The sequence continues at coordinate 30,716 of CALMBD010000169.1, read as the reverse complement.
AACATTGTACAGGTAAATGACCCGGGTGTTTGTGGCGCCGTTGTCAACTGGCCTAAAATCACGGCCTCCGACAATTGCCCCGGTGTAGTCGTCACTTTCGTTAGCGGCATGGCAAGCGGTTCGCTGTTTGCAGTGGGCACCACCACAGTCGTTTACAAAGCTACCGATGCTTCCAACAATATGGCAACCTGCAGTTTCACTGTGACGGTACTCGACAACGAGAATCCGAGCATTACCTGCCCGTCCAACATCACGAAAAACAACGACTACAACAAGTGTTCGGCCTTCATCGCCAACCTCGGCCCTGTTTCGGCAACGGATAACTGTGGCGTGACTGGCATTACTAATAATGGCATCGGCACTTACCCGGTCGGCGTTACCAATGTAACTTATACCGCCGTTGATGCAGCCGGCAATGATATCACCTGCGTACAAACGGTGACCATCGTAGATGCACAGTTCCCGGTAGCCGTTTGCCCGGATGACATTTACACGATCAACGATCCGAACCTGGCCTGCCAGGTGGCTGTAAACTACGTGACCTCCGGCTCTGACAACTGTCCCGGATTTGTGGTGGAAACCACCGAATGGCCGCACTCCGAAGACGGTCTGTTCTCTATCGGTACCACGATGGTAATGGTTATCGTTACCGACGCTGCAGGCAATCAGGACATGTGCACCTTCAATATCGTAGTAGAACCGGGTGCAGAGATCTGCAACGGTCTCGACGACGACTGCGACGGTTATGTGGACGAATCTGATGATGCCTGGCGCCAGGTGGATAACGTGAGCGCGTCCAACGGCCAGTCAGAAGATCTTTACGGCACCAGCGTGTCTGTATTCGGCAATTACGCCGTAGTTGGCGCCAAAAATTCCGACATCAACGGCAACAACTCCGGTGTTGCATACATCCTGAAAAGCGATGAACTCAACCCGGACAACTGGGAACAGGTGGCAGTACTCAACCCGGCACAGGTCGGCGCTGACGACCAGTTCGGCGCAAGCGTCGGCATCGCCAGCAATATTCTCGTGGTAGGCGCTCCGAAAGACGATGACCTCGGTCAGGATGCCGGTGCCGCATATATCTACGTGAAAAACGCCTCCAACACCTGGAATATGGTGAAAAAGGTGACTGCTGCAGACGCCAATGCCGGCGACGACTTCGGCTCGGCAGTGGCAGTGATGGGTGACAAAGTCCTCATCGGTGCTGCCATGAACGACGAAAAAGGTCTGAATGCCGGCGCAGCATACCTGTTCAGCAAAGACCAGGGCGGCTCCAACAACTGGGGTCAGGTGGCCAAACTTACTGCTACTGACGGACAGGCCGGCGATATGTTCGGCGCAAGTCTCGACATCGACGGCGATTTCGCAGTAATCAGCGCCAACCTGGACGACAACAACGGAAAGATCAACTCCGGTTCGGCTTACCTCTTCTCGAAAGATCAAGGCGGTGCCAATGCATGGGGTCAGGTGAAAAAACTGACTGCCGACGATGAAAATTCGTTCGACAACTTCGGCGTGAGCGTGAGCATCAATGCCGACTACCTGATCATCGGCGCTAACCTGAACGACGACAAGGGTAGCAACTCCGGCTCGGCTTACATCTTCGAACGCAATTTCGGCGGTGCAACCAACAGCTGGGGCCAGGCCATCAAACTGCTGGCACAGGACGGCACACAGAGCGACCAACTGGGTATTGCAGTTTCCATCAACGGTAACTACGCAGTAGCAGGCGCCCGTTTTGACAATATCAAGGGCACCAACTCCGGTGCAGCATATGTATGGCAGCGCCAGGTGAACGGACAATGGGAGTATGTGAGCAAAATCCACGACAACCAGGGTACTAAAAACGACCAGTTCGCTACAACACTTGATATCTACAAGCGCACGATCATCGTTGGTTCCATCCGCGACGACGTAGCAGGCAAGACCGACCAGGGCAGCGTCAGCTTCTTCTCCGCAGGTTGCGACGACAACCTGATTGGCGACAGCCCTGTAAACAACTTTGTCAACGACAATACCGGCACACACGCCACAGCATTCGGCGTGAAAGCATATCCGCAACCTTTCAGCGACGTCCTGAACATCGAAATCGAGGTGAAAGCCGCGACCAACGCCCGCGTGGTGATCTGGAACGCTTTCGGTCAGGAAATCGCCACCGTGTACAACGGCGCCCTGGAAGGCAACACGACCCTGCGCTGGGATTCGGCACGTTTTGCTGCGGGCTCCTATTTCCTGCGCGTTGAAGCAGACGACATGACGGAAGTACGTCCCATCGTACTCGTTCGTTAATACCTTCGGTTATACCTGAAAAATTCAGCCGCTCTCCCGTATCGGGAGGGCGGTTTTTTTTGTTGGTACATGGCTAAAAGGATCAATTTGCCGGCTGAAGCCGGCGGTACCGCAGTGGCAATTTGCCGGCTGAAGCCGGCGGTACCTTAGTGCCGTTGGTTAAAGATTCATTAAAACGCGTTTATCCTGCCAACTTTTCCGGTTTTTCCCCCGTCCATTGGGCATCATTGAAAAACAACATCAACTCATACGTATGCAACTGCCTCTTCAAAACAATACACTCCACGCAACCAACCCCATTAACCATTCTCCCCCGGCTGCCTTCCATGCCCTGAATTTTAGCCTGACCCTCTTTTTTCTGTTGTTTGTTCATACCGTTTTTGCCCAAACCCCCGCTGCCAAATTCACCGTGAGCGGTTATGTCAGCGATGCGGCCAGCGGAGAGCGCCTGATCGGCGCCACCATTGTGGATCGCCGGAGCGGACAAGGCACCGTTTCCAACACCTACGGTTTTTACAGTCTCACCCTGCCGACCGATTCGGTAGCGCTTTATGTTGCCTATATCGGTTATGAAGCACAAACAATTCCCTTTTTGCTCCATGAAAACCGTTCCCTGAACGTGAATATGGATGCATCGGCCGTGCTGAAAGAGGTGGAGATTGTGGCGGACAAATATGAACGCATCGAAGAGCGCGCGCAAATGGGCCGAATCGACGTGCCGATCGCGCAGATCAAACAAATACCCGCCCTGCTTGGTGAAAAGGACGTATTGAAAGCGCTTCAATTACTCCCGGGAGTATCGGGTGGCGGCGAAGGCCAGTCGGGCCTGTATGTGCGCGGCGGCGGCCCCGACCAAAACCTGATCCTGCTCGACGGCGTGCCGGTATACAATGCCAGCCACCTGTTCGGCTTCTTCTCGGTGTTCAACGCCGATGCCATCCGCGATGTGTCGCTCACCAAAGGCGGCTTTCCGGCTCGTTTCGGCGGGCGCCTGTCATCAGTAGTCGAGATCAATATGAAAGAGGGCAATGAAAACGAGTTTCACGGAGAGGGTACCGTAGGTATCGTAGCCTCCAAACTGACGCTGGAAGGCCCGATTACCAAAGGCAAATCCTCGTTCATCGTTTCCGGCCGGCGCACCTATATCGACCTGCTGGCGCGGCCGCTGATTAAAAGCGGTTTTAAGTCGGATGGTTCCGAAGGCGTGGCTGGTTATTATTTCTACGACCTGAACGCCAAGGTCAACCACCGTTTTTCAGACAAGGACCGACTATTTTTTAGTTTTTATACCGGAAAAGACAAGTTTTACCTCGACCTGAAGGACCGCTACAATTACGCGCAGTCGCGCAACGAATATGACACCAATACGGGGCTGGGCTGGGGCAACCTCACGGCTGCCCTGCGCTGGAACCACGTTTTGACGCCCAAATTATTTGCCAATGCCACGCTCACGTACAGCCGTTACAAGTTCAATACCGACGCCGCATCGAGCGACAGAAGCATTGAGAACGGCGTAACCATTTCCGAATCGGCCTACTCGCTCGGCTACTTCTCGGGTATCGACGACGTAGCGGCCAAAGTGGATTTTGATTTCCTGCCCAACCCGCAACACTACATCAAATTCGGCGGCAGCGCCATCGTTCATACCTTCTACCCGGGCCGTTTCGATACCTATATCAAGGAATCGGTGGAAGACCCCGGCACCAGCGCCAGCATCGGCCAGCCCAATGTTACCGCAGGCGAACTTGCCCTGTATGCGGAAGACGACTGGAAAGCGACCGACCGCCTGCGCCTGAACTACGGAATTCATATATCGAGTTTCCTGGTAAAAGACAATCCCTATTTGTCCGTTCAGCCGCGCCTGAACGTGCGCTACCTGCTCAACAAGGGCTGGGCCTTGAAGGGCGCTTTCAGCACCATGCGTCAGTACATCCACCTGCTGACCAACGAAACGATCGGCCTTCCCACCGACTTGTGGCTGCCGACCACAGCAGCCGTGAAGCCCCAGGACAGTTGGCAGGCAGCCCTGGGACTTGCCAAAACCATCGGCAAGGATTATGAATTCAGCGCCGAAGCCTATTACAAGGAGATGAAGAACGTGATCGCTTTCCGCGAAGGCGCGAGCCTTTTCCAGTTCGACGACTGGCAGTCCCGCGTGGAGCAGGGCGACGGCACGGCCTACGGCCTCGAATTGTTTGTACAGAAAAAGAAAGGTCGCTTCAACGGCTGGGTGGGCTATACCCTCTCCTGGGCCTGGCGCGAGTTCGACAACATCAACCTCGGCCGGCGCTATCCGTACAAGTTCGACCGGCGGCATGATTTCGAGATCGTCGGTTCATACAAATTCAACGATCGCGTATCCCTGTCCGCCACCTGGGTTTATTCCACCGGCAACGCCGTCACGCTCGGCACTTCCAGATACCAGGCGCCGGGGCCCTACACCAACGACGGTTACTATTATTCCTATGAAACCACGCACACTGCCGAGCGCAACAATTTCAGGTACCAATCCTACCACCGCCTCGATGTGGGTGTGGATTTTACCAAACAGAAAAAACGCCACCAACGGACCTGGTCTTTCGGCGCCTACAATGCCTACAACCGAAAAAACCCCTTTTTCCTGCTGCTGGATAAAGACTACGACAACCAGACCGGCAAGCAAGAATCTGTCCTGAAGCAGGTCAGCCTGTTCCCGGTAATCCCTTATGTAGCCTACAGTTTCAAATTCTAACTTCCTGAAAATATGCGCAATCTGTTATTGCTTCTTCTGATCAGCACAAGTCTGGCGTCCTGTAGCGAGGACTTTCTGTCGCAAACCCTCGAGATCGACCCGCCTGAATACGATAAACAACTGGTCATGCACGGTTTCGGCACCCACCCCGATTCTTCTTTCAATGTGTACCTGACCCAAAATTTCGGCATTCTGGAAAACGTACCCGACAGCGCCTGGGCGGTCCCTAACGGACTGGTGGAGTTATATGAGGAGGGCCAGAAAAAAGCGACCCTCAGTTATGTGCCGGGCATCAACGGACGTTATGTCGTGCCCGCACAGGCCGGCTTCTTTCAGCCCGGCAAGCGATACGAACTGCGCGCCGAAGCACCCGGTTTTGATGCGGTCAGCGCAGAGCAGGTCATGCCCTACCCTGTTCAGGTCGATTCGGTCCGTTTCCGGCCCAGCGCCGGTCTTGACGCCGACGGCACTAAATTGTCTGCGGTTGATGTATTTTTGAAGGACGAACCCGGCATCGAGCACTTCTATGAAATAAGGGTGGTGGCTCTGTACCCGATAATTGAATTTCACTACGACGACCAGGGCAACCAAATCATCGATACCGTTGGCTATCAGGAATATACGATCGAGCCGGTCGATTCCGACGACCCCAACGCAGAGCTTACCTTCGGCGGCGGCATAGCCGTCAGCGACCGGTTTTTCGACGGCAAATCATACCGTTTCTCCGCCAGAATATACAATTACGCCAATAGCGGATATCGATTCAAGGTTCGGGTGCGATCAGTCACCGAAGAATATTTCCTGTGGGGTATTTCTGCACAGCGCAAGTACGATACGGAAGACTTTCCCTTCGCCGATCCGGTGACAACTTATACGAACCTGGATAAAGGCATTGGGTTGTTCGGGCTGGGAAATGAGCAGGTGTTTGTGGTGGAGTGATTGGCGTTTCATCTCCTACTCCTCGATCAACTCCTCTGGCAGCGATTTCGTCGCCCGGGCGCCCAGTTCTCTGATCTTTTCGGCCTTGCCGATCAGCGTATCACCCGGGCGTGAGGCATTGACCAGTTTGTTCATGGCGTCGTCGTATGCCGAACGCGCATTGTCGAGCCGTGCGCCGATGGTCCGGATATCTTCTACAAAGGACACAAACTTGTCGTAAAGCAACCCGCTCTGGCGCGCGATCTCCAGCACGGACCGGGTTTGCTTTTCCTGTTTCCACATGTGCGCCACAGTGCGCATCGTGGCGAGCAGGCTGCTGGTAGTGACAAGCACAATATTCCGCTCCAGGGCATCCGTAAAAAGCTTGGGATCGGCCTGGGAGGCAACCGACAAGGCGCTTTCCAGAGGGACAAACAGGAGCAGGTAGTCCGGCGCATTCACCTGATACAACATCTGGTAATTGGTGCGGCTCAGGTTGTCCACATGGCTGCGGATGCTCGTGATATGGGCCTTCAGGTGCTGGTCGCGTTCGGAAGGATCAACGGCGTTGAAGTACCGCTCAAAGGCAGTAAGCGACACTTTGGAATCTACAATAAGGTGTTTGTTTTCAGGCAGTTGGATAATAAAATCCGGGCGTTTGGCAGCCCCGTCCTCATCGCGAAAAGTGGCCTGGGTAACAAAATGGATACCTTTTTGCAGCCCTGATTTTTCGAGCACCATTTCAAGTTGCATCTCGCCCCAGTCGCCCTGCATTTTGCTCTGGCCTTTGAGTGCGGAGGCAAGGTTGTGGGCGTCCTGACTGAGTTGCTGGTTGAGGTGATATAATTGCTCCAGTTCCTTTTTCAGGCTGGACTTCTCGCGGGTTTCTTCCAGGAATTTGCGGTCTACATTTTCGCCAAACTCCTTGATCTTTTCCTTGAGCGGGGTTAAAATGCTTTGCATCTGCAAGGCATTTTGCTCCGTAAAGCGCTGCGATTTTTCTTCGAGCAGGCGGTTCGCAATGTTTTCAAATTCGGTTTTGAAACGGCTTTGCAACTGCTCTACCTCCCCCTTTTGCGTCTTTAAAGTGTTTTCGAGGTGAAATATCTGTTGTTCGCGGGCTGCAAGTTGAGCGTGGGCATCGCGCAATTCCTGTTCCTTGGCGCTTATCCCGGCCTGCAGGGCCTCGTTACGGGCATGTATGGCGTCGTAGAGTTCCCTGGACACAACATTTGTCCTGTCTGACACCCCTCCCTGGGTTTGCGCCTGCTGGCGGAGCACCAGAAAAAGAAACAGGGCGAGCAGCAGGCCCCCAATCATAATGTAAAGCACGGGATCCATAGGCGAGTCGGTTGTGCTGACAAATGTAACCCGCTTTTTACTTTTTGTTTGTTTTGAGGGGATTTTTCGACAACAAATGTTTTGAAATTTGGTGTGGCCTGGTATACTTCCCGCAGATTCGCGCAGAAATACTTACACCGTTGAAATCTGCGGGAACTACTAAATCCGCGGGAGAAGTCCTACCGCCACACGGACACCGGATACCGGTCCACCCGCTTTGCATTGCGCAAGACCACCTGATAAGTTCCGGGCGACAGATCGTACAGTCCGCCAAGTGTAATCGTGGAGATCAGGCCCCGCCTTATTTCCAGTTGATCGAACCGCATGGCTTTTCCGTTTGCATCGAGTAGTACACATTCGTCTGTTTCAGCATAATAGTTATTGAAAACCAACACTTTAAGTTCACCACCGAATCGATCAAACGAGAAAAAGTGCTGCGGTCGTCCTGCAGGGGCATACGGATTGAAATGACCGAGGCGCAGCCAGGCGTCTGTGAAATCGGGCAATCCGTAGCCGCGCTCGTTATCCGGTTTACCGGCCTGATCTGCCGATGCAAACACGGCCTCCAGTATCTGCGGTGCCGTTTTTTCCGGATATGCGCTCCACAGGGCTGCCATAGCGCCCACCAGCATGGGCGAGGCCAGCGAGGTGCCGCTCGACAGGCCAAGTTGGACGCCCAGACCTCCGGCGGTGACTACCTGATCGCCGGGCGCAACAAGATCCGGTTTGATCCGGCCGTCGGGCGTGGGGCCCATCGAACTGAACGATGCCCGCTGTGCATCATGGTCGACGGCGCCGACGGCGATCAGCCCGGGCGCATCTGCCGGCACGCCGATATAGTGCCAGGGACCATCGCCCTCGTTTCCTGCGCTGTTGCAGATGATCATACCCTTTTGTGCGGCAATGGTGGCGCCGCGCGAACCGATCGCGGTGCGTCCGTCAAGGGTGCGGTAATGGTGGTTGAGCGTTGTGTCGTTGAAATGGGTATAGCCCAGCGAGGCATTGATGATATCGGCGCCGATGCTGTCGGCCCATTCCGCACCGGCTACCCAGTTGGCTTCCTCTACGGGATATTCGCCACCGGTGTCCTCCGTTTTCAACAAAAAATAGGTGGCATCCGGCGCGCCGCCCACAAAATACCCGGGCAGGTTACCGGCCATGACTGACAGCACCGACGTGCCGTGCTGCGCACCTTCGTATATCGCGCCATCGCGCTCCACAAAATCCCACCCGGGAAATAGTCTGCCACTGAGGGCCACACTGTCAAAAAACGGCATGGTATCGACGTTGGTAAACCCGCCGTCCATGACGGCCACCCATATGCCGTTGCCCCGGTACCCGCCCAGGTGCAGGGGCATAAGGTTGAGCATGCTGTTTTGAAAACCGGTGTAGCCAAAATCCCCTCCGCCTTCAGGTCGCGGGTAGTCGGTCACCGGTGCCCGGCTTTTGGCCGAACGGTTGGGCGGGTTCTTCACGGGAATATCGCGGCCAATGTATTTCACCGATTTTACAAAGGGCAATTTCGCCAGTTGCTCTGTTGCCTTCGGGGTGGCGATTACCGTGGCAGCATTGAGCCACCTGGAGGTGTTGTGCAACTGCACACCGTCGATTTTCAGCGCTTCAACGTATTTCGGGTTGACAGGCAGGTCGCTTTCGTCGACAAGGATGCCTGCGCGCGCGCGGCGCTCCAGCGCACGTGCCGACAGGTATTCCGCAGGCCGGCAGATACAATAGGGAGAATTGTCCTTGTCTGAAAACTCAATCCAGTATTTGTTCGGTTTTTGGGTAAAAACAGGGCTGAAAGCCGTGAAAACCAGGAGTATTACCGCTGATAGTTTTTGCATGATCCGATCACGATTGTGGAGCAAAGTAACAACAAAAACGGGCAGCCGGTTTTTGCGGCTGCCCGATATGAGTGGGTGTTTTGTGTGGCGCTCCGGGGTGCGGGGTGAAGCCGGGATTTAAAAGTACCCCGGTGTAATCAGTCTTGTGGACGTCGGCTGAAGCCGGGGATTCAGGGAGTGGTAGGCGCCGGCTGAAGCCGGCGGTACCGTTGGGTGATACGCGGGCGCCGGCTGAAGCGGGTGGTACCGTTGGGTGATACGCGGGCGCCGGCTGAAGCCGGCGGTACCACAAACCACGCGGTTATGGTCGACGCCGGTGAGTGGCGGATTTTTTCTTCGGTGCAGGCGCCAGATCAACCATGATGCCTGTGGTAACAGCTACACCCCTGTTTTTAATTTGTTCGTTGACGACCGGGAAGTTGTACAGTTCGGTGAAACCGTAAGTATAGCGCGCATCGGCAAACCATTTCAGTCCGCTGAAGTTGAACTGCACACCGAGACCGCCCACCGCCGAAACTTCAAAACGGTTGTAGTCCAGGTCGTTGAGATTCAGGTCGGTACGGATAGGGTCAAATTCGAACAAAAAGCGTGTACGGGTGATGAGTTTGCCGTTCAGGGCGTATCCCAAAGAGGGGCCCAGCACGGCGTATCCCTGCACCTTGTCGTTGCCGACCTTCGCCTTGGCCAACAGCGGCACTTCTATGTAATTGGTCCGTATGGTAGCCTCTACGCCCGCCGGGATGTCGACATTCCCGATCGGGATGTTAATCCCCTCATCGAACCGGAAACCCTTTTGTACCCAGCCGATCTCCGGTTGCAGGGCGAAGTGGTCGCCGAAGTTGACTTCCGCCACAGCACCGGCTACCACGCCCGTGGCATATTTAAAGTCGGGTGTAATACTGCCCAGCATATCGGTCGTGTGAACAGTCCCGAAATTGGCGCCTCCTTTTAATCCGATGGCTACCTGCGCAGTGGATATCTGGTGAAAAAATACGGCTGTCAGGGTGGTCAACAGAATTTGCTTCGCGTTTTTCATATTTGTGAATGAATTGTAAACGTTTGAATATCAGCCATTTGAACTGATGGGACAAATGTGCGGGCTGTCATCCGTTAAGCGCTGTTATTCCATTGTTAGCATATTGGTAAAGTTTGGCGGCTCCCTGCCTGCAGTGGTTAATTTTGGTTAACAACAGCCACCCGGCTGCCTGACTGATGGCAGCAGGCGCCCCGGTCGGGCTCCTACCCTCGTGCATATTTTGACAAAAATTGTTGAAAACTGCCCCCTATTTCAGGTATTAAAATTGCCGGATTTCGTACCTTCGCGCACCCGAAAACGATGTGCGGCAATTGGTGGGCGGTTGAAGGATTTCACACCTGACTGTTCAGAATTAAAACATACATAAAGCCGCCGCACACCGTCTGCCGTCCACCTTTAAACGCAAGAGATGCAAGACCCGAGGATAATTTCCATCAATATCGAAGACGAACTCAAGGTCGCGTATATCGACTATTCGATGTCCGTGATCGTTTCCCGTGCACTGCCCGATGTGCGCGACGGCCTCAAGCCGGTGCATCGCCGCGTACTGTATGGCATGCTCGACCTGGGCCTGGGCTACAATAAACCCTATAAGAAGTCCGCCCGTATCGTCGGTGAGGTGCTGGGCAAGTACCACCCGCACGGCGACAGTTCCGTGTACGACACTATGGTGCGTATGGCCCAGGAATGGAGCCTGAGGTACCCGCTTGTTGACGGACAGGGCAACTTTGGCTCGATGGACGGTGATTCGCCGGCGGCCATGCGTTATACCGAGGCGCGTCTGCGCAGGGTGGCCGACGAGATTGTGGGTGATATCGACAAGGATACCGTCGATTTTCAACTCAACTTCGACGACTCACTCGAGGAGCCGACGGTCATGCCGACCAAATTCCCCAACCTGCTGGTCAACGGCGCCTCGGGTATTGCGGTAGGTATGGCTACCAATATGATGCCCCACAACCTCACGGAAGTATGTGCCGCCATCATGGCCGCAGTTGATAATCCGGAGATTGACGTGGAAGGACTGATGGAATATGTGCATGCGCCTGATTTTCCGACCGGCGGCATCATTTTCGGCCTTTCCGGAGTAAAAGAAGGGTTCCGCACCGGCCGTGGCCGGGTGGTCGTCAGGGCCAAGACTGAGATTGAAACCGACGACAAGGGCAGGGAGAGCATAGTCGTCACCGAAATACCCTACCAGGTCAATAAAGCGATGCTGATTTCCAAGATCGCCGAACTGGTAAATGAAAAAAAGGTACTGGGCGTTTCCGATGTGAGCGACCAGTCGAACCGCGAGGGCGTTCGCATCGTCATCGAGATCAAGCGCGACGCAGCGGCCAATGTGATCCTGAGCCAACTGTTTAAACTCACCCCGTTGCAGACCAGTTACGGCATCAATAATATTGCCCTGGTCAACGGTCGCCCGCGTATACTGAACCTCAAGGACATGATCGATGAGTTCATCAAGTTCAGGCTTGATGTCATCGTGCGACGCACCAAATTCGAACTGCGCAAGGCCGAGGAGCGCGCCCATATCCTGGAAGGCCTGCTCATCGCACTCGATCACCTGGATGAGGTAATCAAACTGATCCGTGCGTCGAAAGACGCCGAGGAAGCACGGGAGGGATTGATGTCGAAATTCGGGCTGACCGAAATTCAGGCCAAGGCCATCCTCGCCATGCGCCTCCAGCAACTCACCGGACTCGAGCGCGACAAGGTGAAACTCGAATACGAAGAGCTGATGAAAAAGATCGCCGAATTCAAGGCGATCCTGGCCGACGAAATGCTGCAGCGCAACATCATCAAGGCAGAGACCAGCGAGATCATCGAGCGTTTCGGCGATGCGCGCCGCACCAGCATCGAGATCAATGAGGCGGATATCAGCATCGAAGACCTGATTGAAGACGAAGAGGTGGTGATCACCATCAGCCATGCCGGCTATATCAAGCGCACCCCGATTTCCGAATACCGGGCACAGGGACGCGGCGGACGCGGCGCCCAGGGTGTGCGCACCCGCGACGAGGATTTTGTCGAGCACATGTTTTCGGCAACCAATCACAACACACTCCTGCTCTTTACCGAAAGCGGCCGCTGCTTCTGGCTGAAAGTGTATGAGATTCCGGAAGGCGCCAAAGCCACAGCCGGTCGGGTGATCCAGAACCTGCTGAATATTCCGAAAGAAGACAAGGTTCGCGCCTTTATTATAGTGAAGAACCTGCAGGACGAGGAGTTCATCAACAACCACTACATCATGTTCTGCACGCGCCGCGGACAGATCAAGAAAACCCTGCTGGAAGAATACTCGCGCCCGCGACAGGGCGGTATCAACGCCATCGGAATCAACGAAGGCGACGCCCTGATCGAAGCCAAACTGACCAACGGTAAAAACGAGATACTCCTGGCAGTACAAAGCGGCCGGTCTATCCGTTTCAACGAGGAGGATGTGCGCCCGATGGGCCGTACGGCTGCCGGTGTACGCGGCATACGTGTCGACGAAAAAGGCGGCGACGCTGTCGTCGGAATGGTTTGTGTAGACCCGAATGATACTGAAACCAGTGTGCTTGTCGTTTCGGAAAAAGGGATGGGCAAACGCTCCGCACTCGATGAGTACCGCACCCAAAGCCGTGGCGGAAAAGGAATCAAGACCATCAATGTCACGGCAAAAACCGGACACCTGGTGGCCATCAAGGCAGTTACCGATCAGGACGATCTCATGATCACCACGACCTCCGGCGTTACGATCCGTACGGCAGCCGATGCGCTCCGGGTCATGGGGCGTGCAACCCAGGGTGTAAGACTGATCCGTCTCGACGACGGCGACGACATTGCCGATGTTGCAGTGGTGGTCAGTGCGGAAGAAGTTGAACTTCCGGCAACTGAAAACGAACAGGATTAACACCCTATTGGCTAACTTTTCAATTGAAATACGTCATAAAACGATTTCAAAACATTCTAAAATTTGTTGAAGACTATGAAAAAAGTCATTTTCTCCCTGTCAGGCCTGTTTCTGGTAGCACACCTTGCCCTCGCACAGGATGATGGCGGCAAACTGGCCAAGCAGGCCGGCAAAGCCCTGACGAGCTACAATATCAACCCCACGGAAAACGCCGACAAGCTGGAAGAGGCCAAACAAAAAATCGACCAGGCCATGCAGACCGCCGAAGCGCAAGGCATGTCGTCGGCGTGGCTTACCCGCGGCGATATCTACAACACGATCCTGCAGCGCGATATGGCCAAGCGGACAATTGATCCGAACGCGCAATTGTCGGGCGATAACGACGCCCTGGTAGCATTCGAAGGTTTTAAGAATGCCTACGAAAATCCCGCGGTCAAAAAGTATGAAAAAAGCGACGCTGTAAAGGGCATCCTCGAAGTTCAGGGCCACCTGATCAACATCGGTGTGGCGAAATACGAATCAGGGGAATACGAAAAGGCCTTCAAATCCTTTGAAGCCTCGCTTCAGGCCCATGATATCCTGCTGGCCAACACCCAGAAGAGCGTACTCGAAACCAACGAGCAATATGAAAACCAGTTATATGTTACCGGTCTGGCTGCCCAACTTTCCAAACGCTACCAGGATGCACTGAAATACTATAACATGCTTTACAGCAAAGGCACGGCAAAGGCCGGGGTTTATGAAGGTATCTACGCCGTAAAACTGGAAACCGGCGACGAAGCCGGCGCTCAAAAGATCCTTACGGAAGGCCGCGCCAAATACCCGGATGACTCAGGCCTGTTGTTTGCCGAGATCAACGTGTATCTCAAAAACGGCAAACTCAACGAACTGACCGACCGCCTCAAACAGGCCATCGCCAAGGAGCCGGAAAACATCAACCTGTATGTCACCCTCGGCAACGTTTATGACAACCTCTATCAGATGGCATCAAAGGACAAAGAGGAGCAAAAAGCAAACGAATACTTCGAGGAAGCCAAAAAGTACTATACCCAGGCTACTGAAAAAGATCCTAAAAACGTGGATGCCGTATATTCACTCGGAGCACTGTACTACAACAAGGCTGCCGTACGTACCCAGGAAATGAATTCCTTGCCCGACGACTTCTCCAGCGCCGGCCTGAAAAAACTTAAAGCGATGAAAGACGAGGTCATGGGTCTCTTCGAACTGGCACTCCCGCACTTCCAGAAGGCGGAAAGCCTTGATCCGAACGACATGAACACGCTCATCGCCCTCAATGAAATTTATGCGCGCAAGGAAGATGAACTCTCGATCGAGTTTAAAAAGCGCCTTGATACGGTAAAAGAAGGCGGCAAAAACGCCACTTCGCACTTCAAAAATTAATTACCTGCGACGGGAATATCGCCCGTTACCGCTGCAAAACAAATCGCCCCGTACAGCATCTGCCGTATGGGGCGATTTGTTTTGCAACACACCTTTGTCAATAAATTTGCAACGTATCATTGTAGTAATCCCACCAGCAATTTAACTCCCAAAACCAGAAAAATAAGTCCCACAAAGCGGTTGGCATACCAGGCCATCGCGCGTGACCGCTGCACGATCAACTGCCCGAGCAGTGCATACAAGCCAAGGGCAGCCATTGTCCCAACCGTAACGCCTGCAGAAAAAACAAGCGTATTGCCCAGACTCTCTGTCGCCCATACGCCTGACGTGCGCAGCGAGCCGCAGTATACAAACCAGTATGGAATAGCCAGCAGGTTAAAAGCACTCAACAGCACACCCCTGCCGACCTGTTTGAACAGCAACACCTCCGCTACCCTGCCCTGTTGCCGGGGTGGCCTCGCCCAAAACAGCAGGTAAAGGCCCAATCCAAGAAATACAGGTACTGCAGCCCATTGAAAAACCCGTTCTGCAAAGGGATGCGATATAAACCAGTCTGTTAGTACCACTGCCGCCCAGGCCTGAAAAAACTCTGCAAAAGCAGCCCCTGCAGCCAGCAACAAGGCCGCCAGCAGTCCTCGGTAAATGGCTGTTTGCGCTACAGACAGACTGATCAGCCCCGGTGGCAGGGAGCCCAGCAAACTCAGGCCGAAGCCCGCAAAAAACAAGGTCAACACGTTTTTTAAAGGGAAAAATAAGGGCTAATCTTGAATTCCCGTGATTAAGATCATCCGCGCAACCCAACGCTTTCGCAATAAGGCACCACAATCATCCTCCAACGACAATGACGAATGACGATAATAACGAATAACGCAGTTTTTCCGATGTTTGCCCCAAAGTAGTATTCATGCCGTCTACCGTCCTACCACCCCCGTCCACCGTTTTCACCATCATCACCGTCGTATACAACGGCGAAAAAGACCTGCCCGGCACGATGGAAAGTGTACGCCGGCAGACTTGGCCGCACATCGAATACATTTTCGTAGACGGCGCCTCCAAGGATAACTCCCTGAAGATCATACAGGAATTCGCTCAAACCATGCCTAATGTGCACTGGATTTCGGAACCGGACAAAGGGCTGTACGATGCGATGAGCAAGGGATTAAAAATGGCGACAGGCGACTTTGTCTGGTGCCTTAACAGCGGTGACCATATCCATGCGCCCGACGTCCTGGAAAAAATGGCCGCCCTTGTCACACCGCAAACAGACGTATTGTACGGCGAAACCCTGCTGGTAAACGAAGACAGGGTACCGGCAGGCACGATGAGTGAATTAAGCACCCGGCAACTCCCCAAAAAACTGTACTGGCGCGATTTTCTGGGGGGTATGCTGGTGGTGCACCAGGCTTTTATCCCGCGCCGCACGCTGGCGCCGCCATTTATTGAAAACAACCTTTGCGCCGATTACGACTGGTGCATCAAAATCCTGAAAAAAAGCCGCGAGAATGTCAATACCGGGTTTATTACGACCGACTACCTGATGGGTGGCATTTCCAAACAGCGGCATCGGCAGAGCCTGCGCGACCGTTTCGACGTGATGCGCCGCCATTTTGGCCTGATACCAGCACTCCTGGCACATGCCTGGATCGTTATCCGCGCTATCCTGCACCGCTTGCGGCGCATTGGGAAATCCAGATATTGAAGTTCCGCGTCCTGAATTATGCGCGGCATCAAAAATTTTTACTTTTACCCCGCTGAAAATATTTTTTCATCCAAAACCGTAATTATGCGACAACACCTTACCCTCCTGTTTTCCCTTTTGCTCCACTTCGCCTACGGTCAAAATGCTACGCTGCAAGGCGTGGTCACCGATATCGCAACCGGAGAGCCCCTGATTGGCGTAACCGTAAAAAGCGCCGAGACGGGATCGGCGACCGATGCTTCGGGCGCATATTCCCTGTCGCTGCCTGCAGGCAACCACGAAATTGTTTTTTCCTTTATCGGCTACGAATCCAGGACGCAAACCCTCCGCCTTACTGCGGGACAGACGCTTCAACTCGGCGATAGCGACAACCTCCTGCAAACCGCCACTGTAACGGCCGGAAAATTTGAAAAGCCGCTGGGTGAAGTGACCGTCTCCATCGACGTATTGAAGCCGCGACTGCTGGATAATACCAATACCACCTCCATCGATGAAGTACTGGTAAAGGTACCGGGGGTGAGTATCATCGACGGTCAGGCCAGTATCCGCGGCGGCGCAGGGTTCTCTTATGGCGCCGGCACACGGGTTTTGTTGCTCGTTGACGATATCCCCGCCCTTCAGGCCGATGCCGGTTTTCCCAACTGGGATGATTTCCCTGTCGAGAACATCAGCCAGATCGAGGTGCTGAAAGGCGCTGCATCTGCATTGTATGGCTCCTCGGCCATGAACGGCATCATCAACATCCGCACGGGATTTGCAAAAGACAAACCTGAAACGAATGCCGCTGTTTTCGCTAAAATCTGGGATACGCCGAAAGACAGCAGAAAAAAATGGTGGGGCGCAGACACCTCCTCTATTCAACTCCCCGTCGAGACAGGCTTCAGTGTCGGCCACCGGGAAAAAATCGGCAAGCTCGACCTTGTCCTGGGTATGTACGGCCTGTATCGCGACAGTTACAACAAAAACACGTACAGCCGCTACGGCCGCATTACGCCCAATCTGCGCTACCGCTTTAGTGACCGGCTGACGTTCGGCCTCAACACCAATATCAACTTTGGCAAAAGCGGCAGTTTCTTCATCTGGGGCAACGACAGCATTGCAGCGCTGCAGCCGGGCCTCGGTTCCGCTTCCAGGTCGCTTGGGCGCCTGCGATATACCATAGACCCCTCTGTCCAGTATTTCGACCAGGGCGGCAACCGGCACAAGTTTCTGGGGCGCTATTTCTATGTCCACAACAACAACAGCGGTAACCAGAGCAACGACAGCCGTATGTACTACGGAGAGTACCAGATTCAGCGCAGAATGGATCATCTCGGCCTCGTGGCGACCGCAGGTGTGGTGGGCATTTTAACAACCGTAGAGGCCGAGCTCTACAATGGCAATTTCAAAACACGCAACATTGCCGGTTACCTGCAACTCGATTACAAGGTATTCAACCGGCTGAACCTGTCGGGCGGTGTTCGCTACGAACAGAATCGCCTGAACGGACCGGAGGTTATCCGCATCGATGCCACCAACCTCGATACCCTTCCCAACGGGGGTGAGTTCAAGGAATCCAAGCCTGTTTACCGGCTCGGCGCCAACTACCAGATCGCTCAGGCTTCATACCTGCGCGCCTCCTGGGGGCAGGGATACCGTTATCCGACTATCGCAGAGAAATTTATCAATACCGACTTCAGCGCCGGCAACTCGGTACGCCCGAACCCGAAACTGGTCTCGGAAACGGGCTGGACGGCTGAGATGGGGCTCAAGCAAGGCTTTCGCGTGGGCAAATGGCAGGGTTTTGTGGATATAACCGGATTTGTCTCCGAGTACCAGAACATGATGGAATTTGTCCTGGCGGAAATACGGCTGTTCCCCACCGTGGGCGCCAGTTTTGAATCGCAAAACTCCGGAGATACGCGCATTACGGGTGCAGAGATATCCGTGGTCGGGCAGGGGCAAATCGGCAACGGTACGCTTGCCATTATCACCGGATACACCGGTATCAATCCGAAATACAAGGAATTCAACGACTCGCTGCGACTGGTTTATGGTTCGTCCGATACCAGCAACGTACTGAAGTACCGCTACAACCACATGTTCAAATTTGACGCGGAATACTCGATCGGCAGATTCTCGCTGGGCAGTGCCGTGCAATACAACAGTTTCATGAAAGCCATCGATCAGATATTCGAACTGCCTTTTGTGGAGCCTTTTGCAGGCGTCAGGAATTTCCGCATGAACAACAACGGCGGCTTTACGGTAGTAGACCTGCGAGCATCGTACAAACTCAACAGCACACTGAAAGTCAGCGCCTTGTGCAGCAACCTGTTCAACGAAGAGTACTCCGCAAGACCGGCGCTACTCGAAGCGCCGCGCAACTACACCCTGCGGCTGGACTGGCGAATATGATTTAAATAAGAGCAAGGTTTAGAGAGAGACCGGGGCGGTTTACACAAACTTCTTCAAGTCTCTCTCTAAAATCCCTTACCGGTAATCTGTTTAACTTACTCACCAAAACATCACAACCACGCCATGCGATCCAATTACTTCCCGACCCTTGCGTGTGGGTATCTCCTTGCGTTCCTCCTGGCCGCCTGCGGGCAGGCGCCTGCCCCGCAACAGCGCAAAGCGGCACCGACGGGCCCGTTTATTCAGTTCAGCACCGCTGCGCCGGTACCACGCACCGAGGAAAAAGGCAATTGGTGCCGTTTTGACTACCCGGAGGCTGTTTTGATCAATGCCGATGCCGCAGATTACAACCGGCGGTTTTTCAAGGTCGAAAAAGGTCTCTACAAAATAAATATACACGCCGGTACAACGACCAACTCCTTCATACTGCGGCAGAGTGGCCAACAATCCGTCGAATTGTTCACCGGTCTTCATTTCCCGGAATGCCTTTCCAGCCACCGCAACTACACCCTTGCCGCCGACGGGTCGGTTGCCTACGACAACCGGCACAAGATTCAATATACAATGCACGTTCAATACAGTCCGACGGCAGGTTTGTTTGTCGTGCTGGACCTGCCTAAAGACTCCGGCTACGGCCTGACGGTACACCGGAAAGCAGATTGGGAATAGTTTTTGTTTTCAGTTTAGTCCCGAAACGCAATCCAGTTTTTCATGAACAAATGCATTCTTTACCTCATTGCCATCGTAAGTTTCACTATTTCGTGCAACCTCAACCCGACCAAAACTCCGGGAACCGGTGAACACCCGGGAAATGAAGAAGCGCCCGGTCCCCCGGCCCAGGAGTTGCTAGATGCCCTTCAGGGCCGCTGGCAAAACCTGCAGGACAGTTCCCTGGTCATAGAATTCAATGACGATCTTTTGATCCGGTACCGGGGGAATGCCATCCAGGAACAGGAAAAAATTGCCGTGTTTACCGACTGCATCAGCGCTTCCTGTGTTACCGACAGTCTCACTGCAAGTGAGGGATGGTGTTTTACGGAAATCAAAAAATCAGCCAGGCAATGCAACCAGATACTGGGTTGCGACACATCGACCTTGCGGTACAGGGCCCTCAACGACGACAAAACAATATTTTATTTCAAAAAAATATAACAGACATGCCCGGCCCGCTTCGTTTACCGGACAGGCTTTTCTATTTTCGCCCCGGATTATGCAGCAATAGTCCGTTCAACGCATGTTTGTCATCAATATTTATTTGCGATTTGCCCTGATCGTGGGCGGTATTCTGGGTGGAATTCTGTTGTGGGCAGCTTACGGCTTCTGGTACGGGTTTCCGTTTTTACTGGTCGGCATAATCATGCTGGCAGGCTACCTGATGCTGGGCACTATCCTGTCGAGCAACCAGTTGATGGGGCAACAACAGATCGCCGAAGCCGAAGCAAGGCTCAAAATGACCTATTTCCCGAAATTACTGCTGGTAGGTTACAAGGGGGTGTATTACATGACCCACGGTGCGCTGGCCATGCAAAAGCGCGATTTTGTCACTGCGGAGGTCTGGCTTAAACAGGCACTGGTTGCCGGCCTGCCTTCTGAAAACGAGCGCGGAGCAGCCATGCTCCAACTCGTAATGGTGGCTGCGGCACGGAATAATGTCAAGGCGGCCCAGAGCCAGTTTGCCGAGCTCAAAAAACTCCATATCACCGAACCCATGCTCAAGGATCAGATCAAGGAAGTGGAAAAGCAGCTCAAGCAGGCCGGGCAGGCGATGAATCCTTCCATGATGGGGCTGGGTGGCAAAGGCTTCCGCCCCGGAGGCAAAAGACGACAACCCAAAATGAGATAAAGACCATATCCGACTTATTCACCGAATTGACATCTGAGACCTTATGCAGATTGGAATACCAAAAGAAACACACCCCGGGGAGCTGCGCGCAGTCGTCATCCCCAACGACGTGAAAAAACTGGTTGCCGCAGGCGCAACCGTGGTAGTCGAAAGCGGTATGGGGGCGGGTATCCGCGTTCCGGACAGCGACTATGAAAAAGCAGGCGCTACCATCAGCGGCGACCGCGCAGCCATATTGCAGAGCGACATCGTGCTGCAATTGCGCAAACCGGACGATGCCGATGTGCAGGGACTAAAATCCGGCGGTATCCACGTCAGTTACCTCGATCCGTTTAACGAGAAATCGCTGATCAGCCGGCTGGCTGAAAAGGGCGTGACTGCGGTTGCGATGGAACTTATTCCCCGCACCACACGTGCGCAAAAAATGGACGCTCTCAGTTCGCAGGCAAGCCTGGCGGGTTATTACGCCGTTATTCTCGCTGCCGAGCGCACCGATCGGGTGTTTCCCATGATGACAACGCCTGCGGGCACCATCAATCCGGCACGGGTGTTCATCATCGGTGCAGGTGTTGCGGGGTTGCAGGCCATTGCCACGGCTAAACGCCTTGGCGCACGGGTTGACGCCTTCGATACGCGCCCTGCCGTGGCCGAACAGGTCAAATCGCTCGGCGCCCGTTTTTTTGAGGTGGACCTGGGTGAAACCGGACAAACCAAAGACGGCTACGCCAAAGCATTGACCGAAGAACAACTTCAAATTCAACGCGACGCCATGGCCAAGCAATGCGCCCTCAGCGATGTCGTCATAACTACTGCACAGGTTTTCGGCAGAAAGGCGCCCCTGATCATCACCAAGGAAATGGTGGCCGGCATGAAACCCGGCAGTATTCTCGTCGACCTGGCCGTCGAAACCGGCGGCAACGTCGAAGGCGCCGAACTGGGCAAGGAGGTGGATATGAACGGTGTCCGGATCATCGGCCTCGAAAACATGCCCGGCAGGGTTGCCGTACATGCCAGCCAGATGTACTCGGCCAACCTGTTCAACTTTATCGACGAATTCTGGGATAAAGAAGCAAAAAGATTCAACCTGGACCTGGAAGACGATATCCTGCAGGGCTGCGTCGTTACGCACGGCGGAAGAGTCGTCCGGGAACTGTAATTCCTTGCCATCAGGCGGAATTGCATCATCAGAACGTTTACCATTAACTCAGTTTCAAATGGAAACTACTATACTTGTTTTTCTCCTTTTCATCCTCGTGTTGTCCATCTTTTTGGGGTTCGAGGTTATTTCCAAAGTCCCTTCTCTGCTGCACACGCCGCTGATGTCGGGTTCCAATGCCATTTCCGGTATCACGGTACTGGGCGCCTTGCTGGCGGCCGGTCTGGCCAAGGGCGGCACCAACGATTTTGCAGCCCTGCTCGGCGGTTGTGCCGTGGCATTTGCCATGATCAATGTGGCGGGCGGCTACTTCGTGACCAACAGGATGCTCAACATGTTCAAGAAAAAAGAGAAAAAATAACATGGAACTTACTACACTCATCAATATAGTTTATATCCTTTCGGCCATTACGTTTATTCTCGGGTTCAAGTTGATGAGCAGCCCGGTATCGGCCAAACGCGGCAACATCATCTCTGCCGTGGGTATGGGCGCCGCCATTATCGTAACCCTGATGGATACGCATGTGGAGCGCTTCGAGTTCATCCTGGGTGGCATGGTCATCGGTACGGCTATCGGCCTGCTGTTCGCATTCCGCACACCCATGACCGGCATGCCGCAAATGGTCGGCCTGCTCAACGGTTTTGGCGGTCTGGCCAGTTTGCTCGTCGCCTGGGCGGAATTCCACGCACACCCGGAAGGCCAGGGCGTATTCGGCGGCACGGTGCTGTGGCTGACGGCGATTATCGGCTCCATTACATTTTCCGGTTCGCTGATCGCATGGGCCAAACTCGAAGAAAAATTTATCTCCGGCAAACCCATCATGTATACGGGCCAGCAGTTTGTCACGGGCGCCGTCCTGTTCGGTATCCTGGCGACGGGAGTCCTGTTTGCCCTGGACACCGTAGCGCCGGAGGCATACCGCTATTTTGCCCTGTTCTCCGTGCTGGCATTTATCATCGGCATTTTGCTGGTCATACCCATCGGGGGCGCCGATATGCCGGTCGTTATCTGTCTCCTGAACAGTTATTCCGGGATGGCAGCCTGCGCGTCGGGCTTTATCGTTCAGAACAACCTGCTGATCGTCGCAGGCGCCCTCGTAGGAGCCAGCGGGATCATCCTTACCCTGATCATGTGCAAGGCCATGAACCGGTCTGTCGCCAACGTCTTTCTCGGCGGCTTCGGCACGCCGGTGACCGGTGCAGCCGCCCAGGTCGTGGGTGAAATGAAAGAGGTTAAAATCGACGGCGCATACCTCATGCTCGAAGCCGCCAGCAAGGTCGTGATCGTTCCGGGTTACGGCATGGCCGTATCGCAGGCGCAACACGCCGTCCGCGAACTGACCGAAGCGCTGGAGAAAAACGGCGCTGAAGTAAGTTTCGCCATACATCCCGTTGCCGGACGTATGCCCGGCCACATGAACGTACTGCTCGCAGAAGCCAATATTTCGTACGACGCCATGGTGGAAATGGATGCCATAAACCCCACGATGGATACCGTCGATGTTTGCATGGTCATCGGCGCCAACGACGTGGTGAATCCCGCCGCACAGGAAGACAAAACCAGTCCGCTGTGGGGCATGCCCATCATCGAAGCCAGCCGGGCCCGTACCGTCATAGTAATGAAACGCGGCAAGGGCAAAGGGTTTGCTGGCGTTGAAAATCTGCTGTTCTTCCGAAACAATTGCCGCATGCTCTACGGCGACGCCAAGGGAAGCCTCCAGACACTCGTCAGCGAGTTTAAAGGAGGAAGTTGATAAGTGATAAGGGTTAAGTGATAAGTGATAAGTGATAAGTGATAAGTGATAATCTACCCTTTTAACCCTTATCACTTAACCCTTATCACTTATTTACCTCTCTTTTGAAGAACAGGACCTGTTCGCTGGTGTCTTTTTTCATACCGATCTTGAGGGTGTCGTTCGACAGGAAAAGTACGCTGAGGGTATGCTCCCTCGGTGGCTTGGCCGTCATGTCTGTGAGAAACAGGTATTTGCCGGAAGCGCGATAGGGACCTTCTTCCTTGTAAAATCCGACAGAACGGAAGATGTATTGGCCGTTTTCGTCAAACGAAAGTTCGACAGAATCGAGGGGGACCTGGACGGTTTTTCCGTTCTGGTAAAAGGAGCTTGCCTTCCAGGTGCCTGTCAGCAATTGGGTATCAACATTGCAGGAGGTGCAGAGCAGCAGCAGGATGGGGGCGATTTTATGCATGGTCATTTTGTCACTTCGCTGATCTTGTCCGGGTAATCGGTGATAATACCGTCGACGCCCATGTGGATGAGTTTGCGCATGGCGGCGACGTCGTTTACGGTCCAGGGAATGAGTTGGACGCCCTTGGAGCGGCATTT
Organism: uncultured Bacteroidota bacterium; assembly: GCA_937861115.1. Taxonomy (GTDB): domain Bacteria; phylum Bacteroidota; class Bacteroidia; order Chitinophagales; family Saprospiraceae; genus M3007. The sequence goes on along the minus strand of CALMBD010000169.1, from coordinate 6,820 downwards.
CCGGACCAGTTTGGGTGATACCAACAGGTAATAAGGGCTGTAAATAGCCGGCGTAAAGTCCAGTTTTGCCATATTTGATTCAAAACCCCTGATATTTTCAATCAGGTAGGCGAGCCGTATTTCGGGCGCCTGCCGGTGCATGGCTTGCAGGGCGCGCACATCGAACGACTGCACCGTGGCATTTTTGTCGATCCGGAGCGAACGCAGTTCGGCGATGACCATGGCTGCAAATTCGTCAACAGGCGGGTGCCGCAGGCCGTCCCATTCCGGCTGGCTTTTAATTTCAATGTTCCAGCGTATGGTTTTCGCCTTATCGGGATGTTGTGCGCGCACGGCCTCCACTACTTCGCGCAGGGTGGGCTTGAAGGTGCTGACCTTTTGCTGATCCGGGAACCGCGCATTTCCCCAGCTCCCGCAGTCGAAACGCCGTACTTCGGCAGCGGTCATGTGATAGATCAGGAACTTTTGCTCCGCCTGCGCTCCGGGGATGGTATCGCCGCCCGGTTGCCGGCAAATGGCCGGGTTGAACCAGGGTTCGTGGCTGACAATCAGTTGCCTGTCTTTTGATACGGCGAGATCGAGTTCGAGCGTGGTCACCGCAGGGAAATCCAGCGCCCGCACAAACGCGGGGATGCTGTTTTCCGGCATCAACCCACGGCAACCCCGGTGCCCCTGCCAGTCGAAACCGGTGGGAATAGCGACGGGCCCCTTGGGAATACTGCTGCAGGAAAAAGCGAACATGAGCGAGATAAGCAGAATGAATTGTTTTTGCCCGGTCATTTCAAGACGTGGTTTTACCTTTGGGCGAAACTACGGCATACCAGCGTAAGTGAACATTAATTTCATGTAAAACAGTACCAGAACCAAGATAAGATGGACGTCAAAGCATTTCTGTTTTCCCTGCCCGAAAAGGCCAAACCCGAAGTACTGGAAGGCCAAAACACCCTTTTTCATTTCGATATCGGCGATGCAGGCCAGTTTACGGTGCGGGTAGACGACGGCAAACTGAGCGTAGCGGAGGGATTCAGCGGCGAAGCCACCTGCAAGGTGACGACCTCGGAAGAGTCGTTTGCCAAACTGCTGAAAGGCGAACTCAACCCCATGATGGCCATGATGACGGGCAAACTCAAAATTAGTAACCCGGGGGAAATGCTGAAGTACGCCAAGATATTCGGGCTGATGTAACGTTTTTCGGGTTGCGGAGGTTACGCGGTTTCGGGTTGCGGAGGTTGCGGGTTGCGTCAACCTTACAATGTTCAGGGTCAGGTACCCGAAACCAGTAACCTCCGCAACCCGAAACCTCCGAAACCCGAAACCTCTCACAAAACTTTACGTGCCTTTGAACTCTTCTATTTCGCGGCGCTCTTTTTTGGTGGGCCGGCCCGTACCCCGCTCGCGTTTTTCATTGGCGGGTGTACCGTTGAGGAACCAGTCGTTGTACTTGTTTTTCTCTTCAACGGGTGTGATGTCTTCGTAACAGGTAACGGCAACCGGTGCGCCAACCCGTTTTTCGATCAACTGCACGACGCGGAACTGAAAGGTAAAACCCTCTTTTTTTACGGATACCACCTCACCTTCCGAAACCATGTAGGAAGGCTTAACGGGCTCGCCGTCCACCCTTACTTTACCCGCCTTGCAGGCGTCGCTGGCCAGCGTGCGGCTTTTAAAAATACGCACGCTCCATATCCATTTGTCGATTCGAACCTTTGACATGCTTTTTGCTTTGAGGGGGCAATTTAAGGGTTACGGGAGATTGTTGCCGCATAAGAAAACGCGGGATTGGGAAAAGTCGTTCCCGAAGGTGGTGCAGAAAAAAACAGCGCCGATTTTCGCAGCATCCGATAGGATAACCTGCGGCAATCGGCGCCATTTTTCTGCGTTGATCTGCGGGAAATACCTTCCCCTGCTGCTTACTGGCGTTCGAACGCGATTTCGATCTTGTCTTCGCCCTGCTTGATCTTTACCGTCATTTCGGTGTCGGTAATGTCGAGCACCTCGTACAGTTCGGTTTCGTTGCTGTCGTCGTACATGAGTTCGATGCTCTGGCCGCCGTTGTCGGCGCTCCAGGTGCCCTTGGGCTTGGAGACGCCTGCCTGGTTGGTCAGCACGCTGGTGACCTTAAGGATGGCGTCGAAGGTTTTGTCCTGATCCAGCTGGATGTCGAGCGAATAGTACTTGGTGGCGTCTGTTCCGTTCAGGCGAACGCTAACGGAGTGCCAGTCGCCGGTGACTTTTTCTTCGAAGGTTTTTTCGTCTTTTTTGCAGGCTGTGAAAGACAGGGCGATGATGAGGATTGCACTAAGGCTGAAAAATGACTTTTTCATGGAAGTGTGATTGAAATGTGATGAGTAACGGGTTTTGAGAAATTGTCTGTTGTCAGACAGATTACGGGGCAATAAATGTCCCGGGGCGCAGTTTTATTGCGCCCTGTCAGAGGGGTTTAACTTTATGGTAATTTTTGCCTGAACGGTACATTTCTCTTACACTTTCGCGGTATTTTTATAAAAGATGTACCTTCGCGCCCGTAATCCGTCTTAACGAGCATGTTTTTTGCTCTGTTTAATCGTGCGTCTGTCTTTGGTGAATTTTCAACCGCCCAATTCATTTCACCTTTTTTTAACAGCCACTTATGCACTTGAAAATCTTTACCACGCTTGTTGCCCTGCTGCTGCTTACCTGCGCTGTAGAAGCCCAAAACCTGAAAATGAATATCGGGGTGAATGTTGGGATGTCCCAGTTGTTTCACAATACCCAGTTCGAAACGACCCCTATGTACAACCAGTACCGCTTCACGAAAATCGCCGTGGAAGCGCACGCCCCGCCGGAATACGAATATTCCTGGGAGGATTTTGCCAAAGACTATAAACTCCGGAAGAGTTTTATCCAGCCGCGTTTCGGCATTTCTGCTCACTTTACCTATAAAGACTGGCCGTTGCTGTTTGCCGTCGAGGCGATGAGTTCGCCTTCGTCCTACCAGAAAATGGCCTTCAGTTTCATCGCCGGATTCGGCAAGGAGTTTTTCTCGCTCGACGACGACTACTTCTTTTCCTTCCTGGGCGGCTACAAATTTGTAAAAGACAAGGGCTTCGGCGCTTCCACGATCGTCAACAGCATCGGGCACAAGGAAGCGCGCGAGCAGGCCGCTACCTATTTCAACCCGGAACAACCGCTGGGCAAGAAAACCGGTCACCTGTTCACCGTACGCGGGGGCATCGGCAGGGAACTCGGCGAGGCAAAAATGATTCGGGTAGGTGTGGAAGGATTCGGGGAACTGGATCTGACACCGACGACTTCACGGCAGTCGCGCATGACAAACTTCGGCGCGCAGTTTTTCCTGCGGTTCAAGATTTGACCGTTGCCGGATACTCCATGTGGAGTTTTTCCAGTGCCTCTACAATCGTTTTGGCGATGAAATAGTCGCGATACCAGCGCTGGTCTACCGGGCAGATATGCCAGGGGATGCTGCTGTTGTTGATCGCGTATTCATAGGCCTCCATGTATTTGTCCCACAGTTTGCGTTCTTCCCAGTCGCCGGGGTTGTGCTTCCAGTATTTTTCCGGGTCGTCGGTACGCTGGCGCAACTGCACCTCCTGTTCGTCTTTGGAGATGTGCATGTAGAACTTGAAGATATGCGTGTCGTTGTCGAACGCCAGGAGTTCTTCAAAGGCATTGATGGCGCGCATGCGTTGTTCCACGCGTTTTTCGTCGATCCAGCCATGTACGCGCTGGATCAGGATATCTTCATAATGGCTGCGGTTGAAGATGGCGATCATGCCTTTTTCCGGCGCTACTTTGTGCACCCGCCACAGGAAATCGTGGGCGAACTCTTCCTCCGTCGGTTTTTTGAACGCGTGGTAGGTCATGCCGGTGATGCGGCAGTTGTCGAACACCTTGTGTGCGGCGCCGTCCTTTCCGCTGGCATCCATACCCTGCAGCACGACCAGTACGGCGTGCTTTTTCTCTGCATACAAGCGTTCCTGCAGGTCGCCGAGCCGCTTGACGAGGTCTTCGGTTTCCTTTTTGATGTCTTTTTCGCGGACATTATCCGGCGCGTCGGTGGATATTTTCGACAATTTGATCATAATCAGCCCATTTTTGCGCGTTTCACCATCCAGGTCTGGAGTATCTGGTGAAAACCTTTATTGATATCGGCTTCGACGAAGTCGATCTTGAACTGGAGGCATTTCATTTTCAACTGCTCCGTAAACGCGGCCACCTGTTTGATGTAGTATTCCTTTACCTGACCGGGCTGGAGCCTGACCTGCTCGCCGCTTTCCATATCTATAAACACGTAGGGCCTGTTTTCAAACTCAAAGTCGAGCTCCTTGCTTTTATCGGTGACGTGGAACAGAATGACCTCATGTTTGGCGTAACGCAGGTGCTGGAGTGCCGCAAAAAGGTCTTCCGCCTTGTCCGGCTGCTCCATCACGTCGGTAAAGATCACCACCAGCGAGCGTTTGTGGATGGCGTCGGCCACCTGGTGCAGACTGGCGGCCAGGTCGGTGGATCGGTTCAGTTGCGGGTTTTCAATCTGCTGGGTCAGGTACGACAGCAGGAGCCGATAGTGCACCGTGCTCGATTTGGCGCCTGTGCTGACCTGTATGGCATCGTCGAACAGGGTGAGCCCGAAGGCGTCGCGCTGGCGCTTGAGGGCGTTCATGAGCACTGCAGCCGACTGCGCGGCAAAGCAGAACTTGTTTTTGTACTTGAATTTGTCGGGCTGCTTCTCGTCCCAGGGGTAATACATGGTCGAAGAGGCGTCCACCACGATCTGGCAGCGCAGGTTGGTTTCCTCTTCAAATTTTTTGACAAACATCTTGTCGGTCCGGCCGTACACCTTCCAGTCGATGTTGCGGGTGCTTTCCCCGGCGTTGTAGAGGCGGTGTTCGGCAAACTCGACCGAAAAGCCGTGAAACGGGCTGCGGTGCAGTCCGACAATAAAACCTTCCACGACCTGCTGGGCGAGCAATTCGAGGTTGCTGCCGAGGGCACGGATATCCTGACGCTCAAAAATTTCTGACATGCGGTTCTGGTAACGTTCTAAACGACAAAAGTATGAATACCCGGTGAAACGCCAGGAAGTTGTTTGAGTTGTTCTTCTATTGTGAAAAAACTGGAGTATTAAACATGCGGAAGGTAGTTTGAGGCGTTGCCCGCCCGCGATCCGGACGGGTGTTTTCAACATGACAAGGGAACGGCAGTTCGTTGGTTTGTGGCGAAGCAACGTGCGTTCATCAACGTCACCGTGAGTTTGTCATGCTGTAAGCACCCGTCCACTATACGGGAGGTAGTTTGCCGCCCTGCCCGCCGCGATCCGGACGGGTGTTTTCAACATGACAAGGAAACGTCAATACATTGCGTGGATGTGATTTGTAAAGGCACCACAGGTTTGTGGCAAAGCAACATGCGTTTGTCAGGGTCAACGTGGATTTGTCAAGGTCAACGCCGTTTTGTCATGCTGTAAGCACACGTCCGCTATACGGGAGGTAGCGTTACCCGCCGTGATCCGGACGGGTGTTTTCAACATGACAAGGGAACGTCAATACATTGCGTGGATGTGATTTGTAAAGGCACCGCGGGTTTGTGGTAAAGCAACATGCGTTTGTCAAGGTCAACGCCGTTTTGTCATGCTGTAAGCACCCGTCCACTATACGGAAGGTAGTTTGTGGCGTTGCCCGCCGCGATCCGGACGGGTGTTTTCAACAGGACAAAAACAAGGTTGGTTGTAGCCCCGCCGGTCGTCGTGGAGAACGAATCCACTCCCGGTAAAAAGAAATTGCCATGCCCCGGCAAAGAGACATGGCAATCCATGCGTTATATTTGAAGCCCGATCAGGGCCTGTTGGTCTGCATTTCTGTTGTATCGGGCGTAGTCTGCTTCTCGGGAACGATCTGCTGATAGACCATGTACAACAGGCCCAGATGGAACAGCAGGATGCAGAGGGTGGCAATGGATTTGTTACTTTTCTCTTTCATAGTAGTTTTGACCGCAGGTTTTCAAAAGCGGCCAATGTGTTAAAACAAAAGCCATACCAGTTTTTTCACATAATGATATAAAACTGATAATCAATATTTTACAAAGAACAAAACACAAAAAATATGAGCAAATCCGATTCAGACAACATACCGTTTCGCACCCTGCGCTCCCGAAAACGGATCGCCCTGGTGGCGCACGACCATAAAAAAGACGACCTGATGGACTGGGCGGTGTACAACCGCCAGGCGCTTTCGACGCATGAGTTGTTCGCCACCGGAACCACCGGATTGCTGCTCGAAAAAACGCTCGACCTGCCCGTCAGGCGCCTGCTCAGCGGTCCGCTCGGCGGCGACCAGCAGATCGGTTCGCTCATCGCCACCGGTGAGATAGACGTGCTGATCTTTTTCTGGGACCCCATGGAAGCCCAGCCCCACGACCCCGACATCAAGGCACTGCTCCGGCTCGGTGTCGTGTGGAATATCCCCATTGCCTGCGACCGCTCGACAGCCGATTTCCTGCTCACGTCGCCGCTGATGCAGCAATCCTACGACGCCCTGCTCACCGACTACTCCGAATACCAGCAACGCCTCAAAAGCCGGATCGCGAAACTGCCGAGGCATAGATAAGCCTTGAAGTGCGATGCGCGCAGATTAAGAGGGTTTGGCACGCTGATGACGCTGAAAATGGGGATGTTCGCTGAATAAGAGGGTTGGCACACTGATGACGCTGAAAATGGGGATGCGCGCAGATTAAGAGGGTTGGCACGCTGATGACGCTGAAAATGGGGATGTTCGCTGAATAAGAGGGTTGGCACACTGATGACGCTGAAAATGGGGATGCGCGC
>CALMBD010000168.1 GCA_937861115.1 uncultured Bacteroidota bacterium | reverse complement strand
TGCGCGACCTTCTGATCTTTGTAACAGAGCGGAAACAGTAGGCGCCTACATTCTGGGCGAACCGTTGAATACCGTCAAAAAGATCAGCGCCATTTTCATGGGAACCGACACCGATTCATCCAGCGCATCTTCAATGATCCAGTCGCGCGGATCGCGCTGAATCTGGGTATACAGGTAAAAAGTGCCCCGTGTCGGGTCGTCTACCAGCCATTCGTCGAACTGGTTGGTCCAGCGACTCCTCAGGTTGATGCTGATCGAATTGTCCGTAACGCGCCATTCGTTAAAATCGTTGGGCCACGCAGTGCGCATCGAGATGACGTCGCCATTGTAGCTGCGGAGCTCCCATTGCGAAGGGTCGTCCTTCCATTTTTGCCGGATCGTGCCCCGGTCGCCACCGATTTCGTAGTCCCACTCCGAAAAATCGTCGCGGAGGTTGAGCCAGCGGAGTTTCAGTTCGCCGTACAGCTCCTCATCCGGCGCTTCGGCGTCTTCTTCCGGATCGGCGCCGATGGTGTCCTGCGGCATAGTCGCATAGATCTCCCATTCCACGAAGGAGTCGCTCCAACGTGTACTGACGGTAGAAAGCACCTGACCCTGCAAACACCAAACGGGCCAGCAGAACAGGAACAAAAGCACTATGCGCATAAGCAATTGGTCTGTCTGGACAAATCAGAACGGCAGGTCCTCAAAATTGCCCCCGGACGGCGGTGCATCCGTAAAATTGGGAAACGGATCTGTCGGAAAATTCTCGTCGGGTTTCGCTGTTTGTGTCGCGCCGCTACCCTCCTCGAGGCGCTCTACACGCCAGGCGTTGAGGTTGGTGAGATATTTCCCGTTCCATTCCCGGCCGCGCAGGTCGAACGACACCTTTACGCGGTCGCCTTCGCTGTATGCGTCGAGCAAGGCACAACGCTCTTGTACTGCCTGGAATTTGACAAGTTGCGGGTAATTGCCGTCGGGCACTTCCAGGACAAATTCGCGCGCCGAGAAACTGGCCGATTTTTGTTCCGTAGGAAATATCTTATGGAGTTTTCCTTCTACTTCAAAAGCCATCTTACTGAGTCTGTTTAAGTTTTAGTTTGAACATTTGTTCGAAATAGCCGGGGCGGTTCGGCGAAATCACGTAATCGAATTTCTTGGCCACGACAATACGCTGTAATTGGGCGAAAAGATAAACCTCCGGAACCTCATCGTGTATGATCTCCTGGGCTTTTATGTACAGTGCGTTTCTTTTGGCGTTGTCTTCAGTGGTACGGATCGCTACAATCACACTATCTGCCTGCGAAAAACCGGTCCGGTTATCCCCGTTGGGCGACAGACTGGCGGAATGGTACGATTGGTAGAGCTCTACCAGTCCGGGCCGGATCGCTGCGCCGTAAATAGCCGTCTCGAACCGGCCCTCCTTGGTTTCGGCCGACAAGCGTTCGATATCCACGTCGCGGACATTGATCCTTATCCCCGCAAGCTGCGCGTTTTCTTTGATGCTCAGCGAACTGAGTTCGTTCGGTTTCGATTTGAACGATGTGATCAGGTCAAGCGACAATTCCGTTTTTACCCCGTTGATCACCTTGTCGAGCACCCCGTTTTTATCCGTATCCGCCCAACCCGCTTCAGCCAGCAGGCTTTTGGCTTTTTCTACATTATACTGGTACAACGGCACATTTTTGGCATAAAATGATTTGGAGGGATTGACCGGCCCTACAATGCGCTCCGCCAGGTCCTGCATAACGGTTTTGGTCAGATAATCGTAGTCGACCAGGTAGGCCAGGGCCTGCCTGACGCGTTTATCGTTCAGTTTGGGACTGCGCATATTCATCGCCCAGCGGGTGTACTGGGTAGCGCCATAGGTGTGGAAATCGTATTTGTCCGCGAGTATCCGGGTTTGTTTCATTTCCAGAAATTTTGCCGGAGAAATATTGGAGACCACATCGAGCGCCTCGGTTTTCAGGTAGTTTTCCGTAGCAGCCTCGTCGGGCACAATTTTATAGGAGAGTCTGCCCGGGTAGGCGGCCAGAATGGGGTATTTATCCAGCAAGGCATCGCCCCACCAGCCCTGTTTTTTGATGAGTATCGTCCCCTGATCGCCATCAGTGCTTTCCAGGCGGTAGGGTCCGCTACCGGAAACGTAGTTTTTGTCGTTGGCATACTTAGGACTGAGAAATTCCTCGGCGAAAGCCTTCACGGCAGGGTTGTTTTTTAATTGCTCAGCCTTCTCGGGGTCCAGAAAATCTGCAAGCGGCACATTGGTCAGGTTGTTATTGGGGTCGTAGTTGTACGCCGGGTAAATCGGTATGCCGCACAGACCCTCTACCATGAGCATATAATACTGGTTGAAATAGGCCGTAAATTTTTTGGGATTGGCGGGGTCTACGTCCATGCCGACCATGTACCCGAAATAACTCCGCCAGGACTCGGTGGGCAGATTCGGATGAAACAGGATTTTGAAACTAAACTCGACGTCTTTACCCGTTACCGGCGATCCGTTATCCCAAACTGCCTCGTCGAGTATCTCGAAATCAAAGGCCAGCATTCCTTTATACGGGCCTTCCGTAACGTCTCTTTTAAGCGGCAATGCTTTTACCATCATCGGAACCAGTTCCTGCGTTTTTGGATCGAGGTCGCCGAGGCTCTGAAAAATACGCAATGCAACATTGAGCGAATACGCCGTTTTGGAAAGATACATGTTCAAATTGGTCACGGCGCCTTCCACGCGCACATTAACCGTAGTGCCGGCCTGTTCGGCAATGACATCCGAGCTTTTACTGGTTTCAGTGCCGCAGGACGAAAACAGAATAAAAATAGTAGTCGCGAAGGCACAGGCCACACCGCGCAGGGAGGGAGAAATTGTTTTCATGGAAAGAGAGAATGTTCGAGAAGATTATGGAATTAATTGACAAATTCATGTAAAAGTAAGGCAATTCCGGATTTTAAAAAACTTTGACGGCAATTTCAGGTCGGGTTTCGGTACGGGGCAACAGCAGTTAATTTGCTACAAAAACCGGTCTTTCCATTCCGGCTGCGGGATCATGCAACTTTGCTTTTTCCCGAACCAGCGATAGCGGTATCTGGCCACCAGGTCGTACAGGGCATCGCGTATCGGCCGGGGGATTACCTTCAGCACTGCAAACAGAGCCCATATCCCGCCAATCCGCTGCACAACCGCCAGCGCAACGTCGGAGCGGGTAAATATCCGGTCACCATCGACCAGCACAACCGTGTCCAGGTTTTGTGCGGAAAGCCCGGCATGCAGCAGCAGCCGCTGCCCCGTTTCAGATTGCAGCGCTGCAAAGCGAAAACGCTGTTGCCGGTCGTGCAGCAGCACCCATTGCACCCATTTATTGCACAGGTTGCAGACACCATCGAACAGGAGTACAGGATATTTAATGTCACTATTCATCAATTTTTACTTTTTTGCACCTTTAAAACCACCTGTTTAGCCGATATGCCCACTGCGCTTACCATTGTCTTTGTCGGTTGCACGATCTTCCTGTCGCACTATTTTGCCACACTTTTCCTGCGCACGAAGATACCCGATGTATTGTGGCTGTTTACGCTTGGTTTGCTGATCGGGCCGGTATTCGGATGGGTTAAACCGGAAAACTTTGGCGCCGTCGGGCCCGTTTTTACCACCATTACACTGATCTTTATTTTATTCGAAAGCGGGATCGATCAGCGGCTCGAACCCCTGATCAACTCCCTCAGCGGTACGGCAAAAATCACTACATACAACTTTGTGGGCAGTTGTTTGGTTGCAGCGATCATCGCCTATTTCAATACCGACCTGGGTGTGCTGCGCTCGCTGATGCTGGGCAGTATCGTCGGTGGCACCTCCTCTGCCGTGGTGACGACCCTGGCCCGCCGCTTTCCCATGTCGGAACGCTCCAGCACCATTCTGATCCTGGAATCCGCTTTTTCCGACGTGTACACCCTCGCCATTCCGCTTACCCTGCTCACCGCCTACAAGGTCGGCCGCGTGGATGTTGCGTACATGACCGGCCAGATGATTGCAGCCTTTTTGCTTGCCGCCATGCTGGGTATCGTCGGGGCTTTCGGCTGGAGCATCCTGCTCAACCAGATGCGCACGCTTCAAAATACGGTGTTCACTACCCCTGCGTTTGTATTCGTCATATACGGTATTGTGGAAATACTCGGGTATTCCGGACCAATTGCCGCCCTGGCATTCGGCATCACGCTGGGCAACATCGACGTACTCGGTCCGCCGATTATGAAAAACGTCATTTCCAGGAAGCCGATCTCGCTGAACGACCATGAGCGGGCTTTTTTTTCCGAAGCCGTGTTTTTGTTGCGCACCTTTTTTTTTGTGTACATCGGCATCTCCGTACGCTTGCAGGACTGGTGGCCTTTTATGCTCGGGGCAATCATCACCGCAGCGCTGTTCCTGATCCGGATACCGATCGTTTGTATTTCGGTACCCCGCGATACCGCGTCCAAGGATGCCGCCTTTATGGCCGCCATGATCCCAAAGGGGCTTGGCGCCGCAGTATTGGCCTCCCTTCCGGTACAGCAGGGTGTACCTGGCGGAGAAATCATTCAGTCTGTCGTTTTTTCGATTATTCTGTGCACCACATTATTTACAACGGTATTGACGTTTCTGGTGGACAAAACGAAGGTTTCAATCGTTTACGGCTGGATATTCAGAGTGGCCGGCCTCGGGAGAATTAAATCACCCGAAAAAAGCGTTGCAGCCGATGGAGGTTTGCCACAGGAAGTATTGCCGGGCGAACGACCCAAGACCAGAAAGCGCAGAAAAAAAAATAATGAAGATTCGAACTGAACAATTGTTGCAGAATTTTTTGAACGCCCGGATACGTGCTGCGTATGGGGTACAGCGATGCGTGATCGCTTGCATGCTTTTACTGTTCCCTTTTATTCTGCTTGCACAAACAACCCGCACGGTTCCGGCAAATGCCCAACAGGATACCCAAAAGCTTAAGATTGAAACGGCATTCCTGGTCGAATACTTTATAAAAGGCCAGCGTACCATGCAGAAACTCAGCGGCAACGTGCGCATGCGGCAGGAAAACACGCTGGTGTACTGCGATACTGCCATAATGGATCAGGACAATGCCATACTCAAAGGAAGCGTGGTGATCGGGCAGGGCGACTCCGTGAAGGTATTTGCCGATTCCGCATATTACGACGCCAATACCAGGATCAGCGACCTGTTCGGCGATGTCGTGCTCGTCAACGGCAGCCAGGAACTGTTCACAACAAGACTTCGCTACGACCTGGGCAACAAGATTGCCACCTACCATACCGGCGCGACCATGACCAATGGCAAAAGCCAGCTCACCAGTACACACGGGTATTATTTTGTCGATGCGCACGAGGTCTTTTTTAAAGGCGATGTGCTCGTGGCCGACCCCGACTTTACCATGCGCACCGACACGATGGCATTCAATACCGAAACGCAAATGGTGCGCTTCGTTGCCCCTACGCTCATCAGCCAGCGCAACGGCCGGATCTATACCGAGGGCGGGTTTTATGACATAGAAAACGATTTTGCCGAATTCGACCTGAACCCGCAATATGAAAAGGAGCAGCAGCGCGGGCGCGCTCAAAGAATGCGGTACAACGGCGTGACAAAGGAATATGTACTTGAAGGCGATGCCGTAATTGAAGATGACAAGCAAACAGCCAGGGCCGATATCATACGCCACAATACCGAAACGGAGCAAACCGTATTGCGCGGCAATGCCGATTTCAGGGACAGTATCCGTCATATCACCGGCACTGAAATTCAGTACGACAGCCGCAACAAAAACTACCGAATCCTGGACCGGGGCAGGGTGATCGATCCGCCCAATATAATCGAAGCCGATTCGCTCGATTTTAACGACCAGCTCGGGCGCGGTCTCGCCCTGGGCAATGTAATCTGGATTGATACGGCCAGCGATTTTACCATTCTCGCCTGGCGCATGGATTACAACAAACAGACCGAATACCTCAATGCTTTCGGAGCGCCCGGCGCCGAAGGGCAGGCAGGCAGGCCTATGCTGAAATCGCTCATCGAACGCGATACGCTGTATATGACCGCCGATACGCTGACCTCCTATAAGCCCGACTCCACCTCCGATGTCCGGCTCCTGATCGCCCATCTCGATGTCCGTATTTTTAAAAGCGACCTGCAAGCCGTTTGCGACTCGCTTTCATTCAGTTCAAAAGATTCTGTCTTTTGGTTTTATAAGTTGAAAAACTTGCCGATCATCTGGTCAGACACTTCCCAATTCTCTGCCGACACCATACGTATGGCATTGAAAGACAAAAAATTAGATCGAATATGGCTCCGGCAAAACGCATTGGTGATCAACTCTGAAGACGAACTGCTGTTCAACCAGATCAAAGGGCGCAACACCACGGCTTTATTCCGCGAAGAGCAAATCCGGGAAATGCTTGTGGAGGGCAATGCACAGGCTGTGTACTACGCCCTCGACGACCGAAGGGCCTACATCGGTGTCAATGAAACCCAATGCTCTGAAATGCGGCTCTACTTCGGCGACAATAAAGTCGAGGGCATAAAATTCTATACCGAACCTTCGGGCAAGTTCACTCCAATGAAAAAGGCGGGCAGGGACACCAAAAAACTCGACGGCTTTTTCTGGGAAAAAACGAGGCGGCCAAGGCAGGTGGATGACTTGCTGAAAAAAGCAGCAAGCGATGGGCAGTAGGCAATATCTAGTGGCTGTGCTTTCATTGGCATTTACCTGATATCCTGCCCCGATAGTATTTACAGGCGGCGTTTAAACAATATAGCCGGAAGCCCGTTTTATCGTATATTTGCGATATAAATATTATGGCTGTCAATAAAAAACTGGAATTCGCCGCCGATGATTTGGCACTCGCCGAGTTTGCCAAAACGCTCTCGCATCCGGCCCGGGTCGCTATCCTGAAAACACTTGCGGAAAAGCAGACCTGCATTTGCGGCGAGATCGTCGATGTGCTGCCCCTGGCGCAAGCTACCGTATCGCAACACCTCAAGGAACTCAAAACTGCCGGGCTGATTTCCGGCGAGGTGGAAGGTGTGCGTTCCTGCTACTGCATCGACTGGGCGTCGATCGAAGCGATGACGACCCGAATGGAGGCTTTTCTTGCTGCACTCAAAGCGCTAAAGCCGGAAACCACCTGCTGCTGAGGTCCGTTTTCCAAAAATAAATCTCTTGTCGGTAGTCTGTTAAAACCTGGCAATGCGGTGCATTGTCCCGTGTTATTTTTTGCCAAACAGACCAAAGTTATTCTTCAAAACATCGAACTTTACCTGTTCGGGCAAAGTCTGTTTTTTGCCTCCCGATTCCGGTTTTACACAACAAACTAATTTTAATGATGAAAAGAATCATCCTGCTCGCCCTTCTGTTTGCGTCGGTCGGCGCCTTCGCGCAAAGCGCCAAAAAGACCCCTCCGCCCAAAAAAACCTTCGAACCCTGGCAACTGAAACTCAATATCCCTCAAAAAGCAGGTGTGCCGCCGGCCGAAAATCCGTTTGGACTTCCAGTTGTCAAACGTACGCCACTCCCGGCTTTCATACCCCAACAGTCCGGAACGACCGCCCCCAATATTAAAGTTACCCGGGGTGAAAACGGACTCCCGATCCTTTTTGAAGGCCAGACGGGTGCATCCGGCGAAACGGCCGATCCAAAGGTTGATGCGCTCAATTATCTGGCAAGCCTTCAGCCCGCCGGTATTACCGAGCCGCTGCTCGAGTTCGCAGCCACAAGCGTGGAAACCGACGAGCAGGGCAACCTGCACGTTCGACTCGAACAACAATACCGCGGTATCCCGGTGTTTGGCGGCGAAGTGATCGCCCATACCCGTGGCGGCAAATTTGCACTGCTCAATGGCCGGTACTTTCCTACTCCCCAACTGAACGATATGACACCGGCCCTCGATGCCGGCCGTGCTATTGATCAGGTCAAGCAGGATATCGGACCCGACAACATCAAGGCAAACTGGACGGCCGACGAACTCCACCTGTTCAAGGCTGAACGTTTTACCGCCGAACTGATCGTATATCACCACGAGGACCAACTCAACAATGAACGCCTCGCATGGCGTGTCCAGGCCAGGCCGAATCTCCTGCGCCGCCTCATCTATTTTGTTGATGCCAAAACGGGAGAAATCATCCACCACTACGATTTTACCTGTGCCATCGACGGTGGAAGGCATGAAACAGCAGGCAGTGGCAGTAACATCGAATACCCGACAGATGCCAACTGCCAACCCCCAACTGCTACTGCCAACTTCCTGCCTCCCGTCACCGGTACCGGCGTCGACCTGCTGGGTGTGAGCCGCTCCTTCGGCGCCTGGCAGAATGGCAGCAATTTTTACCTGGAGGATGCCGGCAAAATGATGTTCAACAGCACCGCTTCGACCATGCCGGGTGATCCTGTCGGCGTAATCGTGACCCTCGATGCCCTGAGCACATCTCCGGAAAACCAGAGTTTTAACTACACCGTCTTTACCTCCGGCTCCAGTAACTTCAGCAATTCCTCCGGTAGCAACGGCGCAAAAGCCGTCAGTGCCCATTACAACAGTATTCTGAGCTACGACTATTTTCAAAATATACACGGACGGAAATCCATCGACGGAGAAGGCGGCAACATCCTGGCTTTTGTCAATGTCACCGAAGGCAACGGAAGCTCCATGGAAAATGCTTTCTGGAACGGCGATGCGATGTGGTACGGCAATGGCGGATCTGTATTCAAACCCCTTGCGCGCGGCCTCGACGTGGGCGGCCATGAAATGACGCACGGGGTAATTGAAAAAACCGCCAACCTTATCTATCAGGGCGAAAGCGGCGCCTTAAACGAATCCTTTGCCGATGTTTTTGGCGTGATGATCGACCCCAACGACTGGAAAGTGGGCGAAGACGTCATGCAGAACGGTGTCAGCCCGAACGGCTGTCTGCGCAGTCTCCAGGACCCGCACAATGGCGATGTACCCAACGGCCAGTGGTGGCAGCCCAAACACGTGAATGAAAAGTATAACGGTAGCCAGGATAACGGCGGCGTCCACATCAACAGCGGTATTCCCAACCACGCCTTTTATCTTTTTGCCACCAACGCTGCCGTAGGCAACGCAAAAGCGGAGAAGGTATATTACAAGGCGTTACGCGACTACCTCGTAAAATCCAGCAAGTTTGTGGATTGCCGTATCGCGGTCATACAGGCCGCCAGCGACCTCTATGGCAATGCTGTGGCCAACGCCGCCGCTTCAGCCTTCGACCAGGTGGGCATACTGGGCAGCAGCCCCGGCGGTAATTACCTCGGCCAATTGCAGGTCAATTCCGGCGATGACTATATCCTGTGTGTCAGCAACAATGGCCAGAATCTCGACATCGCCTTCGGCAACCAGGTATTGGGCTCCATATACACGCAGGGCCTGCTCAGCCGCCCGAGTGTGACCGACAACGGAAGCCAGATCGTATTCGTCAATGCGCAGGGACACATTATCACGGTTGATATGGTTTATACGCCTACCGACGTTCTCCCCACTGTCAATCAGCCGCTCAGCGCATCGCCAATCTGGCGCAGTGCCGCCATTTCAAAAGACGGACGCTACGTGGCTGCCCTGACGAACAATGACGACAACCTCATCTACGTATTCGACCTGCTCTTTGGCGACCAGGAGGCCTTCGAACTCTATAATCCGACCTATTCCACGGGACAGGTAACCGGAGAGGTTCAATTTGCAGATGTACTGGAGTTCGATTATTCCGGCACGTACATCATGTACGACGCCTTCAACCAGTTGTCCAACAGCCAGGGGCAGGACATCAGTTACTGGGATATCGGTTTCCTGCAGTTTTGGGAAAACGGAGGTTTTGCCAACGGCACCAATGCCTTCATCTCCAAACTTTTCAGCGGATTACCCGAAAAAACGACCGTCGGTAATCCCACTTTTTCCAAAAACTCCCCCTACATCGTTGCGTTTGACCAATACGATGAGTTCAGCAACAAAAATGATATCTACGGCGCCAATGTGGAAACCGGCGACTACAGCCCTATCCTCGAAAACAACGGCGATTACGGCTGGCCCAATTACAACCGTCTGGACAATGCCCTGATCTACCACGGGCCCAATTCCAGCAACATCACCAATATTTACACCCGTGGGCTGGCTGCCAACAAAATATCGCCGTCGGGCAATGAAAGTTTGTTCATTTCCAACCGCCAACTCGGAGTCTGGTATGCCGACGGCAACCGCAGCCTGATGGTCGATACGGAAGAACCGAGCAACGGCGGCTTCGTCCATATTTCCCTTGCACCCAATCCGGTGACTGACGCCGCGCGACTCTCGGTCAACGTGCCTGCAAGCATGGAGGCCCGGGTAAGTATCGTAAATATGCTGGGTCAGACCGTCCAGCACCGCAACGTCCAGTTGACCGAAGGCGATAACACCATTGGTCTGGATATGCAGCAACTTGCTCCCGGAACTTATGTGGTACGCCTGCTCGCCGGTAATTCGGGCACGGCACTCAAAATAGTGAAGCAGTAATCAGCGCGATGAGTAGTGAGTGGTGAGTCAAAAATATTATGGAGGCTCACCACTCACAGCTCCCGATCAAAAACCGCAAGATTCCGGACATTTCGCCGGTTTTTAAAAGGCGACCCGGTTTACATGCCGTTATTTTGGCTCTCTTTTAATCGCCCGCATGGAGCGATTCATCTCGCCCTCCCCATTGTTATCGGTTCCACCGGTCTTCTGAAATCCCTTTTGCTCCCCTGTATTCATCCATGTACCGGGTACATTGGCACAGCCATGTATTCTCCATCAAGAGCATTAGTGATCAATATGAAACAAAAATTACTCCTTTATTCGATCTTTTTCCTTTCAGGTTTTACGTTTTCCTTGGAGAAAAGTTTCGCAGCATCCATAACGGGTTTTGTGTGGAGCGACCTGAATACCAACGGCATCCAGGATGCCGGCGAGCTGGGGCTTGATACCGTATGGGTATTCCTGTTGGATGCCTCAGGCAATCAGGTGGACGGCCGTCTGACGGATGCCACCGGCCACTATGTCTTCGACAATGTGGCAGACGGCACGTATACCTTGCGTTTCGCCAACCCGGGCGGGCTGTGGCAAACCCTGCAGGATCAGGGCGCCAATGACCTGGTCGACAGCGATGCCGATCCTTTCGGGTATACAACCCAGTTTGCCATAGCCGGCAATCAGGAGTTGGCATTCGATGCAGGGTTTACTACCGTTCCGCAGGGGTGCTTTACGCCCGTCACCATCACTGTTTCTGCCATCGATTGCGACGACAACGGAACCCCCGATCCATCGGACGACACCTTTACCTTCGCTATCACCGCAACAGGCGGTACCGGCCCGTGGGGCTGGGATATGCTGCCCGGTATTTCGATGGTACCATACGGGACGTCGCACACTTTCGGGCCATTCCAGATCGTAAACGGCGCCGTAACGCTTACCATCAACGACCACGACAACCCCGATTGCACGGCCACCGTCACGGTAGCGCCCCCGGTTCCCTGCTCCGCACCAAATACCTCGGACGTCTGCGATGTAAAGATCATTGGTTGCATGAAGTACGAACTGCTCGGCATTGCGCTGGATCCAGACAAGAACCGCACCTACAGCATAAGGGTGACGAATAACTGCAGCAACAAGATGATCTACACGGCATTCCAGTTGCCGGATGGCGTGGTGGCACTTGAACCGGCCAATAATTCGATTTATGAAGCGCCCAGCGGTCGCGAATACACCGTGCGCAACCCGAATGATGCCCCGTTCTACTCTATTCGGTTCAAATCAGGGACAGACAGCATCAGCAATGGCGCATCGGATATTTTTGAATATACCCTTCCCGCGCAATCGGCGCCGGACTACATCCATGTCGTCAGTCGTGTGTATCCGAAAATATTCTATGAGGCGCACCTGAACACCTTCAACTGTGTGGCAACGCCCTCCAACAGCACCCAGTCGAAATACGGGAAGCCGTTTTCGGACTCGTATGTTGAAAACGCAGGGAACAGGGAAGTGCCGGGCGAAGGTTTTACTTCAATTGCGGCCGTACCGTTTTCCGTATACCCTAATCCCAGCGAAGGCCTGCTCTACGCCGATATTTCCGGATGGCGCGGACAGAACGTCAGTATTGTCCTGCTGAGCGGCCAGGGAAGCCCTTTGGAAACATTTACTGTGGAAGCGGGAGATCAGGCCCTGCGGTTTGACCTGAAGGCGGAACTTCCCGGTGGTCTGTACTTCATGGAAGTCATACCCGCCACGGGCGCCAGGGAGGTAAGAAAGTTTTTACTGGTACGCTGATTCGCACACAGGAATATCGTGCAGGCAAGCGCTGGCGCAGCAAAAAACCCTCCGGACGACCGTATGTGTCCGGAGGGTTTCAAATTTGTATCAATGGTTGCCTATTGCAATACGACTTCGCGCTCGGCCATCATTTTGCGGATGTTGATGAGCGCGTAACGCATACGGCCAAGGGCCGTATTGATGCTCACGCGGGTGAGCGAAGCGATTTCTTTGAAACTCATATCAGCGTAGTGGCGCAAAATCACCACTTCCCGCTGTTCGGGCGGCAGGGCATCGACGAGCAGACGAATACGATCGTGGGTTTCACTGCGCATGATCTGTGTCTCGGGGCCATCGTCGCTGTGGCGCAGCACCTCGAAAATATCGAACTCCTCTGTGGGGTTGATATGCGCCCGGCGCTTGTGCCGGCGGTGGTAGTCGACACACATATTGTATGCAATACGCATGGCCCACTGCACGAATTTGCCTTCGTGGTTGTACTTGCCCCTGCGAAGTGTGTCGATAATTTTGATGAAAACCTCCTGAAAGATATCTTCAGCGAGTGCCTGGTCTTTTACGAACAGGTAGATGGATGTGTAGATTTTAGCTTTGTAACGGCTGAGAAGAACTTCAAAGGATTGTTCGTCACCATCAACATAGCGGGCGATCAGTTGCTGATCGTTAAGCATCGGCATAACTTGCATGAGCAAATGGATTTTGCTGTTTTTACCAATTAAATTATTAGAATTTAAGCGGTGTACAAGTTATAATCTATAAGCAGATGCGATTGAAGATGGTTAGTGATGGAAGGATGTGGTAGTCGTTTCCTGCGGTCAAAAGTAGACAGATATTGTTTCCAGGCAAAAATTTTTTTCCACTTTTAACAGAATTTAACGGAGACAATCGCGGAAATGTCCGGTTTCTTGCAATTAATTTGGCAAATGCGGTAATTTTGCCGTGTCAGCCAAACAATGTTGTGCGCAATATTTAACTAAATTCATCGAAATTTACATCCGCTTCGTCGTCTGAAACGCACAATCAGTTCAATCAACCAATCAGAAAGCGCGGCATTTCTTCCATGGAAATAATCATAGTACTCGTACTCATCGTCTTGCATGGCTTCCTTGTGTTAGGCGAAATAGCACTGCTTACCGCCAAGCGCTCCCGCCTCGAGGGAGAAAAAATGAAGGGCAATAAAAATGCCGCTATTGCCGTCGCCTTGCTGGATAATATTGACAATTACCTTTCGGCAATGCAGATCGGCATTACGCTCATCAGCATTGTGGAAGGCGCCTACGCCGGCGTAGCCATCGGCAAACAACTCGAACCGTTTATTGCGCTGTTCCCAACCCTTGCTCCTTACGCCGAACAGATTTCCATTTCCGTCGTCGTCACCCTCATCACCTACTTTTCGCTTATCATCGGCGAACTTGCACCGAAGTATATCGCCATTCAATATGCCGACTGGCTGGCCATTGCGTTTGCACCGGTCATGCATTTTATCACCAAGATCACCGGCCCCATTTCCGCTTTCCTGAGCTGGTCGACCAAAATGTTCATGCGTATCCTGTTCATCAAGCCCAATGAACAGCAGAGTGTCTCGGAAGAAGAGATCAAACTGCTGGTGAAAATGGCCAATCAACAGGGGGTGCTGGAACAAAAAGAAAGCGAGTTTATCCAGAATATCCTGCGCTTTGCCGACCGCGACGCCTATACTATCATGACCCACCGGAATATCGTGGAATGGCTCGATGTGAACGCTTCCATTGAAGAGAACGACCATATCGTGTACGAAAGCGGCTACACCAAGTTCCTCGTGTGCGACGATACCATTGAAAACATCCTTGGTGTGGTCAAACTGCGCGACTACGTCGACAACCGGAGCAGACCCGGATTCGATCTGCGCAGCATTTTGACACAGCCGCTCTATGTGCCCGAAACCATGAATGCCCTGAAGATACTGGAGCGCTTCCGCAAGGAACGCAACTATTTTGCAGTCGTCGTCGACGAATACGGCTCCACACAGGGCATCATCACGCTCCACGACCTGACGGAAAATATCTTCGGCGCACTACCCGACCTCGATGACAAGGAAGGCCCGGCCGTCGTTACCCGTGAAGACGGCAGCCTGCTGGTCGACGGCACTATACCCATCGACGAGTTGCGCGAGATCATCAGTCTGAAAGAGTTTGATTTTGAAGACGCCGACTACTCCACACTCGCAGGTTTTATCCTGTACAAGCTGAGTGAAATACCAAAAGTGGGCGATATCATGGAGACAGAAGGTTTCCGCTTCGAGATCATGGACATGGACAAGAGCAAGATCGACAAGGTGCTGATTGCGAAAACGGAGCCGGAAGACGAGCTGCGCACGACAACAGATTGATCGGCAAACCGACATGAACGGCGCGCGCGTCGAAGGTAAAAGGAGGAATCACGCCTGTATTGTGCTGAACTTTATTCACACCAGAACCCAATGACGACCATGTTCCGTGTTTGCCTGACCCTTTTGTTCGCCTGTTGCACCTTCCGCACGTTTGCACAAGGCTACACCGAGATACTGCAGTTCAACGTCGACTACCTGCCGCTCCACACAGCCGGGGAAAAATCTGACGGCACACGCCTGGCCCTGAATGCCCTGCTGCCGGTTGCCGTCGACCGCGAAAAAGATGCCTGGCTGCTTGCAGGATTAAGCGCCGAATCGATCCATTTCTCCGGCGCAACAGTACCCGGCGCTGCGCGCTTTTTTGGCCTGACCCCTGTGGTCGGGTATTCCGGAAAAATATCCGGAAAATGCAAATTGTCCGTTCTCCTGATGCCTTTCCTGAATAGCGACCTGAAACGGGACGAAGGTGGCCAGATGCACTTCGCCGGTATGGCCCGCTGGGCGGTAAAGGAAAGTGAAACATTTACCTGGCGCATTACCACAGGCTACCGCCAGCAGTTTTTCGGGCCGCAGTATGTGCTGCTGGCCGGTATGGACTGGAAGGCGGGCGAACGGCTGCAGTTGTTCGGCGACCTGCCCCAAAATTTTACCGTCGCTTACCAGACCGGCAAAAAACTGGACCTGGGCCTGACCTATCTGGCCAACCTGTTGAGCTATAATATTTCCGGTGAAGGGCGGTATATGCGGTACAACTATGCCAACGCCTCCCTGTTTGCCGAGCTCTTCCTGACCGGCAACCTGGTGCTCAGAGGCGAAGCAGGTTATGCCTTTACCCGGAAATTCGAGGTGTACGACGATAAGGACAAGCCCGATGCCACGTTGATTTTTTTCCGAATCGGCAACAAACCTGTGCCGCTGAATGATCCTTATGACAAGGGCGCTATTTTCCGGCTGCTGATGGCCTATCGCGTTTATTAATTTGCCGGGAATACCCCGTTTCCCGATCGCGTGGATGATATGTTTTGTATTGATCCGGTCGAATTGATCAAAAATCCGGAATTTCGCTTTCCAACATCCAGTCAAACACACCTGTATGAAACTGATCATAGGCCTCTTGGTCCTTGCGCTGCTCCCCTGCTGCCAGTCTGTGAAAAAAGATACGCCACTCTACCAGTCCGACGCTTTCACCGTCTTTGCCGACAAGGTGGTTCAGGGAAATAACCAGGCAATTGTGGTATCACCCACGCACCTCAAGTCGAACTACAAAAGCCCCGCCAGCGAGTCCTATTCTCGGCTCATCGCTTTCAAACTGAGCATCAACCAGAAAGACAACGAGGCAGCGCCCGGCAACAACCACTGGATTCTGATCGGCGACGAACACGAATCACCCGTGATAACTTTTGGTGAGAACAGCGGACCGCAACCCGAAAACCCCGGGACTTTTCTGCTGGTCAATTATACCTACACGTTCAGGGTGGATATGACGCCGGTGCTCCGGCAGTTCGAGCAAAAAGGATATTACGAGGCCTTCGACGGCACCAAAGTCGCCAGGGCCGACTTCAAAGGCTTTTATATCGCCGGCGGCGCCGAGCCGCTCACCTGGGATTTTGTCAACCTGGAGAACCGTGGACTGAAACTGGACGACCCGGACAAGGACAATATCTACACCCTTACGGTGAAACTGAACCCCTACAACGCCGAAGACTATCAGGACAAGGAATGGAAACTCAGCGCCGATCTTTCCGGAAGACCGCGCTACCAATCCGACCAGCCCATTGTGGATGCCCTGTTTAACCTGTCCCTTGAAGAAGCGATCAAAAATATCGAGGCCGACAGCACCTTCCGTACCGGCGCCAAGTGGGGCGGCGTGTGGACCCGCGATATCAGCTACAGTATTTTCCTGGCTTTCGCCTACCATGAGCCTGCTGTAGCCCGGATCAGCCTGATGAAAAAAGTAAAACGCGACCGGATCATTCAGGATACCGGCTCCGGCGGCGCCTGGCCGGTATCGTCAGACAGAAGTACCTGGGCGCTGGCCGCCTGGGAAATCTTCAAGGTGACCGGCGATATGGCCTGGCTCCGACAGGCCTTCAATATCATCCGGAATTCGGTGGAAGACGATTACAAAACGCTTTGGTCGCCTGAAACTGGCATGTACCGCGGCGAATCCTCGTTCCTCGACTGGCGCGAGCAAACCTACCCCAAATGGATGTCGAATATGGACATCTTTGTTTCACAAAACCTCGGGACAAATGTCGTGCACTACCAGACCCACCGCATTCTGGCCGAAATGGCCAAAATACTGGGAGAGCCTTCCGACGCCTACGTGGAAAGGGCGGAAAGCATAAAAAAAGGCATCAACAAATACCTGTGGATGAACGACAAGGGATATTACGGACAGTACCTGTACGGCAGATACAAACTTAACCTGTCGCCCAGGTTTGAGGCGCTTGGCGAAGCGCTGGCCGTGCTGTTCGATGTCGCCGACGGCAAAAAAGCCGAAAGTATCTTTGAAAAATCGCCACTCACGCCGTACGGCGTCACCTGCATTTATCCGCAGATACCGGGCATTCCGCCCTACCACAACAATGGTATCTGGCCGTTCGTCCAGTCGTACTGGAACCTGGCTGCTGCAAAGGCGGGCAATGAACAGGCACTCAATCACGGCCTGGCAGCCATATACCGGGCCGGCGCCCTGTTTCTGACCAATTATGAAAATTTCGTGGCAGAAAGCGGCGATTTTATGGGCACCGAAATCAACTCCGACCGGATGTTGTGGAGCATGGCCGGCAACCTGGCCATGGTACACCGGGTATTTATGGGCATTCATTTCGAAACCGACGGTATACATTTTGTCCCCGTCGTGCCGGGCGCGTATCCCGGTACAAAAACATTGTCTGACTTCAGGTATCGCAACGCGACACTGACTATTAGTGTGAAGGGAACCGGCAACAGGATCGCATCGGTAAAACTGGACGGCGTGCCGCAGGAAAAGGCCTTCCTTCCCGCCGATATCGCCGGAGCACACCGAATTGAAATTGAACTGGCCAATAATGCCTTCGACAACCACCCCGTCAACATGGTAAAAAATGCATTTTCCCTGCCCGATCCGCAGGTCAGGCAAAACGGGGCACAACTGGAATGGAAATCCATCGAGGGGGCTTCGGGGTACAATGTTTACAAAAACGGCGTGCTGGCAGAACGTGTCGCCAATACATCTGTCCGTATTGCCGGTGATGGCTTTGCCGAATACAAAATAAGCGCTGTGGATAAAAACGGCGTGGAGTCGTTCACGAGTGAGCCGCTGATGGCAGTAGCCGAAACGGCTGTTCAGAAGATTGAACTGGAAAACTTTGCCAGCGCGTCGGCCTTGCCGTATGTCGGATTTACCGGCAAAGGTTTTACCGAAATTACCACTTCAAAAAACAAGTCGGTCCGCTTTGAGGTGAATGCAGCGGCGCCGGGCGACTACCTCATCGATTTTCGCTATTCCAACGGCAGCGGTCCGTGGAACACCGACAACAAGTGCGCCATCAGGAGCCTGTACACCAATGATGCGTACACCGGCGCTGTGGTATTTCCCCAGCGCGGAACCGATGAATGGTCGGATTGGGGCTATTCCAACAGTTACGTAGTTCGGCTGAAGGGCGGCGTCAACCACCTGAAACTGGTTTTCGAGGAATGGAACAACAACATGAATGTCGACGTCAATACCGCCATGCTCGATCATGCCAGAATCATCAAATTATAAACCGAATCGCTTTCACATGCAAATCCGTATTGCACTCGCCTTTTTAATATCGCTACCTGTTTTCCTGCACGCACAGGCGCCACCAGATACCGTCCGGATCGGTGCGTTCATCAACGATATTTACGATATCAACCTGAGCGATAAAAGTTTTTCGGCGCAGTTCTGGGTCTGGTTCAACTATGCCAATCCGGAACTCAAACCCCTGGAAAGCCTGGAAATACCCAATGCAAAATCCCTGGAATACAGCCTTGAGTTCAACGAGGCGAGCAACGGCCTGCAGTGGACGGGCAAAAAAGTAACGGCCGTGATCAAAAAAGACTGGGATATCCGGCGTTTCCCTTTCGACAAACAAACGATGACCGTCGTACTGGAGGAGAGCGACAAGGATGTCGGCACTATGGTATACGCAGCTGACACTGAAAACACCAAAATTGAGCCCGACCTGACCCTGAGCAACTGGGAAATAACAGGCTTTGAACTTTCGGCTGAAACCAAAAGGTACAACACCACCTACGGCGACCCCAGCCTGAACACCGGCAGTGAGTACCCGCGCGCTACCCTGAACATCTTCATCCGGCGGAAGAGCTGGGGGTTGTTCTTTTCGCTGTTCACAGGTCTGTATGTAGCCTTTTTTATCTCTTCGCTGGTATTTTTTATCGACCCGATCGACGTCGACCCCCGGTTCGGACTTTCGGTGGGCGGGCTTTTTGCGGCCGTGGGTAATAAATACATCGTAGACTCCATCCTGCCGCAATCGACCACCTTTACCCTGGTCGACAAACTCCACATCCTGACCTACCTGTTTCTTTTGCTGTGTATTGTATTATCGGTAATTTCGCTGCGCATCTGGAAAAACGGCCATGAACGGAGGTCAGCGCGTTTCGACCGGACGTCGTATTTCATTATCGTTTCGTTGTATGCGATTATCAATACCTGGCTGATTTACAGCGCCAGCAGAGGTATGTAAATCGCAGCCGACCAGTTACTTTGAATATGGAACAGCAAGAACGCTATTACCTGCAAGAGCTCGACATGCTCAACCGCAACCTCACGGCGACCATTCATTTCCGGTTCGGGATGGGTATCAGTTTGTTTGTGTTGAGTTTTATGAGTTGCGGCGCCGCTTTTCTGACCAAACACAGCAGTTTTTTCGGGTTTAGCGCCCTGCTGATGTTTACCCTCATGAGTGCCGATTTTGTATTGATCCGTTCGGTTTACGGCTATTACTACCGCGCCAGCCGCATTCTTGTGGAAAAACTGGGGGTAACGGAAGACAATATTTTCGACATGTCGATGATATTCATCACGTTTGTGAAGGTCAGGGAAATCCACGGCGTTATGAATATAGAGAACGATGCCGAACGGTTCCGCGCCTTGCGCCGTCTGCCTGTTACCATACCTACGTTCCTGGGTTTTTTCGCGCCGCTGATTGCCTTGATTGCCGAATCTGTCTTGTGTTACTGGAGCCTTCAGCAGTCCGGATGGCAGATGTAATGACTCAAATTTTTATTCCATGGAAAAAACAAATGCCCTTTATCGCCTTCGCTTCTTTTGCTGTTGCACCCTGATCTTTCCTTTTGTCCTTTCGCTTTCCGCCCAAAAAACCATTACACTGGAAGACTGCTTTGTTAGCTTCAAGTTTTATCCGGAATCGGGAATGGATTTTCAATACCTGAAGGACGGCGTACATTATGTGGAGGCCGACGGCAAAGGGCTGCATATACACGATATTCGCGACGAAAGTTTCGACTCGATCGTGCCGCTCAATCTTCCTTCGGAAGTGAAACGATACACGTGGTTCGACCTGAGCGACGACGAAAGCACGATGCTGTTGCGCACCGCCCAGGAAAAAGTGTACCGCCATTCCGTTTTGGGAAAACACTTCGTTTACAACCTTAAAACCGGAAAAACGACACCCGTTTTTGAAGAGGCCAAACAGCAGTTTGTCCAGCTCTCCCCCGACGGCACACGTGTGGCCTTCGTGGCAAATAACGACTTGTATTACAAGGATTTGATGACCGGGAAAACAGTTCGTATTACCCGCGACGGCGAAAAAAACAGGATCATCAACGGCCTGACCGACTGGGTCTACGAAGAGGAATTCAGTCCGGTAACAGGCGATGGTATGGTGGCTGCCAAATGGAGCCCCGACGGCTCAAAAATCGCCTTTATCCGTTTCGACGAAAGCCGGGTGCCCGAATTTCCGCTTACCTGGTATGAGGGCGGCACCTATCCCCGCGAATCGTCGTTCAAATACCCAAAAGTAGGCGAACCAAACTCCATAGTAAGTGTAAACCTGTACGATGCAGATGCCGGCAATATGGTCGGCAAGGTCATGGGCCTGGAAACCGACGATTATGTTCCCAGGATTAACTGGACCACCGGCGATCAGCTCATTATTTCTCGCCTCAACCGCCGCCAGGATACCCTCGAGTTGTTGATCGCCATGACCAATCGCGTGCTGTACGACGATGCGGACAGTACCAACTGGATTCCGGTGCGCCCGCTGTTGCGCGAAACCGACGCCGCTTACGTGGACATCCACGACAACCTGACTTTCCTGGAAGACGGGAAGCGTTTTATATGGACCAGCGAGCAAAACGGTTTTAACCACGTGTACCTGTACGGCATGGATGGCCGACTGGAGCGGGCACTGACTTCCGGCAATTTCGAGGTCACGGCATTCTACGGCGTCGATGAAAAAAACGGTAAATTCTATTACCAAACTGCAACGCCGACTCCGATGGACCGACAGGTGTGGGAGGGCGACCTGGGCGGCGGCGCAGCGCGGCTGCTTACCCCTCGTCCGGGCACCAGCGATGCTTCCTTCAGCCCGTCGTTCGACTATTTCACCTGCATCTGGTCCGATGCCAACACACCGCCCGTCGTGACACTTTGCGACCGCTCGGGACAAACCCTGCGCACCTTTGCAGATAACAACCGAATCAAAAAACTAAGGGAGGAATACGGCTTTTCCGAAAAGACCTTTTTCACCTTCAACCTCGCTCCCGACAATGCACCGGAGGACCCGGCATCTGCGCTGCCGGTGACAACCCTGAACGGCTGGATTATCAAACCCGCCGATTTCGACTCTACCAAAAAATATCCCGTATTGTTCAATATCTATGGTGGGCCGGCATCCCAAACCGTTCAAAATCAATACGATGGCTATTACGGCACCTGGGATCAACTGCTGGCACAGAAAGGGTATATCATCGCCAGTGTCGACAACCGTGGCACCGGAGGGCGTGGGCGCGATTTCAAAAAATGCACCCAGTTCCAACTCGGCAAGTTCGAAACGGAAGACCAGATCGCAGCGGCCCGGTATCTGGGCAGCCTGCCCTGGGTTGACGCGGACCGGATTGGCATCTGGGGCTGGAGCTTTGGCGGGTATCTCAGTACCTCCTGCATCCTGAAGGGCGCCGGCGTATTTAAAATGGCGATGGCCGTGGCGCCGGTGACCAACTGGAAGTGGTACGACACCGCCTATGCCGAGCGGTATATGCATACCATGGCCGACAATGCCAAAGGATATGAGGAGAGCTCGACGGTCAACTTTGCCGGCATGCTCAAGGGCGACAATTACCTGATCTGCCACGGCACCACCGATGACAACGTGCACTGGCAGCAAAGCCTGGAGATGATCAATGCGCTCGTGAAGGCCAACAAACAGTTTGAGACGTACTATTATCCGAACCGCGACCACGACATCGCCGGTAACAACGCGACGCGGCACCTTTTTACAAAACTGACCAATTTCGTTCTGGAAAAACTGTAACCGGCCGGCACCGGCTAGCGCGCCCGGTAGATCATAAACACAGCAGGCAACTTTTCCAGGGATGGCCGTTCCATGTTTTTCCAGGTACTGACGGGTAGTGAACGGATAAACTCGGCCGCGCCGGTCAGGTCCTGCGCCACGCCGAAAAAGGTATCGCCCTGCAATGTGTCCAGGGCAACCTCCAGCACCATCTGGCTTCGGTAGGGCGTTTCGATGAACAGTTGTGTCTGATCCTGGTGGCGGGTCAGGTTTTCCAGCCGGCGCAGGTCGCGGGCCAGTTCGGGGCGCTTGGGCGACAGGTATCCGTGAAAGGCGAACTGCTGCCCGCTCATGCCCGACGCCATCAGGGCCAGCAACAGCGACGACGGGCCCACCAGAGGCGCCACCCGCACGCCTTCGCGGTGTGCCAGTGCAACCACCGCCGCCCCTGGATCGGCAACACCCGGGCAGCCTGCTTCGGAAAGCAGGCCCACATCCTTGCCGGCTTTGATTGCCTCCATAAAGGCCTGTTCTGCCTCCAAAGGCTGCCGGTTGTCGCTCAATTCCGCAAAAAGCATCTCCTGCAGAGGTTTTTCCGGCCGCAGGCTCTTGATAAAATGACGCGCCGTTTTGGCCCGCTCTACAATAAAAACATCCAGATTCCGGACGATATCCTGTACATAGGCAGGGATCGTGTGTCCTGCATTTTCGCTGATCGGGCAGGGGATAAGGTAGAGTACGGGCTTTTTCATTGTTGCATTGCTGGGATTGTTGTTATTGTTGCATTGCTATCATTGCTGGCATTGTTGCATTGTTGGGATGGCAGGCATTGTTGGGTAAAGGTGGGGTAAAACAAAGGTAGGCAAAGCACTTCAGGAAGAATTAGGGAAAGCCAATGCCGGGCAATTCCATATTTTCGCAACGCCAAACCGGCGAAACAGGCAATAATAGCAATCCCAGCAATGAAACAATAATAACAATCCCAACAATGCCAGCAATCCAGCAATGACAAACGAAACCTTCACGATAAAACTCCCGGTCTTTGAAGGCCCTTTCGATCTGCTCCTGTTTTTCATCGAGCGGGACGAGCTCGATATTTACAATATTCCGATTGCAAAGATCACCGACGATTTTCTCGACTACATGCGCCACATGGAGTCGATGAACATCGACCTGGCATCCGAATTTATCGTGGTGGCTGCCACCCTCATGCGGATCAAGGCCAAGATGTTGTTGCCGCGCAAACAGCTGGACGAAGAAGGCAATGAAATTGACCCGCGCCAGGAACTGGTAGACCGCCTGATGGAATACAAACGCTATAAAAGCGTGCTCGAAGACCTGCGCAGGCTCGAGGAAATGCGCGCCTTTATGAATCCCCGCGGCTACGCAACTGCCGAATTGCGCAAGCTCGCCGAACACGCGCTGGCCGATGCCGAAATGGAATCGGTCACCCTGTACAAACTCCTGCGGGTATTCGAGCGTTTGCTGACCCGTTTTGAGGATGAGCAAAAAACCAAGCGCATACACACCGTTTACAACTATAACTATACCATACAGGAACAACGCAGGTACCTCTCCACGCAGTTGAGAACAAAAGGGGAAGCAGATTTTGAGAGCCTGTTTCTGAACCTGGAGAACCGCATCCACGCCATCGTCACCTTCCTGGCCTTGCTTGAACTGCTCAATGAACAGGAAATCGCGCTGGTACAGGGAGAAGGGATCAACAACTTTTGGCTCACTCTGCAGGAACCGACGGAAGCGGAACAGCAGGAGACCTAACCGACCGGATACTCCACAAAATTGCGGGGCGTCTCGTAAAGCCGGATGTGCAGGTCGTATTTCTCGTCCAGGTGCCGCCGGAGTATCTGCCAGATAACAACACAAATATTCTCGGCCGTTGGATTGAGACTGCGGAACTCTTCCGTATCCAGATTGAGGTTTTTGTGGTCAAAACGGGATTCTATTTCCTGCCTGATCAGGTCGGCCAGCCAGCCCAGATCGATCACCATACCCGTTTCCGGATCAATATCACCCGTCACCTTCACCTCCAGTTCGTAGTTGTGGCCGTGCCAGTTGGGGTTGTTGCACAGTCCGAATACCTCCTTGTTGCGCGCGTCGGAGATTAAGGCTGTCTGCAAAATCTATTGCAGATTTTGTCCGAATACCTCCTTGTTGCGCGCGTCGGACCATGCCGGGACGTGCAGGCGGTGTGCGGCATTGAAATGGGCGCGGCGTATGACGGAGACTTTCATGTCGACAGAGAGTATGTGCAGTGTGATGCAGTAAGCGCTTTAACCGGTAAAAGCGCGTTTTGTTTTACGGGGAAGTGCCGTACCTTCGCTGCCGGCACAGAATCAAGGATCTGATAATTCAGCAGATGGATGGCAGAGCAGGGTATGGAAATACGACAAAACTGAATTAGAAGCCTTCGCAGAAACAAAGGTATTTATTTGTGTTGTGAACTCTGTTGGAGTCCGCACACTACAATAGGAACAACTCCTGGATATTTTCCATCACTCCAAACGGCAAACCTTGGAGCGTAATCCGCAAAACATGTATAACATTCTGAAAAAAAGCATATTACAAGCATTCAGAATACCGGGTTTACACGTGGAGTTGAACCGATAAGCGTTGCCGTTCCTTTTTTCTGCAAGGTCTTTACCGAATCCTTTTCAGACCTGTTTTCAAAACCTTACAGGTCCGGGTAATACTTAAAGACTTTTGCACCGTGAAATTCAGCGACATCATCGGTCAGGGCAGGACGAAATCATTCCTGCAGCGCCTCGCGAAAAGCGAGCGCGTGCCGCATGCCTTGCTCTTTCTCGGATCAACCGGAAGCGGCAACCTCGCGCTGGCAGTGGCTTTCGCGCAACTGCTGCAGTGCGAAAACGCCGGTGAAGAAGCCTGCGGGGACTGCCCCGCCTGCCGCAAAGCCGCACAGTTTGCGCATCCCGACGTGCACTTTTCCTTCCCCACCGTGGGCACCAATGCAGTGAGTACCGACTACCTGAAAGCCTGGCGCAGCTCACTCGGTGAAAACCCCTATCGCGATATCAATACCTGGCTTCAGCAACTGGGCGCCGAAAACAAGCAGGGCAACATCACCAAGGATGAATGCAACGCAATCATCAAAAAACTGAGCCTCAAAGCCTTTGAAGGGCGCTATAAAATCCTGGTCATGTGGCTGCCCGAATACCTCGGCAAGGAGGGCAACAGGCTGCTGAAACTCATCGAAGAGCCGCCTGAACAGACGATTTTTCTGCTGGCGGCCGAGAACCAGGAGATGATCCTCAATACCATTCTCAGCCGCTGCCAGATCGTTAAAACAGAATCGCTGGGCGATGATGAAATTGTGGAAGGCCTGCACCGGAAACGAAGCCT
This sequence comes from uncultured Bacteroidota bacterium, assembly GCA_937861115.1. Lineage (GTDB taxonomy): Bacteria > Bacteroidota > Bacteroidia > Chitinophagales > Saprospiraceae > M3007. Next base: position 26,033 of record CALMBD010000168.1, on the reverse strand, counting down.
TGATCCGGACCGCGCCAGGCAGATCGCCTTTCTGGCGGGCGGCGACTTCAATCTCGCGCTTCAACTGGCCGATAACCCGGAAAACGACGATGCCCGTTTTCTGCTCGACTGGTTCCGGAGATGCTGGCGCGGAAACGGCGTCGAACTGGTGCAATGGACGGAAGCATTCGCCAAACTGGGCCGGGAAAACCAGAAGCAGTTCCTTCAGTATGGCCTGCACTTTCTCCGCGAACTGATGGCGCTCGTCGCCACCGGCAACACGGCGGTTCGCCTGCGTCCCGAAGAGCTCGCCACAGCACAAAACATGGCTAAAGTGCTTGATTTTGAAAAAATTACGCAACTTGCCGGGCTATTCAACGACAATGTCTATTACATTGAAAGGAATGCCAATCCGAAAATCCTGTTTCTGGACACCTCGATCCGGATGAACCAGATCCTGAAAAACGAACCATTCAAACCTTAACCTGATCATAAAACACATATATGGGCTGCATAGGATGTTCCTGTTCTACCGGAAAAGACAATGCCAAGGGCTGCCGTTCCAACGGTGGCTGCGCCACAGGCGGATGCAACCGGCATAATACTTACGACTGGATAACCGCACTCGGTATTCGCGATGCACACCCCTTCGACGTCGTGGAGGTGAGTTTTAAAAACGGCTCCAGAAAAGACTTTTTCAAAAACCCTCAATATACACGCGCTACCACCGGCGACTGGGTAATCGTGGAATCCGCTTCCGGCGGTTTTGACGTCGGCAAGGTGTCGCTCTCCGGCGAACTGGTGCGCCTGCAAATGAAGCGCAAACGTGTACGCCCCGATGCGCGCCTGTCGACCGTGGTGCGCAAAGCCCACGAGCGCGATATCGAACGCCTCGATGAGGTGCGCCGGCAGGAAAAGGAGGTGATGATCAAAGCGCGTGTCATTGCCCGGACGCTCGATCTCAACATGAAGGTCGGAGACGTAGAATTTCAGGGCGACGGCCGCAAATGCACGTTTTACTATACCGCCGACGGCCGTGTCGATTTCCGCGAACTGATCCGCAGCTATGCCCGCGAATTCAAGGTAAAGATCGAAATGCGCCAGATCGGCGCTCGCCAGGAATCGGCCCGCATCGGGGGCCTTGGCAACTGCGGCCGCGAATTGTGTTGTTCGACCTGGCTTGCAGAGTTCAAAAGCGTCAACACCGCCGCCGCGCGCTACCAGAACCTGGCGATCAACCAGACCAAACTCTCCGGCATGTGCGGCCGGCTCAAATGCTGCCTCAACTACGAACTCGATACCTATATCGATGCACTGGAGGACTTCCCCGATCGCGCCGAGCGCATCAAAACCGCCGCAGGACTGGCTATTCTGGTTAAAACGGATGTGTTCAAGCGCCTCATGTACTATACCTATGCCGAAAACAGGGGCAAGTTTTTTCCCCTGCACGTAGACCAGATATGGGAAGTGCTCGATATGATCAAACAGGGGAAAATGCCCGGCAGTCTCGAAGATATTCAGGCCATGGCGCCGCCGCCTGAAGAGGTCGAGGAGGAAGAACCGGATTTTGAAAATGTAGAGAATGTGCTCGAACTGCCCATCGAGAAACGCAAAAAGAAAAAGAAAAGAAAAAACAAAAACCGCGACCGCTCACAAAGCGCCGCTGCCGCCGTGGAAAAAGCCGCTCAGGACGATTCCCGGCATTCGAAGCAATCCGGCAATAAACCCGGCAGACAACCAGACCGCCGCGACGATGGCAACCGCAGGCAGGCAGGCAGGCCGGAACAACGGCCACCCCAGCATAAGCAGGGTCCGCCGCCACCTAAAGACCAGACCCGTCCGGACCGCCCGCCGGCCCCAAGGCCCGATGACCGGCAAGCCCCTCCGGGCGATCAGAGCAACAACCGGGACCGCAACCACGACAAAAAGAAATTCAAGGGAAAAGGACCGCGAAAATGATTTTTCTGCAAACCCTTTGCGATTTATTTTGTCCTGATATTTGCCACTGCAAAACCTGCGGAAGGGCTCGATAAAGCAATTCCGTATACCCTTGTATCTTTTTTCAAACATGAAATGGTTTTTGCGCGGTACGCTCTTTTTTTGTGGCTGTCACAAAAAAGAGCGTATCCTGCAAAGGCCTGTTGCTAAAACACTATGAAATACGACGTCACCGTCATCGGCTCCGGCCCCGGAGGATACGTAGCCGCCATTCGTTGCGCACAACTCGGCCTGCGCACCGCTATTATCGAACGCTATCCCGTGCTTGGAGGCACCTGCCTCAATGTAGGCTGTATCCCGTCCAAGGCACTTCTCGACTCCAGCGAGCATTACCACAACGCCCACTCAACCTTCAAGACGCACGGCATCGATATAAAGGACCTCAAGGTCAACATGCCGCAGATGGTCAGCCGGAAAAACGAGGTAGTACTCGACAACAACAAGGGCGTGGAATTTCTGATGAAGAAAAACAAGATCGACGTTTTCCACGGCCACGGGTCATTTGTAAACAAAAACAGGATCAGCGTTGCCGGCGCCGGCGGGTCGAATGAAGAAATCGAGACCGAACGGGTCATCATCGCCACAGGCTCCAAACCCATTGTACCCGCCAATTTTAATTACGATAAAAAACGCGTCATCACCTCTACCGAAGCCCTCAACATCGAAAAAGTGCCGGGTAGCATGATCGTTATCGGCGGCGGGGTTATCGGGCTTGAACTGGGCAGCGTGTATGCCCGGCTCGGCACGGAAGTCACCGTGGTGGAATACCTTGACCGTATCATCGCCAATATGGATGCAGATTGCAGCCGGGAATTGATGAAAAGCATGAAAAACCTCGGCGTCAAGTTCCACCTGCGCCATGCCGTCACCGAGGTTACGCCCACCAAGAGCAAAGTAAAGGTAGTCGCCAAAAGTCGCGACGACGAATCCAAAACCCTCTCGTGGGATGTCGATTATTGCCTCGTTGCCATTGGCCGGCGCCCTTATACCGACAAACTGGGCCTCGAAAACATCGGCATTACCCCCGACGAGAAGGGGCGTATTCCTGTCGACAGCCATCTGCAGACCTCGGTACCGGGTATTTATGCCATCGGCGATGTGATCCAGGGCGCCATGCTGGCACACAAGGCCGAAGAGGAGGGTGTGTTTGTCGCCGAAGTGATGTCCGGACAAAAACCGCACATCAATTACAACCTGATCCCGGGCGTTGTCTATACCTGGCCGGAGGTAGCCTCCGTGGGGTATACCGAAGAACAACTCAAGGAAATGGGTATTCCGTACAAGCCGGGCAAGTTTCCCTTCCGGGCGCTCGGGCGCGCCCGCGCGAGCATGGACCTCGACGGCATGGTTAAAGTGCTGGCCCACAAGGAAACCGACGAAATACTCGGCGTACACATCGTAGGCGCCCGCGCAGCCGATATGATCGCCGAAGCCGTGGCGCTCATGGAGTTCCGCGCTTCCGCAGAAGACGCTGCGCGCATGAGCCATGCCCACCCCACCTACACGGAGGCATTCAAGGAGGCCAGTCTTGCCGCAACGGCAAACCGTCCGTTGCACCTGTAATCCTGCGGCGGCGATTAGCGTCCGTCCAGCTGTGCCAACAGCCACTCCCGTTCCGTCAGCACTTCGGTAGCGATAATCTCCTGCCGAAGTGCCGCCTTTTCACGCTTGTCGCCGGGCGTGAGCGCCGTCAACTTTTTGGTCAATGTTATAATATTCAGGTAATTCCGCCGGTGATAGTCGCTTACTTCCCTGCGGCGGATGAAAATCCTGAAGGTGTCGAGATGGGATTCCAGCAGGTCGAATTCGCCAATGGCATAGTATATTTTCAGCAGCATGGTTTTGACGATCAGGTTGTTCACCAGGTCCCTGAAATCTGCCGTTTGAAGCAGGCGCATGGCGGCGTGGTAATTGTGCCGGGCATACTCGAGTCGCGCAAGGTTAAAACTGACAAAACTCTCCTGCTGTGCCGGTTCCAGAAAGTGCCGGTATTGCCGGATGAATGTCTCCACTTCTTCGAACTTGCCAAGCCTGATGCCAAACGCGGCAATGTTGTTGAACGCAAAAGGCGACAGACGCCGGTGCTCCAGCAAAAAACCCTTGTCGAGCCCCTCGCGGTACAGTTCCCAACCTTCCCGGATAAACGGTTCATTGCCTTCGTTGAGTTTTCGGATACAGAAATTGATGGCCAGCAGGTACAGGTTTTTCAACTCGGCATCCGGAAACAATTGTTCGCTTTGCTGTAATTCCGCCCGGAATTTTTGAAAATACGGCAGGCTGTATTGCTCGGTCTGGAACCTGTAGCAGAAGTAATACAAGGCTATTGCCGGCACTTCAAGGTATCCTCCGCCTTCCACTTCATCAAGTACGGCGGGCAGCAACCCGAAACCGTAGGCGGTTTTGTAAACGGCCTGGTGCGAGCGTTGCGTGCAGGCGTGGCGCAATTTTTCGGCCAGATACAAGGTGTCGAGCGAATCGGATATTGCCTGGAGCGGCAACTCGCCGGTACGCGTGGTGCGTACCTGAAACTGAGCCATTTCTACCTGGCAGTCGAGCGCTTTCCGGTGGTATTCCGCGTTCCGGACCTTGTCGTTTTCCAGTTGTGCCTGCACTTTCCGGGCGGTTTGATGGAAGCGTTTGGCCAGGTTGCGCTCCCGGAACTCCGAGGCAAGCGCGAGTTTGGAACGCACCTCGTCGGCCCTCATCTTTTGCCAGATCAGGAACTCATCCATCAGTTCCCTCAAATCGCTCATGGTCGCGCGCAACAGCAAATCGTCGTATGTGCGCCCCGGGAATGTTTTTTTGAATAAAGCAGGTTTATCGGGCAGTGCCGTGTCGCGATAACGGCATCGGGCGAGGCAGGCGTACATGCGTTCCATTTCCAGCCGGTGCGTAAAAAAAGGAGACCGCACGAACTTCCCGAAACTGCGGAGCTCGGCTTTGCTAAGCGTCAACAGTAATTCATACAGTACCGTATGATTCATTTTGAATAATTATTTCCACAATTATATAGAAAGCAGGCGTTCTATACTGTTTATTTTTTCAAAAATACGGAGTATAAATTTAGTTTTTGTATTAAAAACAAATCGTTCCGATAATTAAGTTGAAATAAAATATCCACAAACTGGCTTTTTTGTTCTTGAATGCCGGCCAGGCGTCGAGCACTTTTGTATCGTGAAAAACAGGAACGGATTCGCACCTGTACACTCATCACATCAAAAATCACTATTCCATGAAATACGAAAGAATATGCGCGAAAGCCTGCCTGGTCGCCTTCTTCATCCTGGCGCTCGTCACGAGCCAAATGCACGCCCAGGGTTGGCGCAGAACGTTCGCACTTTTCGCGGGCGGGCCATACAGCGACGATGGCAATTATGTCACGGACATCCACCAGTCTCCCAATGGCAATTTACTATCCATCAGCAACATGCCGGTAGATAACGCCTCCTACAGCATTAATTTTTCGGCAAACGGCAAGCACCAGTTTTCCGACAACGGGGAATTTTTCCCGGAAAACCACGCATACCATCATTTTTCCCGCGATTTGTTGCTCTTGCCCGGCGATGACGCTTGCCTGGTGCTGGAGGAAAAAGAGCCTTTTGACGGTGGTCCGCGCGATATATTTCTATCCCGCTACAACCTGGACTACGCGCCGCCGCTGCCTTATTTTTTTCAATTTGAACTCGACTGGCACAAACCCATATTCACTGCCGGGCCCGGCCAAAGTGCCCGCGCACTGCATATCGTACCCGCCAATAACGGTGGATTTGTCGCCGTGGGCAATATAGCCGGCACTGCCAATGATATCGCTATAGTGCAAACGGATATCGACGGTGAGGTGCAATGGAGCAAAACATTCCTCACACAGGAAGAAGACTGGGGCATCAAAGTGTTACCGGCAGCCGGCGACGGCTACCTCATCCTGAAAACCCTGAGCCCGGCCACCGACACGTCCCGCCGGGAAGTATGGATCAGCAAGGTAGACAACGCCGGAATCCTGCTTTGGGAGCACAACCTGAGCGGTACAGGTTCCGACCGGCCTGCCGATATTACGGCCACGACAGACGGCAATTTTGTGATCAGCGGTCTAAATATCGCCGCCGGAAATGATGTGTTCCTCATGAAAATCGATCCCGACGGCAATATCCTCTGGCGGCAGGATTATCTCATGCCCGACAGGAGCGGCGACGGACGCCGTGTCGTGGAAGATGCAACCGGAGACCTGGTGATCGCCTGCCTGGTAAGGGACAGCATCGCAAATGAGACCGATATCGTGCTCATCAAAACAACGGGGGCCGGTGCAGTACTTTGGGAACGCAACATCGGCAAGCCCAAACAGGTCGAGTCCGTCAATACCCTGGCGGCATGTCCCGACGGCGGGTACGCCGTCGGGGGCGCTGTGATCCAGTTTGACTGGGATCCGCTTGCCCTGCTGATCAAAACTGATGTCAACGGTTATATCAAGGCAGGCCGTATCGACGGCAATGTTTTCCACGATCTCGACATCGACTGTGCAGGCTCGCCGGGCGATATCCCGCTCGAAAACTGGATTGTGCAGGCATTCCAGGACAGCAGCAAGATATTCTACGGGAACAGCGACAGCCTGGGCAACTATCGCATTGAATGCGATACGGGCGACTACATTGTGACGGTATTTCCGCCCGTTGCCTATTGGGATCCCTGCGCCAACAATGTTCCGGTAAATGTCGGTTACCTCGATACCGTGCAGATCGACTTTCCTCTTCACGACGTCATTTCCTGCCCGTTCCTGAGTGTCGATCACGTGTCGGGCGTCATCCGTCCCTGCGATACCACTACTTTTACCGTCAACTATTGCAATTCGGGCACGCTAACCGCCCAGGACGCATATGTGGAGATAACACTCGATCCGGAGTATACTTTCCTGTATGCCGATATTCCTCCCTCATCGCAGAACGGCAACCAGATTGCGATTCCGCTGGGTGATCTTCCGGTCGGGTACTGCGGCAGTTTTAAATTTTATGCCTTTGTAGCCTGCGACGGCGTATTGGGTCATGTTGCCTGCAGTGAAGTGCACATATACCCGGACAGCCTCTGCCTGCCCCCTATGGCCAACTGGTCGGGCGCCTTTATTGAGGCAACCGGCGCCTGCTCCGGCGACAGTGTCCATTTTGAATTGATCAACACCGGTGCACAGGCGATGCCCCAGGCGCTGGACTACATTGTCATCGAAGACGCGGTACTGCTGATGCAGGGCCAATTCCAGTTGAACAGTTCCGAAATCATGGACATCCCGGTCCCCGCCGACGGCTCCACCTATCACCTCATGGCACAACAGGAGCCGGGAGCGCCCGGAGGAAGCCTGCCCCTGGCAGCAGTAGAGGCCTGTGTGGGTAGCAACGGCGGGTTCCCGTCAAGCGGTTTCTTCAACCAGTTTCCGCAAAACGACGGTGATCCCTTTATCTCCGTTTTTTGCCCCATCATCCTCAACTCACTCGACCCCAACGATAAACAGGCTTTTCCTGCGGGGTTCGACGACGAGCATTTTATCCTGCCCAATACCGAACTGGAGTATCTCATCCGCTTTCAGAATACCGGCAACGACACGGCTTTCCGGGTGGTTCTGATCGACTCCCTGTCGCCGCTCCTTGACCCTGCCTCGATCAGGCTAGGCGCTACCAGCCACCCCTGTACTTTTGAAATGGAGGGAAACGGTGCGCTGCGTTTTAACTTCCCTAACATCATGCTGCCCGACAGTGCCACAAACGAGGCAGGATCACAGGGTTTTGTGAGTTTTCGCATTGCCCAGCGCGCCGACAATGCCATCGGCGCAGTCATAGAGAACAGGGCAGATATTTACTTCGACTTCAACCTGCCTGTGCTGACCAATACGGTATTCCATACGGTACACGAACCTTTCTTCGAAGTGGTGAGCGTCCATACCGTATCGCCCGAAAAAATGCTCCGGATATCTGCCTACCCCAACCCGTTCTCAGAACAATTGCGGGTTGAAATTCCGGGAAAGGAGGTTTCCGATGCAGCATTCCTCTTGTACAACGCTGCCGGGGTTTTGGCCGCCAGTCAGCCTTTTGACCGGAATGTGGCAACCCTTCAGCGGAACAACCTGGAGCCGGGAATATATTTCTTCACCGTGCGGTCGGAAAACCGGTTGCTGGGAAGCGGGAAGATTGTAGTGAAGTAGAATTAGTTAGTTTCAGAGGGGTTTAGTGGGTGTCGCAGCCGCTAGACCCCCTCTTTTTTTTCATATCCGTTCAAAACCACCGGACCCGGGTCAACGATCTTTTTCCCAGATCATAAATCTTGCTTCGGGGGCAGCAATCGCGGTTTTTCTGGAAAAGCCACCTGCCGCCAATGCTTCCGCCATCTCCGTGCCGCAGGTTTGATCGGTCAGGGCATAATGGCACAAGGACAAGTCGCGCGTGAGTTCGAGACGATGGAAGCGCTGGAGATAGGTATGCACCTGCTGGTTGTACATCAGGCGCTCGCATACGGCGACTTGCGATCCGGCAGGGATAGCCTGTTGGATGTAGGGCAGGTCGTGCAGGATATCCTTGTCACGGCCAGGCTGCCCGAACAGCATAACGACATAAACTGCCAGGCCGCATATTGCGGCAAATGACAGGCGGCCCAGGCGGGTCAAAAAACGACGGGTTTTGGCTCCGGGTTCTGCAAGCCAGTAGTGCAGGATGGGCAGGTGAAAATATGCTGCTGCCAGGGCAAACATGGGCATACCGGGGATCACGTATATGCCGTTCTGCCGGGCGCTAAGCGCGATCGGCAAGGTCGCGGAAAACCCGAGCAACAGGAACAAAAGACTGATCCTGCGTTCCCGCCGGAAGGCCTGGTTATCGATATTTCTGCTTCGGGCCAGGAAAAGGAGCAAGAGAAACACCGCGATCAAACCCGGTTGTTCCTTCACCAGGATAACGATGATATACAATCGCGCCCAGCCGCTGAGTTCTGCGTCTTCCCGAACACCCGACAACACCACGCCGAGGCGTCTTTGCCAGTATTGTTCAAAGTAGTGCTGCGATTCGGGAACCAGGTAAAGCATCAGTGCAAACAGCCCGACGGCAACCAGGCCGATCCAGGCCGATTGTACAAGTCCCCGGCCTGCCCTTTGCCGGAACGGACCATCGGCCAGTCCGCCCACACAGGCAAACAAAAAAGGCAGGGCTACCGGATAAAGCGCTACCGGGCCCTTGGTCATGATGCCGAGATAAATAAATGCGCCGGCAAGGGTCAGTTTTATCCACACCCCTTTTCCTGAAAACAACCCATCGAGTGCCGCCCACAATGCCAGCAGGCAAAATGTCGTCAGGTTATTATCCATCAGGTTGTTCGGATTGCCCCAAATGACCGGCGTGATCAGGTACCAGGACAGCAGCGGAACCCAGCCGTAGCGATTTTCGAGCGGTGTTTGGCGCAGTGGTATTTCCCAAACCCGGACGATGAGCCAGGCATTGAGGCAAAAAACAAGCAGTGCGTAGCATTTTTCCACCCACCAGTGGTCGCCCAGCAGCCAAAAAAAGCCGGCCTGAAGCCAGATCATGAGAGGTGGGTTTTCGAAATACGGCGCCCCGCTGGCGAAATCAAGCCAGTATCCGCTCGAAAACCAGGGCGCCCACATACTGCCTTTGGAAATGGCCAGGTTGCGCGCCATGGAGGCATACAGCAGTCCGTCGCCAAACAGCCCCTGAGGGACCAGTCGTGGCAAAAACATGGCGCCCAGGAAAAAAAGGCTAAACAACCACAGGGGCGAAGGCACTGCTTTTTTCATGCCGCGAAAATACCCCTCCATCACCCCATCACACCGGCGTGCATCAGTTCTTCGATCTCTTCTGCGTCGATCGGAATGTTTTTGAACAGGTCGACCGGGCCGTTATCGGTGATGAGAATATCGTTTTCGAGGCGTACGCCGAGGTTTTCTTCCAGAATATAAATGCCGGGTTCGCAGGTAAAAATCATGCCTGCGCGGAAAGGCTCGTAACGCCCCATCAGGTCGTGCACGTCGAGACCGAGGTGGTGGCTGGTGCCGTGCATAAAGTACTTTTTGTAGGCGGGTTTGTCTTCGGGCTGCTTTTCGATATCGGAGCGGCTGATCAGGCCGAGGCCGAGCAATTCACTTTCCATGATCTTGCCCACTTCCTTGTTGAGTTCGTCGATGGTATTGCCGGGCACCAGCAGGGCGCGGGCCTCCACCAGCACACGGTGTACGGCGTTGTAAACGGCGCGCTGACGGTCGGTGAACACCCCGTTTACAGGGATGGTACGGGTAAGGTCGGCGTTATAGTTGGCGTATTCGCAGCCGAAATCCATGAGCAGCATGTCACCGTCTTTGCACTGCTGGTTGTTCTCGATATAATGCAGAACGCAGGCGTTTTTGCCCGACCCGATGATAGGTTGATAGGCGTGGCCGGTAGTGCCGCTCCTGATAAACTCATGGATGATCTCGGCTTCCACCTCATATTCCCAAACGCCCGGCTTGACGAAATCCAGAACGCGGCGAAAGGCGTTGCCCGTTATATCGACGCAGTGCTGCAACACATCGATTTCCCACTGGCTTTTCACCATTTGCAGTTTTTTCAGAATCGGCTGGGCGCGATAGATCGTGTGGGCGGGGTACGATTGCTGGATGCTGCGGGCATAGCGCAGGTCGCGGTGCTCCACGGGGGAAATAAAGCGGTCGTTTTCGTTGATATTCAAATAAATACCTTCCGAAAGCAGGATCATCTCGTTCAGCATAACCTCCGCCTCATCGAGGAAATAGACTTTTTCAATACCGGATACGGCCCTGGCCTCTTCCTTGGTGTACTTGTGACCTTCCCAAACGGCAATGTGCTCGTTGGTGCGCTTGATCAGCAGCACCTCCTTGTGGCCTTCCCGCGGGCAGTCGGGGAAAAGCAGCAACATGCTTTCTTCCTGATCGATACCGCTCAGGTAAAACATCCCTGCGTTTTGGCGAAAGGGAAAATACTGGTCGCCCGAGCGCGGCATCTGATCATTGGAGTTGATGATGGCGATAGTGCCCGGTTTCATTTCACGGATGAACCGCTTGCGGTTGTACTGATAAAGTTCCGAACTAAGTGCCTTGTATTTCATAACCTGAATGGAGCGATAGAGGGTGTACGGAATGTACTGGTGGTTTCAAACACGGCACAAAAGTAGGACAGTGCGGTGCATGAACAGGCGTCTGGAACAATATTTCAGCGCGAAAGAAGGAGAGTTTTGTCGAATTGTGCAAGCCGTACGCATCCAAAAATGGCGAATTGTCCGTTCGCCGCGAAGAAATACCGTCCTGTTGCAATTTTTTTTGCGCCCAAAATTTTCCTCAAAACCAAAAACGCTACTTTTGCCAGTCGTTGTTTGGCGCCGGCACACAAATACCGGGAACAGCGGTACGTTATCACTCATCACCAACACTTGAAATGAACTTCCCAAGCAATTGTAAATACACTGAAGACCACGAATGGATTCGCGCTGAAGACGGCAAGACAGCCTATGTGGGGATCACCGAATTTGCCCAGAGCGAACTGGGCGAACTGGTTTACGTCGAAGTAGATTCCGTTGGCAAAACCATTGACGCCAATGCGGTGTTCGGAACTGTTGAAGCGGTCAAAACGACTTCAGACCTGTTTATGCCGCTCAAAGCCAAGGTACTGGAGTTCAATGCCGATCTCGACGATTCCAAAGGCGGAAACCCCGGATTGATCAATGAAGATCCGTACGGAAAAGGCTGGATCGTAAAAGTGGAACTGGACAACCCGGCTGACCTCGACACCCTGATGAGCGCCGATGCTTACCAGGCGCACGTGGCCAAATGAGACCGGCGCAACCCGCCAAATGCTTCGGTTACAAAAAATTAACCCGCGGTTAACCCGTTGAATCGGTATTATTGCCGGTTACTTCTGTAAAAGCTATGGTGGATCATATCAAACTGAGCATTATTATCCCGACGAAGAACGAAGGGAAATATATAGGCCGCACGATCGGCCAGTTTGAAGAATACCTGGGGAAATACGACCTGGAAGTTATCATTTCAGATGCCGACAGCAAAGATGAAACCGCAGCGGTGGTGCGGGGCTGGCAGGCCAAACTTGGCGATCGGATCAAGTTTATCCAGAGCGAAGGCAAACAAAACATCGCTATAGGGCGCAACCTGGGTGCTGCCCAGGCCAGTGGCGATATTCTTTTTCACACCGATGCCGATGTTCATATCCGGGATAAAGACCGCTTTTTCAGGTATCTTCTTTCAACATTCGCCCAAAAAGACCTTGTCGCCGCGACGGTACCGATTTGGGTGTATCCTGAGGAGTCGGGATTTATGGATAAACTATACCACCTGCTGATGAACAGTGTCATCCGGCTGTCTTTCTCGGTTGGTGTTTACCTGGCCAAAGGAGAATGTCAGATCGTCCGGCGCTCGGTGTTTGAAAAGATCGGCGGCTACAATGAGACGATTGTGGCAGGGGAGGACTGCAATCTTTTCTACCGGCTGCACAAAGAAGGGCATGTCGGATATTTTTATCGCCTGGCCGTGCACCACTCGCCCCGTCGTTTTCGGGAATACGGATATATTCGTCTGACAATCATTTACTTGCGCGAAGGCCTGTCTTTGCTTTTCCGACGCAAGTCATACATGAAAGAGTGGACGCCCGTACGATAATTTATTTTTTTCACGAACAACATCACATACTTTGGTGTTAGGCCGGGTATCTGCAACATTGTTGTTGATTTAGCATCATATGAAGTCAAAATATTTCCAACTGACGTCTAACCTTCGGTACGACGCACCTGCTGCCCTTGTCGTCTTTCTGGTTGCGCTTCCGCTTTGCCTGGGCGTTGCGCTTGCCTCGGGTGTACCTCTTTTCTCAGGTATTATTGCCGGTGTGGTAGGTGGCGTGGTGGTCGGCCTGATCAGCAAATCCCCTTTAAGTGTCAGCGGCCCGGCGGCAGGTCTTACGGTAATTGTGCTGAGCGCGGTACAATCGCTTCCTTCGTTTGAGGTGTTTTTGCTCGCCGTAGTGCTGGCAGGTTGCATCCAAATTGCCTTGGGAGCGTTGCGTGCGGGTATTGTCGGCGACTTTGTGCCGTCGGCGGTGATCAAGGGTATGCTTGCTGCCATCGGTCTCATCCTTATCCTCAAGCAAATACCCCACGCATTGGGATACGACAGCGATTATGAAGGCGATCTTTCCTTTCAGCAGGCAGACGGGGAAAACACGTTCTCGGCGCTTTGGCGGATGCTTGACCAGCAATTCACTCCGGGAGCAATACTTATTTCGGTCGTGTCGCTGATCTTTCTTTTTTGGTGGGATACTTCCTCGCTCCGGAAAAAGCCGTTGTTGCAATACCTGCCGGCTCCCCTGGTGGTCGTTTTGTTCGGTATTATTGCAAACGAAATATTCCACGTGGCAGCGCCGTCGCTCGCCATTTACGCCGAGCATATGGTATCCATCCCGGTTGCGGGTTCCATGAATGAGTTTTTGCAGCAGTTCAGTTTCCCCGACTTTAGTCATATCGGCAATAAGGAAGTGTGGATTGTAGCAGCTACGCTTGGCGTGGTGGCCAGTCTGGAAACACTGCTCAGTATCGAGGCCATAGACAAACTTGACCCATTCAAGCGAAGAACGCCAACCAGCCGGGAGCTGATGGCACAGGGCATAGGCAATATCGCTTCGGGCATGATTGGCGGCATGCCCGTCACATCGGTTATCGTGCGCAGTTCGGCAAACGTCAGTTCCGGCGGACGCACCAAAACCTCAACGATCCTGCACGGCATACTCCTGGCAGTTTGCGCCGTGGCCATACCGGGACTGTTGAATAAAATACCCCTGGCGGCACTCGCCGCTGTGCTTATTTCGGTAGGTTACAAACTTACCAAGCCTCAAATATTTATCGCCAAGTACGAAAAAGGCTGGGCGCACCTCATTCCGTTTGTCGTGACGATCGTGGCTATTCTGCTTACCGACCTGCTGGTTGGAATCGGTGTGGGGCTGTTTGTCGGCGGAGCCTTTATTATTATCAATAATTACAAATCCGCCATCCTGTATATCGCAGACGGGGATACACACCTGATCCGGTTCAAAAAGGACATGTCCTTCATGCACAAATACGAACTCAAGCGTATTCTGGAAAAAGTCCCCGAAGGGGCCGACCTGGTGATCGATGTGAGCAAGACAGGATTTATCGATCTGGACAATGCCGAAATTATCAACGAATATATCCAGACTGCCCACTTCAGGGGCGTAAATGTAAGTGTCCGGCGTTTGTCGGGTCAAGCAGTGCAAATCATTAAAACTGAGCAAAATGGAACGAACGGTTAACCATCTTCTTCTCGAAAACAAAGCCTGGGCAAAAGAAAAAAAACTGGAAGACCCGCAGTTTTTCGAACGGCTGGTAAATATCCAGCGCCCTGAATTTCTCTGGATCGGCTGCTCCGACAGCCGGGTACCACCCAATGAAATCACCCAAACCCAGCCGGGTGAAATATTTATCCACCGCAATGTGGCCAATCTGGTCGTCCATACCGACCTGAACCTGCTCAGTGTACTGCAATACGCCGTGGAAGTACTGGAGGTCAAACACGTGGTAGTGTGTGGCCATTACGGATGCGGTGGTGTGAAAGCGGCCATGACGCGGCATTCATTCGGGATTATCAACAAGTGGCTGCGCAATATCAAGGATGTATACCGCCTTTACCAAAACGAGATCGAGAGTCTGCCCACCGATGACGAACGTCTCAACCGCCTGATCGAATTGAATATCGAGGAACAGGTGCAAAATCTGGCGGAGACTTCCATCGTACAAAATGCGTGGAAAAAACACGGCCGTCCGCACCTGCACGGCTGGGTGTACGACCTGCACGACGGCATTATCAAACCGCTTACGACGCTGCCGCCGGGCTCACCGCTTCACCACTCCATTTTCGAATACGATAACCTGGGGGAATAACAGGAACGACAAAAGATGGTCGCGGGAAATGCTGCAATCAAGCCCTGCCGCTTCCCGCGATCATCTTTTTCAACGCCGCGTTGAATTCCCCCGATTTCATCAGGTCCTCCAACATAATATGCACGCGATAGCGCCAATAGTGCTTTGGGTTCGCCGGGATGTTAATGCGCTCGTCGTGCGGATTTTCGCGGCGTAGTTTCTCGTCCATGCCGAGCAGGTCCTGCAACTGGAAAATACTCCACATGGCAGGTGATTGAAAGTGCTGTTCGAGTATGGCCCGATTGAGCCATGGCTCGCAGAAATACGGCGCGGAGCCTTCCAGTCCGAGTATTTCCCGGAAAAACCGCTGCGACAGGTCGTGGTCTTCCTCCCACCAGCCCCGAATAGTGCTCATGTCGTGGGTGGAGGGCGTCACCACCGACATGTATGGCGCATCTTTGGGGTGAAAAAAGGTGGCGCCGGTCGCTTTGGGCATGCGCTGTATCTCAAGGCTCAGGATGCCGAGTTCTTTCATCACATCCGGCACACAATGCGGCACCATTCCGAGGTCTTCGCCGCAGATGAGCATTTCGGTGGCTCGCTTGAGGGCCGGCAGTTTTTCCATGGCTTCCCGCTGCCAGAAATCGTCCTGCCGGCGGTAAAAATAATCGACATACAGCGCTTTGAGCGGCCCCTTTACGGCTTCGGGCAGGTATTGGAACGATGATGTTTTTTCCATGCCGAAGCGAAAATGCAGCGCACCATTCTCCTCTGCGCCGCCCTCCAGCAATATAACGTTGGCGATCAGCCGGTACAGCCCGTCGCGCAGCCTGATGTGTTGCCCGGTGCCGGGCTGGCCTTCAAAGTATTGTTCCACCAGACGTTGTGTGGCGAATTCGGGGCGCAGGTCAAAGCGGTCGTCCTTGCGCGGCAGCAGACAATTTTCTCCCACCCAGTTGATATCGGCGCCGAAAATATCGTGCAACACCTGTTCCGTGATATATGGGCGGCAGAGCCGGTCGCGATCGAATCCCACCCCGTTTTCCAAAAGTTCCGCTTCCGTGACCGGAATGGCCGGCACGAAATGCCCGAGTATGCCTTCCACGGCATCCATGGGAATGCTCCAGATGCGGAAAAAGCCGAGGATATGATCGATTCGAAAAGCGTCGAAATACAGGCTCATCTGGTGAAAGCGCTGCCGCCACCAGGCAAATCCGTCGGCCTGCATCTGCGCCCAGTTGTATGTGGGGAATCCCCAGTTCTGTCCGTTCACCGCAAAATCGTCGGGCGGCGCGCCGGCCTGCATGTTCATGTTGTACAGTTCAGGCGCTACCCATGCATCACAGCTGTATCTGTAGATGCCGATCGGGATGTCACCTTTTACGGCGATACCATGCTCATGTGCATAATCAGTTGCCGCCTTCAACTGCAGGTGCAGGTGCCACTGCACAAAAAGATGGATGGCTACCTCGTCGTAATTTTTTGATGCCGGCGACAGCATCTTTTCCACCTCTGCCGGTTGGCAGACCTTCTGCGAGGGCCATTTGCTGAAGTCGGCCGTACCGTTTGCGTCGCGCAGGCTGCAAAAGGCGGCGTATGGCCCAAGCCAGTGCCGGTTTTCCGCAAAATAGGCCTGGTAGGCCTTGTCGCCGGCCCATTCGTCTTTTTGCAGCTGGTACAGCTGGCGGATGATCTCCCATTTTAGTTTCATAACGGCCTCGTAGTCGACCGCTTCAAGCGCATTTAAGGTCTTTTGTGTTTTCTGATACGGCTTCAGCAGTGCAGCGTGTTTTTTGCCGGCCAATTGCTCCATATTCAGGTAAATCGGATGCAGGGCAAAAGCCGAAACAGCCGAATACGGGTATGAATCGACCCAGGTATGGGTGGCCGTAGTATCGTTGACAGGCAACAGTTGAATGATCTTGAGCCCGACGGACTTTGCCCAGTCCACCAGCAGCAGGATATCGCTGAATTCGCCCACACCCCAGCTCTTTTTGCTGCGCAGGCTGAAAACGGGAATGGCGACGCCGGCCCCGCGCCAGGTTGGGGAGGGGAATCGCGCAAATCCATCGTTCAGAATGGTCAATGCCGGTTCCCGGGTGCCTGTGGCAGCGGCATACAGGGTTCTGTTGGAGCCTCCCTCAAACCCCATAAACTGGTTTGTCCGGGTGTTCCAGACGCCGTATTTATAGCCCAGGGGAAAGTTTTCGCCGGAAAGATCGAGTTGTAAAAACCAGCCTTCACCGTCACGCCGGAGCAGCAGGGGCGCTTTGGTATCCCAGTTGCGCAGGGCAATACCGTGGCCAACCATGCACAGCACTTCCTCCTTCCGAAGCAAGGGCGCCTTTACCCTGAAATAGTGGGTAAATCCCTTTTTTGCTATTGCTTCTTTTGCCTCCTCTACGGGCTCCAGGACCCGAAATGCTTGGGTTTCGAAGGCGTTTTCCACAGCGCCGGGGACATTCCAGTAATCAAATACCCGCAAATCGTTTTTCCCGGAATAGTCCAGACGACGACGGCCCCAGTCCTCTTTTATCTCACCCGATTGTTCCCGCATTTCAAAACGATAGAACAACACCTGTGGCGCATGGCCGACATCCACGCTGCATTGCCATAGTTCGTCGTTAAGGTAGGTCATCGGATATTCGGCAGCCTGTTCAGCGCCGTCCTGACCGGCTTCGATGATCACAAACAGGTCTTGCCCGAAACGGGTGGAATAACGGAGGTGGAAATGGATGCTCATCGAGGGAAAAATCAGAAGATGGTCAAATAGTTATCAATGGAGGCGAAAAGTACGGGGATTCGGGGGTTTCCACAGCAGGAAAGCATATCTTACGATTTTTCCATAAAATATCCCCAATGCCGTTTGTCATGGACAATACAACAGGCGAAGATATTTCGTACAACATATTCAACATCCGTTTTGAAATCGAAAACGGTGGATATGCCACTATTTGGTTCAACCTCGACGGTCCGGCTTTCAAAACGCCGGAGGCCATGGAAAATATGTTTGTCGACTTTGATTCGTTCCTGGAATACCTGAAACGGCATGAGCCGGAACTGCATGAGGCCCTGGGAAATGATACGAAGCACCATGAAATACTCCTGGAACGCCTCGAACTGTCAGATATGGACTGGAATGAGCACCTCAGGAGATACCTTGAAATGCATGTCGACTTGAAGGCTGCGGAAAAAGAAAGGCTGGAATGGCTGCACAGCAGAAAGGCGCGCCAACAGGACCCGGACACCCGGACGGCAGAGGCCGACTGGCTTGCCCTGTCGGCACAGGCAGAACCTTCCGCGCACCCCAGCTGGGACGACGTTGCCCACGCCATTATCACAAGTCTCAATGAAACTACTGTCGGCCTTTATCCTGAGGTCCTCGATTTTAGTCCCGAAAACAACGCGCGCCTGCGGGAAATTTTCGAATCGCACGGCGAACGCCTGGCCAATCAGTTGTATGCCCTTACCAAACTCGTGCGGGAGGAGCAGTAGGTGTATGCGGTAAAGGTTGCTGCATCCCAAAAAGAGTCATTACCGGACGTCCGGCAATGACTCTTTTGATTCAGGAGAAAATCCTCTCCAGCCCTTAATTCTTGACGATCGGGATGACCTGAAAGGTTTTGCCGTTTTGAGCCGCCAGTACAACAGCGTAGTGGCCTGCAGGCTGATCCTTGAGCATATAAACATTGGCTGGCTGCGCCGCCGCATCCAGCACCAGACGCCCGTCGGTATTAAACACCCGAACACGGGCAACATCTTCCGAATTGGTCAGGGTGAACGACTCCACCACAGGGTTCGGGAAAAGTTGCACATCGGCAGCCGGCAGATCATGCGTACCTGTGAGGCTGGCATCCAGAAAATAATAGGCAAAATCCGGGTTGTCCGGAAATGCCAGGTCGGTAAACTTCAGTTGTACCACCGTATTGGCAGCCTGGCCGGTGAAGTTCCGCAAGTGAACGATCATGGGAACCGTTGCGCCCGCATCCAGAACGAATGTTTTGGAACTTGTCGCACCGCCCCAGCAGGCATTGGCATCGCAGACCTGGGTGTACAGGTCGCTAATAGGCATGCCAACGGGGTTCAAAACGAGCTCGGTGCGCTCCCATTTGATATCGCGGGCACTATTGATCAGGTTTACAATGTCAATGTGTGTCTCAATGTCGTCGACATTGATCGGACCCGCAACCCAGGCGGTATCGGCGGACAGGCTGAACGTTTGCGCTTGAACAGTTAAAACGGCAAAAAGTGCAAACAGAAGAGTAAAAATCAAGTTTTTCATAAGCAAAATGTCACTGATTAGCAGGTTTCGCAAAATATAAGCAAAGGTAAGCCTATTCACCCAATCCGGCTGTCTATTTTTGTTCTGCCTTTAAAAATTTAAGCGCCTGGATATTATTAGCAAAACATACCTGAATGCGTTTGCAGCATGTTATCTCCTGCTGTTTAGCCCTGCACGCTTGCCGGCCCAATTGCCGCAGGGTGCAGCGGCGCCCGATTTCAACGCTCAGGATATCACCGGGCAAAGCTGGCATTTGTACGATTTGCTCAATGAAGGGAAAGTCGTCCTGCTTGAAGTGAGTGCTACCTGGTGCCAGCCCTGCTGGGCCTACCACAATGGTCATGACCTGCAAAAATACTACCTGGCACATGGCCCCGACGGCGATGACAAGGCACGGGTTCTTTTTGTTGAAGGCGACCCTCAAACCAATCCGGAGTGCCTGCTGGGACCATCCGGCTGCAATAGTTTTACTTTCGGCAACTGGTTGAACGGTACCACCTATCCGTACCTCGACAACGCAGCCCTGTCCGACAGTTTCGACGTGGCATACTATCCCACCATCTACATGATCTGTCCCAACAGAAAGGTATACCAGGTGGGACAACTGAGCGCCGAAAAACTCTGGGAAAGATCACTGGGTTGCCCCGTGGCATCCGGAACAAACAACGCTGGTATTTTTAATTATGACCCGGGTACCGAACTATACGAAATATGCGATACCCTGTCTGTCAAGCCGGCTTTTTCCATCATCAATCTCGGCGCCAACGCTCTGACATCGGCATCCGTCAGCCTGACTTGGAACGATGATCTGCAGCAGTCCCTGTACTGGACGGGCAATTTACCCCTGTACGGCGAAGCGTTTATCACCTTCGATTCGCTGGAACTCAGCGGTGAGGGTGTTTTAAAAACAACCATTTCCTCCATCAACGGAGGGCAGGGCGATGATGATTACTCCAACAACGTACACAACAACAGTTTTACCCAGGCCGCAGCGTTCAATACCCAAAAGATCATCCTGAAGATAAAAACCGACAACTTCGGCGCCGAAACCTACTGGGAACTGCTCGATGAATGGGGCAGTGTCCTGTACCACGGAGGCAACGAAAACGTAGGGCCCAACGGCGGCGGCACTTACGGCGAGGTCGACCCCGGCGCCGGATCCTATGCCAGCAATGCCCTGATCAACAAAACACTGGAGTTGCCCGGATTCGGTTGCTATTCCATCCGTTTCGTGGATGCCTATGGCGATGGTATCTGTTGCAACTATGGCAACGGCTATTACAGGTTATACGGATACAACAACCCGGCTGTGCCTATCCTCACCGGTGGTGAATTCGAGGCGATCGATCACCGCGGTTTTGTCCTCAGCGATCCAAGCGCAGCAACGACTCCGGAGGAGCAGATCACTGACTTCAGGGTATTTCCCAATCCGGCCGGCAATATCCTGAACGCAGCATACAACCTCCAGATTTCTGCCCCGGTTACCTTACAGATTGCCAATACGCTCGGCCAGGTCGTCTATACAGTCGAAACGGAACAGGTGCCGGCAGGCGACCACGAAATGGCCATTCCACTCGGCAATTTACCGGGCGGCATCTATTTTATCCGCCTTGAAGCCGGTCAGCGTGTATTCTCCCGTACGTTTTTGAAAGAAAATTGAGGGTTACTTATTGAGCCACGCCTTGAAATCGCGTGTGTTTTCCGCACTTACAAAAACATCGCGCCTGGCCTGCGGCTTCAATTCGACCTTGACACGGCTCTTCGACAGTACCGTGATCTTGCTGATCGCATCAAAATGGGCGATAAAACTCCGGTTGAGCCGGAAAAAATGTGCCGGATCGAGTATCTCCTCCAGATCGGAGAGCTTGTATTCCACCATGTACCGGCTGTCGTCGTGTTTGACGAGATAAACAAAACGGTCCTCCCCTTCAAAATAGGCCACATCTTCCGTTCGGATGCTCATGATCTTGTCGCGCCGGCTCACGAGAAAACGTTGCTGATAGTTGCGGCGCGGCTCCTGCTGGAGCGACTCCAGCAACCGGGTAACGTCGATCGCGGCTGCTTTGGGTCTGGTATTCCGGTATTTTTCCAGGCTTTGCTCAATCTCCTCGCGGTTGACGGGTTTCAACAGGTAATCGATGCTGTTCACCTTGAAAGCGCGCAGCGCGTACTGATCGTACGCCGTGGTGAAAATGACGGGTGTAAGCACCTCGATCTGCTCGAATATCCTGAAACTCAGGTCGTCGGCCAGTTGAATATCCAGAAAAATCAGGTCGGTATCGTTGGCCTTGAGCCAGGCGACAGTACTGCGCACCGAGTCCATCTTGGCCTGTATCTCGATATCCGGATCGATATCGAGCAATATCTTTTCCAGGTTGTCCCGGGCATGTTTTTCATCTTCAACAATTATGACGCGCATGGTATGTTATGTCGTGAATCTTGAATGCTGCAGGTCTTCGTAAAATTAGTCGACAACCGGGGCTTATTTATCAACAGCATTTGTCAGGCTTCTTCGATAAGCGGCACGCGGGCGATGAATTTGCCGTCGCGCTGCTCGAATTCCACCGGTTCAGGGGTGATGAGTTCGTAGCGGGATTTGAGTATGTCCAGCCCCAGGCCGGTCGACTCCACGGGTGTCCCGCGAGGCTGCAGGTTGTTGGACACTTCCAGGCGGCCACTCCCGGGAGTTGTGATTCGGATGCACAGGGGCATTTCTTCAGCCGCAATATTGTGTTTGATGGCGTTCTCCAGCAGTATCTGCAGGGTAAAAGGCGGCAGGGCAAAACGCTCTGACCTGTCGGGTGGTACGATATCCACCTGAAGACACCCGTCAAAGCGCATCTTCTGAAGATAAAGGTAGGCATCTACAAACTCGAGTTCCTGATCCAGAGAGATCAGCGGCTGATCGCGCAATTCAAGCAAACGCCTGTAAAGTTTTGAAAACCGGGTGGTGAATTCTACTGCAAGCGACTGATTTTCAGGAATTAATGCCGCAAGGATATTCAGGCTGTTAAAGAGGAAATGGGGATTTATTTTTGTTTTCAGGAGTTCAAACTGCGAGAGGATATTCGCTTTTTCCTGTCGCTCCGTCTTGAGCAGCAGATCGGCATTTTCTTCCACCAGGCGCCGGCTCAACTGTTTCAGGGTATATGACTCGAGGGCATTGCTGATAATGATCGACAATTCCTCCGGGCTCCAGGGCTTTGCGGCAAAATAATAGACCTTCCCCTTGTTGATGGCATCGATAGCCGCCTGCATGTCGCTGTAAGCCGTCAGAATAATGCGGATGATATCGGGAAAACGGGTGCGGATGATCTCGAACATGGCAACACCGGTCATGCCGGGCATCCGCTGGTCGCTCACCACAAGGTCAACCCGCTCTTTTTCCAGGAACAGGAGCGCTTCATGCGCACTGTTGGCCGTGCTTACCTTGTAGTATTTCCTGAAATAGCTCCTGAATACCGAGAGGTTGTCCGCCTCGTCGTCCACATAGAGTATATGGTATCCGCCTTCCATACATCGAAGGTAACGAGGATTCCGGACTCACCAACGGATTTTCCCGGTTCACTACCAACGCTGCCCGGCTTCACTGTTTTGGAGTGGCGTACGGGGTGTGTCGGCGTGTATGTTTGTGTCAACAGAAAAACCAAAATCACATACTTATGAAAACGATCCTGTTGCTTTTCGCGCTCTTCTTCAACCAAATGAATGCCCAAAACCTTGACAGCCCTGATGGTACCGAAGTCCGGAATGCCGAATTCGTAGGAGGGCACCAGCAAATGCTGGAGTACATAGCACAAAACCTCAACTATCCCCTCAATGCATCCGCCAGGCACGTGGAAGGCTCCGTTACCCTGACCCTGACGATCGACACAGCCGGTGTGGTACGCGATGTCAAGGTACGCAACGGACTCGGACAGGGCTGCGACGAGGAAGCGCGCCGGGTAGTGGAAACGATGCCCAAATGGAAGCCCGCATTGCTCAACGGCAAACCGATTGCTTCGGGAAAAACGCTTCGGATAGATTTTTTCATGCCGCGTTAGTGCCGCATGACAGACTTCTGAAAAAAAAAATAGCGCTTCCCGTTGATATATCTCCAGGATGCCCCGACTAACCTTTCATATGATTCACTGCAATCAGCACTAAACAAACCACCATGAGAAACGCACTTGAAAAATCCGGCCTGATGATTATCCTGCTCTTAGCCGTGACCGGCGTGCAGGCACAAGTTCAAAACACCTGGGAAGGTGGAACGCCCGGCCGACCGATCGACTGGAATATAGCGAGCAACTGGTCGCTTCACAGGATTCCCGATGTGTTTGACGATGTGGTGATCCCCAATACCTCGACGACGACCTTTTCTTACCCTGTTATCGACGAAACAGTGGAAGTGCATTCGATCAGAATTGAAAGCAATGCAAAACTGGTCATCCTCGAAACCGGCAAGCTGATCCTCAACCGGGTAGGCACGCGGGAAGATGCCCTGGCCAACAACGGCACCATCGACAACCGGGGGCATAACGGGATCGAGTTCGATGTGTCGGTGTACGGCGAAAGCAAGGGCCAGGTCCTGGCCAAAAAAGACTGAAACACCTGTGGCCCGGGGGCGTGTAGACCAAATGAAAGCGAAAGACAGATTACACACGTCCCCGGCTATTTTACCAAAAAATTGAATTATAGCGGAAGTACAAGAGCAAATCACTGCTGTTCCGCCGTGCTGAACGAAGCGCGGCGGTTTTTTTATTTCCGCCCGAAATCTGCCGGTATTTCTCCCCAGTCTTCCGTCTCCCATTTCAGAATGGGGTTGGTGATCTTGTTGGCGGCGAGCCATTGCTCCGCGCGGTCGATCAGGTCGAATATCTTTTCATTGCGGCCGGTCTGTTCGAGTTTGGTGTTGCATTTGCCTTTTTTTACCCAGCCCTGCGCCGTTTTGGAATCCGAATAAATGGGCATCGACGGCTTGTTTTGCTGCTTCAGCATCGCCAGGCCGTGTACGATGGCCAAAAACTCGCCGATGTTGTTGGTGCCCTCCTGCAGGGGCCCCATGTGGAACAGTTCGCGGCCGGTAGCCGTGTACACACCCCGGTACTCCATGTCGCCCGGATTGCCGCTGCAGGCCGCATCCACCGCCAGGCTTTCCATAATGATGGCCGAACGCGGGATTTTTCCGGCAGACCGCTGTGGCGTCGCGTCCTTTTTTACAAACGCCCAGTAGTTGCCCTTGAGCGCCTTTTCCGCTTCTGCACGGCTTTCAAAACTCTTGTACTTGGCCTGGGCATACCCGTCTACCTGCCGCTTGGCAGCCTCCCACGACGTGTATATTCCGGGCGTATGGCCCTCCCACACCACATAGAATTTTTGCTTTGCCATTTTGTGGTTGTTGATCGTCATTCGCCATTGGCGTCATTGGATAATTCCCAACGCACTACAATGACGAATGACGAAACGACTCAGAGGTTCAACAAATTGAAACTATAATACAGTGACGCGCCGAGCAGAGAGATTCGGCCGTTGCCGAGCGCTGCACTGCTGCTGCCGCGCACATACAGGTTGTCGAGGTCAGACAGGCCGATATTGGCCCGCAGCCCGAGTTTGCCGCCGATGTCTTTTTTGCCAAAATTGCATTTGTACTGGAACCCGGCCACCACGCCGATATCGGTTTTTTTGAAATCGTTGTTGGCCTCGAACAGTTTGTTCTCTCCCTTGGGTTCGAGGGTGCCCTTCAATCGGCTGCCCAGCAGGACACCCAGGTAGGGGCCTACCATGATGGAAAGCCGGCCTTCGCGCTTGAACGATATTTCCGGGGCGACGGCGAGCGTCAGCCAGATGGTATGGTAGGTGCCATCGCGCTTGTAGGCGCTGAAAGTCGTATCGTCTATAGCGGTAAATGCCGATTTGGCGTGGGCGGAACGGCCGGTGAGGCCCAGTTCGCAATTGATGGTGACAAAACCGCCGCGGCCCTTGAAGGCAACCTGGGTACCGACCTCCCAGCCGGGTTTCCAGCCGAATACCGGTTTGTCAGCCGGAGTGTCAGAGGGGAAATAGCCTGTGCCCCGGAGGGTATTGGCGTTGATGCCGCCGCGCAGGCGGAACTCCACCGAGCCGGGTGTAAATTCGCGTTCGAAAACATATTCCTGCTTGACCGCGCGGTTGTTGCGTTTTCCTTCCAGGGTCACCTGCAGTTCGCGGTTGCCCAGTAGCAGGTAACGAATTTTTTGCGGATCGTCGTGATCGGGGTTTTCAAACACATACCCGTCGTAGTCGGCCTGCGTAAGGCGGAAAGGTACCGGTTTGTTCTGGTTCTGGCCGCGCACAATGACGAGGTAATCGATATTGCCGTTGCGGAATTCGATGCGCATCGTTTCCAGCGTAACAGTATCGCCGTTTTCAGGTTTGATGCGGAAGTCGCGGCCCACCAGGGTACTGTCGTCGGCGATACGCCATGATTCGAGCCGGTCGCCCCGGTCGGTCGGCATAAACCAGGTGCCGTCGAGGGCGCGCAATTCCCGGAAGATGTCGTCGGCATCTTCGATTTGTGCGAAGCAAAAGGCAGGCAACAACAGGAGTAAGGCGGAGAGGTATTGTATTCTGATCTGCATGGATAAAATTTTTGGCAAATGTATAGAGAAGAAGAGAAGTGACCGTTTTTGAAAGCAGGACTTCGCTTCAAAACTTAAAAATCGTCCATTCTCATCTATATGACCGAAATTTGACACGCTAAATGTTAAAATGCATGCAACCCCGGCCAAAATAGTATGTCAATACAATCAAATAACGAAATGGACGCCACACAAACGCACCGCGACCTGATTGAGCGCTGCCGGGAAGGACGCCGTGATGC